>CAYTWO010000001.1:0-38239 GCA_964442125.1 uncultured Gemmatimonadota bacterium
CCGTACCAGTGAGGGATCCATCCCGCCGTAGATTCCGGACAAGCCGGAATGACCTCCTTGATAGGGTACCCCAGAAAGGCCTTAAACTCACTCAAGGTCATGTTTCAGTGTGAATCAGAGAAATTGGGGAAACTCCAGGGAAGCACTGTCTTGACAGGGTGAGATCCACCGGTTAAGGTTTAGGGTCTTTAGGGATAATCTAAATCGATGGAGAACGAATATGGATGACAAGCAGAAACGCCGGATAAATGTGGAATTAGGGGAACAGGAAGCCGAAGGGATCTATGCCAACATGGCTATGATCACACATTCTCCTTCCGAATTTATTATCGACTTCGCCCGATTGATGCCGGGGTCGCCCAAGTCAAAGGTCCAGGCCAGGATAGTCATGACCCCCCAGAACCTGAAATCGTTTCATAATGCGCTCAATGTCAACATCAAAAAGTATGAGGAGCAGTTTGGTTCGATTCCATCTTACCGGAAAGAGGAGAAGAACATTGGTTTTTACAGGGAAACACCCCTTGACGAATCGGACGGGAAGCAATAATGACAGGATATTTCGCCCTGGTTCTCCACTCCCATATTCCCTATGTAATGTCGCATGGACAATGGCCCCACGGAATGGACTGGCTGATGGAGGCTACCTGCGAGACCTATCTTCCACTCCTTCGCATGTTGAACAAACTTGTCTCTGACGGGATCAGGCCTTCGATCACGCTCGGGTTTACTCCCATCCTTCTTGAACAGTTCGCCTCGGATCAGTTCAGGGAACAACTCTATAACTATTTGGAGGAAAGGATAACCATCACGGACGACAACCTCCAGGAATTCGAACAGACGGGTCAGGGTAACATGGCTGGGCTGGCGAAGTTCTGGAGGAACCATTACGTGGAACTGAGGGAATTCTATCGTCAAGAGATAGGAGAAAATCTCATTGATAATCTATCGGAACTCAACCGTGATGGAAAGATCGAGATAATCACCTCGGGAGCGACCCACGGTTATTTCCCTCTCCTCGGGCAGGATACTTCCATTTCGGCTCAAATAAAGGCAGGAAAAAGCACCCATAAGAGGATCCTCGGTGTCGAACCAGCCGGTTTCTGGCTACCCGAATGCGCTTACCGCCCCCGCTACGAGTGGAAACCGTCGATCGAGGACATAGAGTATCCCGCGAAGCTCCGGAAAGGGATCGAAGAGTTCCTGAGTGAAGAGGGATTTCACTATTTTTTCATAGACTCCCACCTCTTGAGAGGGGGAAAAGCGATTGGAATGTACGCCGACAGGTTCAAAGGTCTCAAGGAGCTATGGAAACAGTTCCGGAAAGGATATCAGTGGGATGAGGTGACGGAATTCACGGGGAATCCTTTCCAGGCTTACCTCATCAACTCTTCGGGTGAGGATAAACGACCCATTGCCATTTATACGCGGGATTCCGACACCTCCCTGCAGGTTTGGAGCGGTGAGCATGGCTATCCAGGGGACGGGTGGTATCTGGATTTTCACAAGAAGCACTTCCCTGGAGGCTTGCGTTATTGGCGTGTGACAAGCAATCAGTGTGATCTTGCCGATAAGGAGTTATATGAAGTTGAGAGAACAAAAGACCGGTATGAGGAGAACGCGACTCACTTCGTCAGCCTTATCCGCAACAGGACCGAGAATCTGAAGCGTGAGGATGGAAACCCTCCTATTGTCGTATCCCCATACGACACAGAGCTATTTGGACACTGGTGGTTCGAAGGATTGTACTGGCTCGACTCTGTTATTCGGCAAATCGACAAAGATCCCCGGATCCACATGATCACGTGTGGGGAGCATTTCAAGGCTCATCAACCCGCACAAGTTATTCGTGTTCCGGAGGGATCATGGGGAGAGGGAGGTTACCATTTCATCTGGTTGAATGAGAAGACTGAGTGGACCTGGCGACATATCTATCCGGCGGAGGACAGGATGAAGGAATTGGCCGGTCGTAATCAGGAAAATGGTGATCCGTTCACAGTTGAAATAGTGAAAAAGGCGGCTACCCAGTTGCTGCTGATGCAATCTTCTGACTGGCAATTCCTGATCAGTACTGGTGCGGCCTCTGATTACGCGGAGGCAAGATTTCTCGAGCACTGCGATTCGTTCAACATGCTGTGTGACTTTGCCGAGAAAACAGCTTCAGGCGAATGTCTCAATCCAACCGAAATCGCTTATCTGGAGATGTGCTCCCTGCGAGACAACGTTTTCCCAGACCTCGAACTCTCCTGGTTTGCAGAGGTCGATTTTCCACCAAAGGAAAATTGAACCGTATCGTTAGAGATATGATCTGAGGAACTATCCGGTGCCTCTTGATCCCTCCTTTGTTATGGCTTTCGGGCATCGGTATCTACCGTCAACCGATGTAGTCGAATTGAATCCCTAGGCTTCGATCATATAGCATCCCTCTCTCTTCACTCTCGGTCTCTCCTGTTACCATACCCTTTTCACCAAATTTGATGCTGATCTTTAAATCCTGTCGGATGGCGTATCGACAGTAGAGGTACCATTTCATACCATAGCCCGCAAAAGGAACGACTCTCATCCTCCCTGGAAGATCGACTTCGTATGCATACACTGTTGAAGAGGTTGATTCCGTCCCGAAGAAGAGGACGCGCATATCGAGCGAAAGATCAACCGTCGGACGGAGACGCGTATCGAAATAAAGGAGCGCTCCATCTTCAGATTGGCTGCCATAACCCGATAAAACACGCTCATAACGCCCTCGGAACGCCAATGGCCTGTCGCTCCAATCGATCTGTAATCTGAGCTTCCTCGTCACATCATCTCTGTTCCTTGACAGGTACTCTCCAGATTCGACATTTATCCCTCTCCGCTCTATCAAACGAAGGCTCATCCAGACCCCCCTTTTAGGCCGCCATTTCCCCTCCACAAACATCTCTCCTCCTTTTACCGGGAATGGTTCCCTGACTCTTCTCCACAATCTTCGATAGGTATCGAAAAACAGGGACACCCTTAAATCGGAATTCAGGTTGAAAACCAGTCCGCTGTAAAATCCTCTCTCGTTGGTTGGGCTGCCACTACCGCTCTGGAAC
Organism: uncultured Gemmatimonadota bacterium; assembly: GCA_964442125.1. Classification (GTDB taxonomy): domain Bacteria; phylum Gemmatimonadota; class CAZMKB01; order CAZMKB01; family CAZNLH01; genus CAYTWO01. The sequence goes on from CAYTWO010000001.1 coordinate 3,072, forward strand.
GAGTTACCGTACGGGGGAGAAAAATCCGGATCATAACTCCTGAAGAGAAGGTTCCACCTTGCAGCCCTGGTTCCACTTTCCACTCCGAGCAAAACACCCTTACCACGGCCGATTTCAACAACTCCTTCCCCGAAAAGGCCGAGATTGCCCAGAACCAGATCCCAGTCGAAACCTGCAAAACCTCTTCGGGTTCCCCTGAAGTCGTGAAAATTGTCGTCTTCAAGGGGAGGAGAAATCGCCTCGGAATATCTCAGGTCAGCCATTGTGAACCCTAACCTTCCTCTCACGCCCAGATCGATATCGGTATGGGCGGCAGCAGTCGAGAGCCCGAGTCCACCCCTGTCACCGGATGATGTCGGGTAGTGATAACCGGACGTGCGAATCGAGATAATTCTTCCGGATCCGTCCCTCGATACATCGAGCGGATTGGAAGAGGCCAGGGCAGTCACAGACACGGCAGGCAAAGGGTTTATCTCCAACCCAAGACCCCTCAGGTAATAGCCTTCCGTCGACGAAAGGTCGATCCCTATACCACGTCCTCTTCTACCGGCAGAGATGATGACCTGGGATCCCTTGCTGATTCGACTATTTGAAAAGAAAAGAAGCCCTCTCGACAGTTCGAACCTCAAGTTACCCACCGCAAACCCTCTCAGAAACCCTCTTTCCTTCCGGTATGACAGCCCCCACTTCCAACTATCGATCAATCGACTCTCTCCCGGGTCCCTTTCGGTCATTACCCCTGCCAGCCACTTCTTCGAGCGCTCCCACTTCACTCTCGTATAATTTCCCCATCTCGATCGGTTTTCCCCATCATCCGACCATTTCCCGGCCACTCGCGTCCTCACAGAAATCTGCTCCCCGGACGATGATCCTTTCCCACCCACGGTGATATAGGGAACAACCGCGCTGTACAGGGACGCCGATAACAAGCCGTACCTGAGAAGATCCTCCACCGCATTGAACCTTCCTATTCGTTTCCGGGTCTCCGTTACTTTAGAGGCAATCGTTGGACTGATGCCGGGGAGTATCATGAGTTCTTTCAAAGTCGCCTCATTGATATCGACACGCAATCCCCTCATCTCTTCGACGAAATCCATATATCCCTGCTCTCCCTCGATATCCCCCTCCATACAGGATGCGGTGGAAAAGAGTATCAACAGGGACAGGAGGAGCATCACTACCAACATGTTCGAGGCTCCACATAATAAGCCGCTGGTAATATTAGATCAAAACAAGAGTCCGTTTGATTTCGAGCCCGATGACCAAGCGGCAGTCCTTAGTGGTCATGGGAATGAAGGAGGTAGAAAACGGTTTCCCAGGGAAATGGTAAAGTAGTGGGTTGTTCCGAGTACCGGATGGAAAGAAAAGGCGTAATCCCATCTGAATAGAGACAGGTGGAGGGTTGTACCAAGGCTGTATTCCCCCGTCTCTCGACGATATCCCATCCTCACTTTTAACGGCCTCGATACATTATAGGCGAAACCGAATCCTACTCCTCCCCCCGTCACTATCGTCCTGTTTCCCTCCACCGTCCACATAATACGATCCGTGAAACTACCCCCGAGACCGACGATCAACCCACTCGGAACCTTGATCGAAGACGACCCGAGCTCGGGTCGATTCAGGCCTCTCCACACCACGCCAAACTGGAGGTTCTCTATCGGCATTGAGAACCAGGCTGCATCGAACCCGGGGGCAAAAGCTTCACCATATCCCTGGATCCTGAGCCGGTGAAGCCTGACAGCGAAACCCATTCTAGTCCTGCCTGTAACAGGAAATCCCATACCGAGTACCGCCAGTTCTTCACTGTAAATGTCGTTCCCGAATTTCTCTCCTCCGAGAGACCAGAGAATCCTCCCTCCAGTTGCCGAGAACGAAAGGCTCATATGGGTGAGATCCCGCATGTTGTAACGCCGCGAATAAAACGTTGAAAATGACCATCCCTCCCTCACGGGTTCGGTTGCAGGGTTGGTGAATGGGATAAATAGAGGATCGATCTGAGATACCCCTATGATCGACATCCCACATACGTCCGCACCGATCCCCATTCTTTCAAAAGCGGCCATCGAGTCAACGGGGGTCATGAAGATCAGGGGCAGGAGAAAGCGGATTGCTATCCATAATTTTACAGGGAAATTCATCAGAGCTTCCCTCCCAGCACCACTCCCCTTTTTACCTGAAGAAGGTAGCCGCTGAAAGGATCGATCGCCTCCAGATAAACCACGTAGATCCCCACAGGAAGGACACTCCCTCTTTCGTCTCTTCCGTCCCAGACGGCAATGCCTTCGCTACCACTCTCGATCTGATCCAGAACCACCTTAACCCTGTGCCCGAGTGTACTGTAAATCTCCACTTTGACCCTCGCCCTGGGAACTGGAAGGAGATAACCGATGACGACACGGTCATCACGACCATCTCCATCAGGTGAAAAGATTTTCGGAGTGGTCCACAGAGAAGCCCCCTCGTTCTCGATCCCCTGATAGATGCTGTTCGGCTCTCCTGGAGTCGATCCACCCGGATCCACAGAAGATCCCCAATTGGATGGTCCAGAGGTCATATCGTGCGGGTTTACTCTTTCCAGAGAGACTCCCTTTCTTCCCCCCCACTGAGGTGTATACTCGATCCGATCCGATACATACCCATCAACCGTCGTGAAGCTCAAAGTGTCGCCTCGATTCCCAAGCGAGGGGAACGGGGCTACTTCAATAATCTTCCTGTCGAGCAACTCGGGAAACCTTTCGACCAGCACTGTCCGATCACCGGTGAGGACCGCGTAACTTTCTTTTTCCAGGAGTACTGACTCCCCCGACAATCGCCCTACTGATTTCATGTCGGAAAATTGCCATCCCGTCAGGTCGAGAGGATGATGTGATCTGTTGAAGATTTCAACCCATTCCTCTCCACCGTCCAGGGGGTCATAATAGATCTCGTTCAATACAACCCTCGAAGCCACATCGCCGACTTTGACCTCTCGAGTAGCAATATTGTCGGTCGTATCTCCGTCATCCGGATGAACTGCCGCAATACCAATGGTAAAATATCCCCTCTCCTCGAGCCACAAACGCCCCGAAACATGGAGTGAATCACCAGGGAATATGGGATCTCTAATGGCGACCGTCTGCTGTACATCCATCTCCTCTATTCGACCATCATGATCTTGATCCAGAAAGAAATGGACCTCGAAAGATGATGACTCAAGAATTCCCTGGTTAATTACAAGCCCTGTCACATCAATCATATCCCCTTCCCCTGGATCGAGCGGATCGATGGTCAACGAAGAATCCGAAACGGAGATATCGATGGGGATGGAGAGGCTGTTCCGTCTCCCCGGTGTCGACCCGGATGGATCCCTGGAGATCGTCCAATTCTCCCCTTCGTCTTCACCCGCCGGATGGATCCGTTCCCAGGACACGCCATCACCTGGATCTTCCGGGAAAGCGTCGTCCCATCCCGGTGTCCCAAACGTCGAAACCGTATCACCCATGGGATTGAATAGAATCACCGGGTCCCTCGTGGACAGACCATTTCCCAGCGTGGTGTTATCTACGGTCACAACCAGGGTACTCTCCTCAATAGAGTACCATCCTCCTTCTCCCAACTGAAAATATTCCGGATCGAGAACAAGCGCAAAATGCCCGGGGCGCAAGATGGTCGTTCCACTCATCACAATCACAGATCCGATAGAGTCTCCTGGACTTCGTTCCCATTCCCTTATGAAATCGTCTGCATCGCCATCTGAGATAGACCATCCATCTAGGTCTACCGCCTCCTGTTCGAAACGGTTAAAGAGCTCTATGAATTCCATCCTGTCCCCTGGACTTCCAGAACCACTTTCCCTACCCGGTGCATTTGACATCACTTCATTTATTGCAACTTGAGAGAGGACAGGCATCGATCCAAAGAGATGGCCGCCGGAGAGAAGAGTGAAGATCAACCACCTGTTTATTCCATATCGATGTACCACTCTATAGTTCATTACCGCTGACCTCATCATCGGAGAAACTTGTACCTAAGTTGAGCGATTCTCTCACTCGAACTGCACACATTTCTTCCCGACAGAATCACTCAAATTAGGTTGTAGAGGGAGACCGGGGCAAGACTCAAGACAAAAGATCCGGTTAAAATGGAGGGATAAGGTTGCAGGACGAGTCTATGGCAAGCAGCGTTCCAGAGCGGGTCAAACCGAAGGTTCAATCACCTTACATCTTGTATACTAACGTGTTATATATCATCAAGATCCTGGTCAATCGAGGAGAGAGGAGTACCGGTTCGTGAAAAAAGACGAAGGTGAAGGTAACGTCCCGAGTCGGTGTCCTGCATAACTACCAGGGCTGTCCTTATCTCGTGGAGGTTGACGAGTTCCGCGTCACATGATCCGTGTCAGGGATCACACGAGCTATTCAAGGAATAACCTTCATTTTAGCATTATTTTCATCAGGGGTAACCCCTCATCTTTCTCAAGGTAAGTTCTGAAATTAAGGCCAACAGTAACACTAAATATGGGATGGGGTGTTTATGTATTACAAATGTCCTCACAAGGTACTTGTCATTTCTCGATTGTGAAAATATTTGCCCCAATTTTTCCAGGTCAAAATTATCAATGTTTATATAACTCCCATTATCTGAGGAACCAAGCTCTCTCAACAACCGGTCATCCGGTTGTGGATTGGAAAATTCTCTCGAATATGTATCCACGTACAGATTACCCTCTCCAGAAATATCCTTCCCGTGGATCCCGTAAAAATAGCGATAATCACCAGGGCTCAGAGAGTAGATTCCGAAGATCTCCGTGTCACCCGGGTGACTTCCTGAAGCGAGTGAAAAGGTATCGGCAGGTGCTCCCTCGATATCCTGACCGATCACGAGATAAGCCTTTTCTCCCGTGCCAGTCTCTCCCCTCAAAACGAATTCGACTTCATCTCCCCTCAGGAAGAGACTCTTTGCCGGTGACAGCCGGACTTCAGCACTCTTATCTGAACCATCGAGAGTCCACCCTACCAGCGAGTCGATAAACTTTCGATAATAATATCCTGTCTCCTCCGGCGCGGACCTATGAAATGACCACCGCCAGAACCCTCTTCCCATAAAGGCTGCTACCCTGAACCCTTTCCTGTCAACGGCGACAACAGCCGGGAACTCTTCGCCTCGCTCACCTCTGACCGAGATCAGTGACACCACATCCGTTTTGGAGATAGGATAGGGGAGCCAGTTCACTCGTCCGAGCAGTGGGGGTAGTGAAGACCAAACGGAAAGGTTCCCTTCATTATCGTGGAGAAGTCTCGTCAATCCAGTGGGATCAGCGACCGGCGGCATGATATCGAACCTTCCCTCGACGATTGAGACAGACTCGGGAAAGGACCTGGGCAGGAGTTCGCGAAATGGATTATTTAAAGCCAGGACCTCCTTCAATCGATCGGTGAGTAAGATGATCACACCTTTTCCCGGTTGGGCCAATCGCGGGAATAGACCTGAGAGCTCTGACCCGGGAATGCCATCAAGATTACCCTGGAGACATAGCAGATCGTACCCTCCAAGATCCAGGTCATTGAACGATAAACGACCCGTTACCCTATTACGATCCGTCATGAAAATTCCATCTTCATCTCCGGGACGCAACAGAATGAGATCGACAGACAGGTATTCTAAATTTCTCAGCGCCTTTACAAAGAAACTCAAATCCCAGCGAGGTGTCGCACTGATGACAAGGACATTTTTCCTCGTCGTCAGGACCTCGACGGTAGCGAGGCGCTTGTTGTTCTCAAGAAAACGTTCTCCCTCGAGTCCCTCAACCGCAGCCGTGTAAACATGCTTCCCTACATCAACCTCCTCGATGGAAAACGCAACATCCCTGTAGAATTCTCCGGCCTGGAGTTCCAGGGGTATTGTTTTAAGGATAACCTCACCCTCTGACAACCTGAAGGTCGCCCTGCTCGTCTCCGTCACGTGTGAGTTCAAGGTAAAAGTAAAGGGGATCGGTGAACCTTCATAAACCTGCTCAGGCACCCTGATCTCCGTGATGTCGACATCATCGTTCATGGCATCCTCACCAACACCGAGAAAAAAGACCGGTATATCTCCTTTCCACACGGACCTGGGATCCCCTCCTGAATTTATCCTCCCGTCCGTTACGACAAATATTGCATCGGCCTCCGGTTCATTCTCCAGGATCCATTTCAATGAACCAGCAATGTCTGTCCTTCCGGATGCTGTTTCTCTTTCTTCCAGTAATATAGAGTCGGGATCAACAGGGTATGGCTGTTCCGAGAAATTATAAAAATCGATATCCGCCATCGAGCGAAACTTATCCAGGAGATGTTCTCTTTCAAATCGTCGCTTCACCCGTGCAATCCTCGGCGTCTCCCCGACACCTTCTTCCCAGGTAGGCAGCGTCATGCTGAGGGATCGATCGATCAGGAAGATATAGGAGGGTTTGACAGATCCGGACTGGCCAATTCTGATGACAGGGCTTAGAAGAAGGAAGGCAACCATTACGATCGCTATTGTTCGAAGTGCGAAGAGCCACTTCAGGGATGGTGTGGCGGAAGCGGATCCCCACCTGAAATAATAAAGCCAGTTCAGGACGAGCCCGGAAACAAACAGGGCGATTGCCATAAAATTACGGAAATGATCTCCCGAAAATCCAATACTGATATCTGGAAGCATGGTCAATGATCGATCATGGCAGATAACACTGCCGAAACGGTTTTAAAGGAACCTCCGACCAGTAGAAGATCTTTGGTTCTCAACTTCGATTCCGCCAGGGCAAGGGCCTGCTGTATCGACGTCACCCCGATAACTCGAAAGCCCGCCTTCCGAAATACCGGAACGAGGTCTGCCGGCTTCACCTCGCGGTCATAGGCCAATAGATTTGGCTTCACAGCTATCACATCGGTGACTACAGGCGCCATCACTTCCGCGATCCCTTCCAGATCCTTATCCCCAGCCATTCCGATGAGCAGACAGATTCGGTGTCCACTGAACAACTCAGTTACCGTTTCGACTATGGCTTCTGCTCCCTGTCGGTTGTGGAAGACGTCCAGGACAACAAAAAAGGGGCTCTTCCTGGCTATCTGAAAACGGCCTTCGAGATGGACACGAAAAAGTCCCTGTTCCAGACCATTCTCTTTCCATATGACCGGCAGATTCAGGTGCTCCAGGGCCCTGATCGCCAGTGCAGCGTTACGTGCCTGATACCGACCGGTCAGGGGAAGGAAAAGGTTGTCACAGGAAAGACCGGAGGAGTGATAAGAGAATTCTATCCCATCGACTGATAACTTCGAGACCGCATATTTGACCTCATCGTCAAGGAAGTGGATCGGAGCCTCGAGATTCATAGTGACGCTTTCGAACGTCTCCCTCAGATCCTCACCTTCGATACCGGTGACGAGAGGAATCCCTTTCTTGACGATCCCCAGCTTTTCCCTGGCAATCGCGTGAAGATCATTGCCAAGATATGCCGTATGATCGAGCCCAATGTTCGTCACGAGGGTAAGGACAGAATTCACCAGGTTTGTCGCATCGAGTCTCCCCCCAAGACCTACTTCGATGATTCCGATTTCAATTCCCTTGTCGTGGAAAATTTTAAAGGCTATCAGTGTGAGGGCTTCGAAGAATGTCAGGTCATCTCTCCGGATTATATCCGCAAGCTCATTGACCGCTGATACAAATGTCTGGTCCTCTATTTCTCTCCCGTCGATCTGTATCCTTTCGTTGACTTTCAGCAGGTGTGGAGAGGAATAGAGCCCTACCCTGAAACCGGATTCACGCAGGATCGAGTCGAGGATTGCCGAAACAGATCCTTTTCCGTTTGTGCCAGCGACATGAATAGATGGAAATTTATGATGGGGATTGCCTAGCGAAGATAGAGACTTTTGGATCGATTCGAGACCCCTTCCGCCTCCAAACCGCTTTAGGGCAGAAATGAACCGATATGCTTCCCTGTAACCCATCCAATCATGATCTCCTCAGCCTCGGACCTCACTTCCATCTCCGTCTGGAGAAAGGCAGGTAAGAAGCTGTGAGATCGTCCCCTTGAGTTCATTCCGGTGGACGATCATGTCGATCATCCCGTGTTCCAGAAGAAACTCCGAGAGCTGAAATCCCTCTGGAAGGTCCTGCCCGATAGTATCCTTGATCACCCGCTGGCCGGCAAAACCGATCATCGCCTTCGGTTCGGCTATCACGACATCTCCGAGAGAAGCATAACTCGCCGTGACCCCACCCGTTGTAGGATGGGTCATTACTGAAATGTAGGGGATTCTGGCCTCAGACAGCCTCGCCAGATATCCGCTCGTCTTCGCCATCTGCATCAAAGACAGGATTCCCTCCATCATTCTCGCCCCTCCGGACCGGTTGACCGTAATCAAAGGAATCTTTTTATCGAGGGAGACCCGAATGCATCTGGCAACTTTCTCTCCAACCACACACCCCATGCTGCCACCAATGAATTGAAAGTCCATTACCGCGATGCTGACGAGACGGTCATCCAACCGGCCGGTACCTATCTCGACCGCTTCGTTTTTTCCCGTTTTTTTGATGTTATCGCGCAACCTTTCGGGGTACTTCTTCCTATCCTTGAACCCGAGGGGATCGCCGGACCGCATGTCACCAAAATACTCCTCAAAAGTACCCGGATCAATGAGGATATCAAGGTAATCCTGGCTCGAAATAGGGAAATGATGTGAGCACTTGGAACAGACCCAGAGGCTTCTTGCAAGTTCTTTCCTGTATATGATTTCACCGCAGCCATCACATTTGAGCCATACCCCGTCAGGAACATCCCTCTTGGGTTGCGGTGTCAACTTTTTTTTCTGTTTCCTGAACCAGGCCAAGACATTCTCTCCACTTTGACTCTCGTCGAAATTCATCCGGGAAGGGCATATCAAGTTTAACCCAATACGCATCACCCTGTCAACCGTTCCGAAGCTATCTCCATGGCAGATCCGCTTATATCACCCGTAGTCTTAACAGGTTCCACAGGGGATGTCCATACCCACTCCTTCGATGTGTTTCATGATCCCTCCCCTCACATCTTCCTTATTACGCCTCAGAATCACTCCCGACATCACCACGATCGCCGAACCAATCAGCGAAGGTCTTTTTTATCCTCAATATCCAATCCGAACACAATAGCGTCCTCCACCGGATCTGTATAATATCTTTGCCTCCTCATTATTTCAGTGAACCCTTTCTTCAGATACAGTCCCTGTGCAGTACTATTGGACTCCCTGACCTCGAGGAATAGTGATCTGATACTCAGAACCTTACAGATATCGATCACACCTTCCAGTAACACATCGCCGATCCCTTTTCCCCTGTACTCCTTTCCTACCGCAAAATCGCCGAGCTCGGCAAAATCCCCAATAACCCAGAAGATCGCATAACCGACAACACGATCCATTGCCAGTGCGACGATCGACCTGGTTTTATCATCCCTGAGGACCCTCTGAAAAATCGAAGGACTCCATGGGGTCGAAAAGGAGTCTGACTCTATCTGGATCACCTCCGCGAGGTGCTTTTCCCCCATTTCCACGACCTCTACCTCTATTCCGCCGCTCCACTCTTTTCCTGCCATTTTATTTCCGCTTCAGGTCTTCTGATATAAAGAGGTTCGAGATTCATGATGTCCTCTACCTGCCCGGTGATTGCACCGGAATGGACGAGGGCAGACAGGCTGGAGGCTCTGGGCTGGGATTGAGAAGGCGGGGTCATGTACCTGATTTTCCCGTGCCCTCCCTTGAAATGCTCACGATATTTGTGTGCCCCATCTCCTACCAGTACTACTGAATCAGGCAAAATATCTGAAAGCTCGCCGGGGGATAAAACAGTTGGTTTCATCTTCTCCTCGAGCCCCCCACCTCGAAACCTGTATAAGGCGGTGTATACCTCTCCTTTCCTCGCATCAAGGACGGGACACACGTCATTATCCGAAGGGGTAGCGTTAATGGCTATCAATAAAAGCGAATTGACCGCGTAAAGCGGAAGTTTGTTGGCATGAGCAAGCGTCTTTGCCGTTGCCAATCCGATACGCAAACCCGTGAACGAACCAGGACCATGAGAGACGCCTATGGCCGACAACTCGCCGAAGGAGAGGGATAGATCCTTCATTATCTCGCGGATCGCAGGTGAAATCCGCCTGCCGCCATCCGCTTTCAGATTGAAAACCACCTCAGCAAAGAGACCATCGGGGGAAGAGACAGCTATCGAACAACAGATGGTTGATGATTCGATCGAAAGGATCGGCCCCTCCATTCTATGCCTCCTCAAGATCCTTGATGGTCTTATATATTTCCTCCCAGACGCTATCACCGATGAAGGAGAAAGAGATGTCCCGCTCGGTAAAACTAACCCACTCGATTCCGACTTCCATCCTCGGAGATTCCAGGTAGTCCGAAGCCTTCTCCGGCCACTCGAGAAGACAGACCCCGTCCCCCATAACCATCTCCTCAATACCTATTTCGTTGAGTTCACCCTTATCTTTCAACCTGTACAGGTCCACGTGATAAACAGGGCATCTACCCCGATATGTATTGACGATGGTGAACGTCGGACTTGTAACCAGATCCGGGACATCGAGTCCTTCGCAGATCGCCTGGATCATGTAAGTTTTTCCTACTCCGAGCTGCCCGTATAGAGCTATCGTCAAGCCCGGTATAAGGTTTCTACCTATCTCGGACCCGATCCGCCTGACATCCTCCTGTCCCAGGCCCTTTAACGATAGGGGTGGATAAGCGTTTCCCGGGTCTACCGTCCTCATCTCAATTTTTCCCGCCTTTCCCAGGGCTGGTTTCATCCAATTCAGAAAGGACCTGGAAATATTGATCTCTAAGGACGGCCGCCCTTTCGAACTCCATCATTTCAGCCGCCTCTTCCATTTCGGATCTCAACACCTTCAGGAGTTCTTCCCCCCTGAGATCCCCCCCATAAGGGACCTCCGGCTCACTGACATTTAGAAGAGATCGGGAATCAGCGACAGTGGTAGTCGCCATTACCTGTCCAACAGATTTTTTGATAGTCTTGGGGATCAATCCATGCAGCCTGTTGTGTTCTTCCTGTATCTTTCTCCGTCGACGTGTCTCATCGAGGGCTCTCTGCATCGATCCGGTCACCCGGTCGGCATACATAACTACTTCTCCGTGGACATTTCGTGCTGTTCGGCCCATTGTCTGGATCAGCGATGAATCGGACCGGAGATACCCTTCCTTATCGGCATCCAGGATCGCCACCAGTGACACTTCGGGAAGATCGAGGCCCTCTCTCAGGAGATTGATCCCGATGAGGACGTCGAAACGTCCCAGCCGGAGATCCCTGAGGATCTCCACCCTCTCGATGACGTCAATATCTGCATGCATGTATCTGGCTTTTATACCAAGATCCACCAGGTAATCGGTCAGGTCCTCGGCCATCCTCTTCGTCAACGTCGTAACCAGGACCCGCTCTCCCTTCTTGACCCGCCCCCTGCACCGATGGATCAGGTCGTCGATCTGACCCTCCACCGGTCTTATCTCAACCACCGGATCCAGTATGGAGGTCGGCCTGATGATCTGCTCCGTAACCACCCCCTCTGACTTCTGGAGTTCATAAGGTCCGGGGGTTGCCGAGACAAAGATCACCCGATTGATCAATTCCTCGAATTCATCGAAGCGTTGCGGTCTGTTATCGAGTGCAGAGGGAAGACGGAATCCATGCTGCACAAGTGTCTCCTTCCGAGATCGATCGCCGAGGTACATTCCCCTGATCTGTGGAATAGTCACATGAGATTCATCGAGGATCAGGAGAAAATCATCTGGAAAGTAATCGATCAGGCACGCGGGCCTCTCTCCCGGTTGTCGCCCGGAGAGATATACAGCGTAGTTTTCGATTCCGGGACAGTAGCCCATCTCCAGCATCATCTCGATATCGTAATTCACACGCCCCTCAAGCCGCTGGGCTTCAAGCAGTTTGCCCTCGGAACGAAACTCCTCGAGCCTGATGCTGAGGTCTTCCCGGATCTTTTCAACGGCTTCCTGAAGACGAGGATAAGATGTCACAAAATGCGTCGCGGGGTATATCCCGCAGGACGAAATTTCCGCAAGACTACCTCCACTGACTGGATCGATCCTGGAAATCCGTTCGACCTCATCTCCAAAAAGTTCCACCCGAATCGCCGTTTCGAGATAAGATGGCAGCACTTCGATCACATCGCCGCGTACCCTGAATTTTCTTCTATCCAGCAGCAGGTCATTCCGTTCATACTGAAGAGATACCAGCTTGCCAAGGATCTCCTCCCTCGTTATTTCCTGTCCGACCGATAGACGGAAGAGAAGATCCTTATACTCTTCCGGTGAGCCGATATTGTAGATCGCCGAGACACTGGCTATGATGACTACATCTGTCCGCTCCAGCAAGGAAGAGGTTGCCCTCAAACGGAGTCGATCGATATCCTCATTTATCGAGGCATCCTTTTCGATGTAGGTGTCGGTTGCCGGCACATAGGCCTCAGGTTGATAATAATCGTAATAGCTGATGAAATACTCAACGGCGTTTTCCGGAAAGAATCCCTTTAATTCACCATATAACTGTGCAGCAAGGGTTTTGTTATGAGACATGATGAGGGCTGGTCTGCCGTAGCGAGCGATAACGTTGGCGATTGTCATCGTCTTGCCGGAACCTGTTACCCCCAGGAGGGTCTGAAATTTCCTTCTGCTCTCGAGCCCGCTGATAATTTCTTCTATTGCTTTGGGCTGGTCACCTTTCGGATGATAGGGTGAAAAGAGGGAAAACTTTTCAGGAGAGCGATCATCCATCACTATTCTCTTTTAACTTGATCCCACTTATGACGTAATCTGTCCTTTCGACATGATATATCCCCTTCACCCTCCTCATGGAGGAGATGACCTCGCGTAACTCGTCCAGATCCTGAACCTCAACTACAAAGATCCCCTCCGCTTCTCCTCCCTTGCTGTGAATATCCGCGGCGGTAATATTCGTCGATGTATCGCTTATCGCAGACGCCACGTCGGCAAACAGCCCCTTCCTGTCGTTTCCCCTGACGATCAACCTCACGAAGAAAAACTCATTACTCGAAGCCTTCCAATCTATCTCTACACGACGTTCCGGGCTGTTGCTGAACTGCAGTACGTTCGAACAGTCCGCCCGGTGAACCGAAACGCCATGTCCCATTGTCACATAGCCGACAACCTCATCCCCTGGAATAGGCTGACAGCATTGGGCAAAGCGTACCATTACATTGCTCAGACCCTGGACCCTGATCCCCTTCGGAGGTTTTTTCACAAGCTTGATAACCCTGTCGAGTGTGGTGTCCTTCTTTCCCACTATTACCTCGGCGGGAAATTCCTTATCCAGGATCTGCCTCATGGAGATATTCCCGCTCCCAAGAGAGGCGAGCAGTTGATTGCCGGATTTCAGATTCAATTCACCCGCTATCTTATCGAGGCGGTTGTCTCCGATCTTCTTTTTTCCGATACGCTTCAGTGCCTTGCTCAGGATCTCTCTGCCGAGCTTGACGCTGTCAACGAGCTCTTCTTCCCTGATCCATCTCCGGATTTTGCTCCTCGCTCGAGATGTCTTGACGAACTTGATCCAGTCGAGGCTCGGCCTTGCATTGGGGTTGGTTATGATCTCGACCGAATCGCCACTGTTCAGTGGTGTATTCAGGGGAACGATCTTCCCGTTTACCCGCGCGCCCGTGCAATGGATTCCGATCTCCGAGTGGACCGAAAAGGCAAAATCGATCGGGGTCGATCCCACGGGCAGTTGTTTCAGATCGCCCTTCGGTGTAAAGATATAGATCTCGTACTGGAACAGATCGATCTTGAGGTAATCCATGAACTCGGCAGGATCGGTCATCTCCTTCTGCTGCTCGATGATCTGCCGGAACCATGTCAACTTCTTGTCCAGTTCACTACTCTTATCCGTCCCCTCTTTGTAAAGCCAGTGCGCTGCAATACCGTATTCGGCCGTAGAGTGCATATCATGCGTTCGTATCTGTATTTCATAGAGATATCCGCCAGGTCCAAAGACGGTCGTGTGCAGTGACTGGTACATGTTAGTTTTTGGCGTGGAGATGTAATCCTTGATACGATCCGGCCGTGGCTTCCAGAGGGAATGAATCAGACCAAGGGCGTGATAACAATCCTTGACATTTTCGGTCAAGACCCGCATCGCCAGGAGATCATATATCTGTTCGTAAGGCAGGTTTCTTGTCACCATCTTCTTATAGATACTGAAAAGGTTTTTTGCCCTTCCCCTCACTTCCGCCTTGATTCCGATGTTCTTCAACTCCCTTTCGAGCGGGACCTTTAAGGTATTGATCAGTTTCTCTCTTTCCCTTCTGTTATGTGCAACGACCTTGACCAGGTCCCGGTACTCATCCGGTTCAAGGAACTTGAACGCCAGGTCTTCGAGTTCCCCCCTGACCAGAGACATACCGAAACGGTGAGCCATCGGGGCGAAAATCTCCCTCGTCTCGAGCGCGATCTTCTTCTGTTTTTTCAGCGGGAGTGCATCGAGGGTCTTCATGTTATGCATGCGATCTGCCAGCTTGATGATTATGATCCGGACATCCTTCGCCGTTGAAAGAAGCATCTTCCTGTAATAATCAACCTGCCTCTGTTCAGTGGACTGGAAATCAAGACCACCAATCTTTGTTACACCATCGACCATAGAGGCGATCTCGTCTCCAAAGGCTTCCCTGATATCATCGATCGATACATTGGTATCCTCGACGACATCATGTATCAGTCCGCTGGCGATCGTCATACTGTCCATTCCAAGATCGAGGAGGATCTTCGCGGCTTCCAGACCGTGTGTAATGAACCTGTCACCCGATATCCGCTTCTGATCACCGTGAGCCTGTTCACTGAATTCATAGGCTCTGCTGATCAGCTCGTGGTCGAGTCGATCGCCCTGTTTTTTAATGAGAGAAAAGAATTTTCGCTTGTCGAGGGACATCGATATGATACCTCAGTGGTTCTGTTCATAAATACGGTGACGTACCGAGGCCATCGAGGCGCCCGAACCACAAGGCGCGAGGAGGGCTAATACCCGTAGCGGTATTTAACCGACGAGCAACGCGGTGGGTCGGAATGCATCGTTGGCCGAATACCATCGTATTTATGAACAGGACCACTTAATACTTTGATGTGGATAATATCCAACCCTGAGTTCCAACAGGCATCTTAATTGAGTGAACGATTACAGACACTTATTCCAGGACCTGGGACATCAACCCGCATTCGAGAAAACTCACATAACGATGGTCACCAACGATAATATGGTCCTGAACGAATATTCCGAGCAGGTTTCCGGCCTCTTTCAATCGGACCGTAAGCTCCCTGTCCTCACTGCTGGGTGATGGATCCCCACTCGGATGATTGTGGGCAATTATGATACCGCTCGCAGACTTCAGAATTGCCTGTCGAAAGACCTCACCGGGGTGAACCGTACTGGAAGATGGTCCACCTCTGGCAACGGTCAGCTCTCCAAGAAGGTCGTTCCGGGTATTGACCATCAGTACCTTGAAGACTTCAACCTTCATATCCTGGAGGGCTGGACCCAGATACCGATAGACTTCATCGGGTGAACCGAGTCTTACCCTTACCCCTGACTTCTCGCGGACCATCCTCTTCCCGAGTTCCAGAGCGGCCAGTACTTTGACTGCCTTTATTTCACCTACACCTTCAACCCCTCTGAGTTCTTCGACATCTGCCGACGCGATCTTACGTAATCCCTTGAACCGGCCGATAAGATCTCTGGCGATATCTATGGCAGTTCGCCCCGTAGAGCCGCTCGAGAGGATAATTGCCAGGAGTTCCGCAATCGAAAGGGCCGAAGAACCGAGCGTGCGAAATCTCTCTCGTGGTCGCTCGCAAACCGGCCACTCCCTGATAGACGACTGCTTCGCATCTCTATTCCTCATTCCTCTCCTCCTATCCCATTGACTGACTGTTCCCGCTGACACCTAAGTGGATTGAGGAATAGAGTGTACGAGGCTAATTTTAATATATAAAGGGTTTAATAAAAATCAAGCGGTGGGCATTAGGGAGATCAGGTCTTCCAATCGCATCGATTTCTAAAACAAAACTCCCTTTAGGATCAGAATTCAAGGGAGCAGGAAAAACCTGAATTTCAGAAATTCGCATGACTGGTAGTCGTTATAATAGTAAAATCTCTTATTCCCGGTGTCAAGTGAGATAAAACCTGGAGTTTCTCCCGTGACACCCGTGACATAGATGCTTGACACTTTTAACTTTTTGTGATATCCTTGCAATAGATAGAGCACAAATGTTGCCTGTAATCAAACACCTGTGAAAGCAACCATACGATCATCACTGACAGGAGGAAGAGATGAGATATACCTTGAATACTATCCTGTTATTTGCAATTTCAGCGGTGATTGCTCTCCATGGAGCGACACCTTCATATCTGTCAGGATCCGTGAGCGACGATCTAACCTCCGTAAAGACACTTGTCGAGGTCGATCAGAACGGTTCCTTTACCCAGACCACCGTCAAGAATCGTTTCGGGTCGATCTCTTTCAACCAGTCGAATGGAAGTGTTACCCTGTCGCCTCCCAATGTCCAGTGGATCATCGATGATGGAGGTCTCTTTTACATCCCGACGAAGGTCGCCCTCGGTGCGAGGGGAAATCAAGCCTTCTATGGATGTTACCTGAACAACGAGCGGACCCGTCTATTTTCGACTACAACGACTCTGAGTTCTAACGCCCCGGTATGGGACGATGGCGGTCTCTACGAAGCCTGGAGTGATATCTATGTAGATGCCTCGGATGATGGCAACGTCCTCGCTGCTATCGCCCAGTTCGCGATAGGTGGAGATCCAACAAAAAGGGAGGTCGTCCTATTCAAGTATATGTCCGACAGCTCCACCCCTGACTGGACCTACACCTTCCCGGACACGATCAACGCCGGCGCACGCATCAAGGTGAGCAAAGACGGAACGTTCATTGCATCAGCGCTCACCGATGAAGAGGCTGGAATCCTGAAAATATCCTACTTTAGCAGCGCCTCCCCGACACCTCTATTTACAGATTCCTTCTCGGCAGGTTACATCCGAGCTCTCGACATGACGGACGATGGTAGCCTCCTCTACATAAACGAGGGGACGATGGTCCATATCTATGAAACAGCCACACAGTCGATCATCTACTCGGTGGATGCCATGGCGAGTTTCGACAGCCACACGATCTCCGGAGACGGGAACCGCTTCGCCTTTGGTGGATTCAATTTCGTGAAATGTTATCAATGGAACGGAACGACGTATGAGTACCAATTCCAGTATTACAAGGCAGGTATGGTATACTGTGCCCGTTGCGACCTGTCAGGTGACGCCGGGATACTTGCCGCTACTTTTTATAACTACGGGACAGGTCTGGAATTCTGGGTCGAATCGATCGACGCGACGACTGGCACAGTGAACTTTGAAGCCAGCTTCAGCGGTGCAGGCTCTTACCAGAACAACCCGCAGCAGGTAGTGACCAATGCAGACGGATCACGGATCGCTTACGGCGGATGGGGAGACCAGTTCAACACGGACCCTGAGGTGATGGTATTCGAGGGCAGCCCAACACCCGTTGCCTCGATCGATACGAGGGGTTCCGTCTTCGACGTGGACATGTCCTCTAACGGCGTCTTTGTCGCATCCGGATCCAAATCGGTCCACGCAAATGTCAGCGGTAACGGCGGAGACCAGGCATGCCTCTATATGGGAGACCAGGATCTCTACCTGGATGGTGCCCCCGCTCTTTCGAACATGGTAACCTTCAATGTCGAGGGGACTTCGGGTGAGAACGTCCTCCTTGCCGGCTCGCTCAACGAGGTCGCTATCCCGATGGGAATCGGGACGTTGATCGTTGATCCTGACAATTACGTCGAGCTCGGGACCGGTACCATACCACCTTCCGGACTACTGGAGGTCGAAGTAATGATCCCCGGCAATCCGTCACTCCTCGGGAGGAAAGTCGCGGCTCAGGCATTGATCACAGGAGGGACGGGACCACACCTGACCAACGGGCAGGTCTTCTGGATCCTTCCATAGATAGAGCCCGCGCTGGAATTCCCCCGCAACGAATACATATAACGGCGCGATGGATCCCGATCCACCACGTTGATCGTCGGTTAATTCCACTGCGAGTATTCGCATTCATCGCGACCTGAAATCCTCAAGGTATTCCGCAACAACCTCTCCCTCGCGTTCTCGCAAGCCAGCACAATCATTGACCTGGTCAGAAACCCTGGCCAGCTGCCGATCGACCCCGGGAAGGTTGCGCTGTGGATCGGCATAAAAAGCCTGCGCCACCGTTAGACGCTCTCTGGAGCATCCTCCCGCGTAGAAAGGCAAATAGGAGACAAACTCGACCGGCATGCGCGATGTAATAACTTCGTAATTATCCATCACCCACCGGAAGAGCCGGTCATCATTATCGGTCTCGTCCCTGATCGCCCTCGGGATCACAAAGACCTCCATAGGACGAAGTGGCCCTTCCAGCGCATATCGCAGGGCCTCCTCGACCAAAATCGAATCTCGGAAGCATCCCATCATATAGATATACCGTGACCGTTCACGCGGGATATCCGATGTCTCGAAATGGTCCCGACACTCCTCGAACAGGGCTCGATCGCCATGATGCGCCGACAGGTCCAGGACAACATCTGCCAGCGACGGATCTATTATCGTGGGGTCCCTTAAATGTTCTCTCGTGAGTGAGTCAACGAAAGCGATTATTCGCTCATCCTTCCCCTCATCAGCCAGCCAGCTGATCAACCGAGGACGGAACCGGGCGACCTCTTCATCCTCATCCGCTTTCCCAACCAATCCATATCGGCTCAGTGCGGGACCAAGGGTGTGTCTCACGTAGACAGCGAATGAGCTCTCCAGATCCTCGGTAACAAAAGCGGTCTTCACTTTTTCCAGGGCTGTCAGGAGAGCCGAGATGACCTGCGGCTCAGGATCATCCGCAAAGGCGTTCAAAACCTTCAAGTAGCTGTCACCTCTGATCTCTCCTGCATCAAGCAGGGAACTCAGGTTTCCTATCAGACCGACCCTCTCCCTTGTGGTCAGGATCTCTGTCGATCCTTTTACCAGCCTTTCCATCATCTGTGGCGGTATCGACCAACGGTAGTACCCGTCCATTCCGACATTGGGAAGGACCCACTCGATGTCACCAACTTCATCCAGCTGAATGGTCTGTTCGGTTTCGGATAGAAAGACCTTTTGAGTCCTGACCCCACTTCCATCTGAATAGCTAAAAACGACCGGTATTCTCCAAAGGTTATCTTCCGGTGGCTCCACACCGTAATTCGAGAATCGCTTCTGGCTCAACGTGAGTCCTTTGTCGTGATCAACCACAAAGGTAACCAGTGGCACCCCTCCCTGATCCAGGAACGTCGACATAGCTGCCGCTACATCTTCTCCGGAGACTCCTGAAAGTTCCGACCAGAGATCCACAGCGCTGGTATTCCCCCAGGCATTCTTTCCCAGGTACTCGATGACGCCTTTACGGAATGTTTCAGCTCCCAGCCACTGTTCGAACATGTTCAAGACCGCCTGACCTTTATTGTAGGTAAGAATATCCGCTGATTGTAACAGGTTATCGCTGGTCCCGACAGGCTCTCGGATAGCTCGTGTCGACGGTCTCGCATCGGTGATCATTGCTCTCTGAGCCTTCTGAACCCGGTTGATATCCAGCCTGAATTCGGGAAAAACTTCGTGTGTGACCTTGTCCCCGATCCATGACGCGAACGATTCGTTCAGCCAGAGGTCGTCCCACCAGTTCATCGTTACAAGGTCCCCGAACCACATATGAGCCAGTTCGTGTGCTGTCACAATGGCCAACGATCGCCTCTGGTGAACGTTTACCGCGAGAGGATCCAGAAGGAGTATCCTCTCGGAATAGGTGACGGCACCCGGATTTTCCATTGCTCCATACCAGAACTCAGGTACTGCGATCAGGTCGAGTTTCTCGAAAGGATACGGTTGCCCGAAGTATTTCTCCAAAGCGGCCAGGATCGGCGGTGTAGACCTTACTGCTTCTCCGGCAAGGTTTGTGCGCCCCTTGATCGTCACAACGCGACCGGGGATCGACATGCCAGGGATAGGCACAGTCTCCAGCGGTCCGGCGATAATAGCCAGAAGGTATGACGGTAATGGTTTCGTCTCCTCAAAGACAACTGTCTTCCAGCCGTTACTAATCCTTACATTCTTAGCAGGTGTGTTAGTGAGGGCGAGGTGCCCTTCGGGAACGATTAGAGTTGTCCGATATGGAATCTTGAATATCGGTTCGTCCCAGCATGGAAAAGCTCCTCGAGCCTCGTCTGATTCGAACTGGCTGAATACATACCATAGACCTTCGTTCTCCATCCTATAGAGGCTGTTTGCAGTAGTATCAAAGTCGTTCGAGAAGTCAACGGTCAGCGACATGGATCCGACGGAGAGTGTTTCATGAGTCTGTATCTCGATCAGCGAACTTGCAGGAGAAGCATATTCAAATGGGACCGATTTTCCATCCCGGATGATCTCCATTCGCTCCAGTACCAGTCCCTCTGAGTGCAAACGGAAACTATCCGTCTCCTCTTTTACCTCCAGTTCTATTCGAACCGATCCACTGTACCGGCTCTGACCCGGATCGAGTTTCAGCTCAATCGATTCGAACTTGGGTATTACCTTGGTGTCAAGGCGTATTTCTGCAAAAGCCTTACAAGTCACCCCCTGCAAAAGAACACCAGAGAAAATCATATATGTTAAAAGCAGGCGCTTAGGACGGTTTTCGGTGACCGAGCGGGAGGTGACGGTTTTCCCACCTTTCGAACTGCAGCTCGGCTCGGTTACAGTAAATAACCTTAAAGCCATGTACACCTCCAGAAATCAATACTTCACAGTGGATTGAAGAAACAGCAACCGCCATCAGACCCAGAGCGACCGGCTGATATCCTGGTACCGTATAGAGACTTGACGCACATGGGTCATTCCGCTTTTAATATTGCGTCCGCTTCGATTTCCACTAACCAATCAGGATCGATGAAACCGCTCACACGGACGAAAGTCGATGCCGGCATCATCTCCCCAAAAACCTCGCTGTGTGATCGAGCTACCTTCTCAAGATCTTCCATATTGACAAAGAAGACCCGTGTTCGAATCACATCATCCATGTCTGCTTCCAGCTGGTGGAGCGCCTGCTGGATAATTTCGAGGCATCTGCTGCCCTGCTGATATGCATCTCCAAGGCCGATCGTATTCCCGTCCGGTCCGATTGGCGCGGTACCTGAGATGGCAATGTGATTACCTACACGTACGGCACGAGAAAAACCGATGAGGCCCTCGAACGGTGAACCCGATGAAACACACTGTCTGTCTTTATCCATTGGTCCTCCTGTTGAGTCACCCTATAACATCCCATCCTGTTCGCAGTCGTCGCCTGGAAGGCCTGGTCAAATATACTAATAACCGTCAGTATGAGTCAACAAACCCGTAATATTGGTATTAGCGGATCTTGGTACGACATATATCGAGTAGAGGACAGGTGGAAAATGAAGGGTAGTGCTTGCTTCGTGAAGGGTACTGGTTCAGGATGTTACCATATCAGTCGTCAGCGCCCGCAACACCTCTTGTACTTCATTCCGCTCCCGCACGGGCACGGTTCGTTTCTACCAACCTTCACCTCCTTGACGACCGGTTTTCTCGATCCGCCTCTTTCGGCAGGCCCTGAGGGAGCACGCGATCCTCCTCCTCCAGAGGCAATTCCGGCGGCTGAAAAGGCGGACGCCGGTGCCGAGTGACGTGCCTCCACCCTTGCCATTTCTTTCCTGGCCACCTGCTCCCGAGGGACAATCCTGGCCCTGAAGAAGAGGGTCGTCACCTGCTTCTTGATCTCATCAAGGAGCTCAACGAACATACGGAAGGCTTCCTGTTTGTATTCTATCAATGGATCCTTTTGACCATAGGCCCGGAAGGATATACCACTCTTAAGATGATCTATGTCGCGAAGGTGCTCTTTCCAGCGATCGTCTATCACAGCGAGAAGGATCCTCTGGAGGATCGGGTCTCGATATTCCTCATCGAGAGTTTCCAACCGCTCATTAAAAGCCTGCGAGGCGACTTCACGAACACGTTCCTTTAAAGTTTCATTTGTAATATCGTTCAGGTCGATGTCGTCTATCGGGAGGTTGACAAGGAAGTTAGACTGAAGGTCTGCCGACAATCCATCGAGATCCCATTCATCTGGAAATGCCCCGGGATCAGCAAACTGATCGACCCTTGCCTCGAAAGCCTCCTCCGCCATCTCCAGGATCTGTCCCTTGAGGTCCTGTCCTTCCAGGGCAAACAGTCTCTGATCATAAATTACTTCACGCTGCTGATTCATCACATCGTCGTACTCCAGGAGATGTTTGCGGATCTCGAAGTTGTGTCCCTCGACTTTCTTCTGGGCCCGTTCGATCGAGCGCGTTACCAGCGGGTGCATGATCGGCTCGCCCTCCTCCGCCCCCAGCTTGTCCATAACACCAGCGATGCGATCGGAACCGAAAAGGCGCATAAGGTCATCCTCGAGGGAGAGGAAGAATCGACTCGAGCCCGGGTCTCCCTGCCTGGCGCTCCTGCCACGCAGCTGCCTGTCAATCCGCCTGGATTCGTGTCTCTCCGTGCCGATAATATGAAGCCCGCATGGCATGTTGTTCCAGCAGTACGATTCGTCCTCGCCCTCCGGGATATTATCCCCAGGGTTATTCACCACGACATGATCGTCATCTTTGTGGAGGACACATCCAGTACAACGTACGATACCGCCTCCGAGCTTGATGTCCGTGCCGCGACCGGCCATGTTCGTGGCGATGGTCACTGCTCCAGGTTGCCCAGCCGCCAGCACGACATCGGCTTCCTTCTGGTGGTGTTTGGCATTCAGGACGTGGTGCTTGATTCCACGCCTCTTGAGCATTCGGCTGAGCGTTTCTGAGACCTCGACCGTGACCGTTCCAACCAGAACCGGGCGTCCACTCTTATGTTCACTCTCGATCTCGTCGATTATGGCGTTGTATTTCTCCCGCCTCGTTTTGTAAATGACATCGTCGTAATCGACTCTCCTGACGGGTCGGTTCGTCGGAATTACCGAGACCTCGAGATTATAGATCTCGAAAAACTCGTTCTCCTCGGTTTCCGCGGTTCCCGTCATGCCTGCCAATTTGGAGTAGAGCCTGAAGAAATTCTGGAGGGTGATCGTAGCCAGTGTCTGGGTCTCCCCTTCAACCCTGACCCCCTCCTTCGCCTCGATGGCCTGGTGGAGCCCATCACTGTAACGTCTTCCCGGCATCAACCGGCCCGTAAATTCATCGACAATTACGACCTTACCCTCCTGGAGAACGTATTCAACATCCTTTTCGAAGAGGATATATGCCTTGAGGAGTTGTGAGATAATATGGATCTTTTCGCTCTTTTCCCCATATTCCTGTTCGAGAACCGATTTCCGTTTCCACTTCTCCTCGGTCGACAGCTTCTCATCGGTCTCGATCTCGTGAAACATCTCACCGAGATCAGGGATGACAAAAAGTTCTTTATCTTTCGGCGACAGGCGTTCCCTCCCCTTGTCTGAGAGATTCACGTTATGACCCTTCTCGTCCATCGAGAAAAAGAGATCATCATCGAGCTCGTGGAGCCGCTTCTCTCGCATGAAGTCGGACTCGACTCGCTGCAAGAGTTTCTTCATCCCCGTTTCTTTCAATATCTTGAGCAACTTCTTATTCTTGGGCATTCCTCTCGAGGCTTGCAGGAGCTTGATCCCACCTTCATATTCATTACCGTTATTGAGATCGCTCTCTGCCTCTGTAAGCGTCTTATTGACAATCTGCGTCTGACCCCTGAAAAGATTTTCAACCAGGGGTTTGAGTTCTGAATAACGCTTTGTGTTCGACTCCCCTACAGGTCCCGAGATGATCAACGGAGTCCTCGCCTCGTCGATCAGGACGCTGTCGACTTCGTCGATTATCGCGTAATGGTGACCCCTCTGGACCCGTTCATCCAGACTCAAGGCCATGTTGTCTCTCAGGTAATCGAATCCAAACTCGTTGTTTGTACCATAGGTAATATCACAGTTATACGCGTCTCGTCTCTCCGGCGGTGTCATTTCATGCTGGATACATCCAACCGTCAACCCGAGATATTCATAAACAGTACACATCCACTGGCTGTCACGCCTTGCCAGATAATCGTTAACGGTAACCAGGTGGACTCCCTTCCCTTCGAGAGCGTTGAGGTAGAGAGGCATGGTAGCGACAAGCGTCTTTCCTTCACCCGTAGCCATTTCGGTGATCTTACCCTGATGCAGTACGATTGCCCCGATGAGCTGTACATCGAATGGAACCATATCCCACTCGATCTCGTGCTCTGTAACCATGATCCGTTTTCCGAGAAGCCTCCGACACGCCTCCTTCACGGTCGCAAAGGCCTCCGGAAGGATATCGTCAAGGGACTCACCCTCTTCGATCCGCTTCCTGAATTCATCCGTCTTACCCTTGAAATCCTCTTCACCCAGATCCTGGTATTCTCCGAAATAGCGATTTATCTCCTCGGCGATCGGCTGTAATTTCTTCAGCTCCCTCTCGTGTTTGGTGCCAAGGATCTTTCGAGCAATCGTCTTGAACATTATGAAGTCCTCAAATTTAAAACTGGCAATTTTTACCTTTTATCCGGGAGGCTGACCATT
Organism: uncultured Gemmatimonadota bacterium; assembly: GCA_964442125.1. Classification (GTDB taxonomy): domain Bacteria; phylum Gemmatimonadota; class CAZMKB01; order CAZMKB01; family CAZNLH01; genus CAYTWO01. The sequence goes on from CAYTWO010000001.1 coordinate 27,781, forward strand.
ATCCAGAACAACGCAACAACATCTTGTCGACAGCGATCGGTGATCGTCGTTACCCCACACCTGATCTAACGATACAATCGCTTTTCATAAATGTAACGCTCTACATTTTGAGGCACAAGGTACCGAATCGACCTCCCCTTTTTAATCCTGGAACGGATCTCGCTCGATGAAAGGTTGATTCTGAGAATGTCCAGGGTTGTCACGGGACCGGGGAGGTCGTTTTGTTTCGACTCCAGTTCCAGCCCTGGCCGTCCTATCACTACCACCCTGCAGATCTGAAAGAGTTTCTCCGGGTCCTTCCAGGTCCAGATCTCGTCAAGGTTGTCAGCACCGATCAAAAAATAGAGGTCTCCGTCCCCAATCTCCTCTTTGAGCCTGGTGATGGTATCGACCGAGAAGGACGGTCCCGACCTCTTGAACTCGACATCCGATAATGTAAATAAGGGGTTGTCTTCGACAGCGAGTCTCACCATCTCGTACCGATCAGATGCCGAAGTAGTCTCTTTTTCCATTTTGTGCGGTGGCACGGATGCCGGCACAAATGTCACCCTGTCCAGTCCAAGCGCTTCCATGGCATCCTGGGCCAGAAGAAGATGCCCAAAGTGGACGGGATCGAAAGTTCCACCCAAAATCCCGATTTTCTCAGGTCCCACTGACTCCTCCGCTCAATGAGTCGAGGCCCTGTTCTCTTCTCTTAACTCTGGATACTCCTCCTCGATCTTACGGGCTTCGGCTGAACCAGGGAAAAGCTTGAGGATGTCTCTCCTGGCCCCCAAAGCGTCCTCGTGGAGTTCGAGCTTCTCGTAAGACTTCGAAAGGTAGAACAGGGCTGGCGCGATCCACGGGCTCCCCGGGAATTCTTCCCGCAACGTTTCAAAGTAGATGATAGCTGAGTCGAAATATTCTCTTTTGTAATAATAATAGCCGTTCTCGAACTCCTTCTTCGCCAGCTTTTCACTGAGTTCTGCTCTACGCGCCCTCGCTGAGTCCGCATAAGCACTATTAGGAAATCGATTCTCCAGGGTCTTGAAGGTTTCGATCGCTCGTTTTGTATCTTTCTGGTCGAGTTGATAGGACAGGGATAATCGCATGTAACACAACCCAAGTTTATAGAGGGATACCAACGCATAGGATCCCTCAGGGTACTCCGATGAAACTCTCTTGAACTCGTTAGCGGCAAGCAGGTAATCCTCATCCATGAAGTAAGAGTCGGCCAGATAATACATTGCTTCCTCGACGAGCTCAACTCCCGGGAAATTGAAGATGACTCTCTGAAACCCGCTGACCGCCTCGCGATAGTCACCTTTCTGGTATCTTTCCATCGCGTAATTGAACGCTTCATCCGCGCTCTTGGCGACAAAAGTCCTCTTCCCCCCACAACCGGTGAGGAGGACAACGACCAGCAAAGCGGTCGAAAAGGCAGCAAAGCAGATAGATCTCATGGTATCATCTGGTCTCCAAATTTGTATTTTCTATCTTTATTTCCCGAATTTTATCTCTCGGATCCTTTGCTGAGAAAGTGACACAAGCCTGCCGGTCCGAGAAGGATTCAGTTCCAGGACCTTTTCGTAAGCTACCAGAGCACTGTCAGGATTTTCGAGCTCCTGATAAATTTCGCCTTTCAAAAACCACGCATCGTCCCTTCTGACCTGAGGCTGACCCGTTGATATGAGCACTTCGACAAACTCCAGCGCTCCCAGTGGATTTCCACGTTCAAATTCCTCCTGAGCGACATAATAAGCGCACAACCCTCTATGCCATTCAGCTGTTGCTGCCTCGTCTCTTTCCGGAAAATTCCTGAGAAACTGTTCGAAATATACCAGGGCGTCCTGATAATTTTCAAGCTTTTCGCTGGAAACAGCAAGTCGAAATGTCGCCTCGCCGGCCTTCTCGTGCTCCGGATGGTAGCTTAGCGCCTTTGAGTAATATGTTACTGACTTCGCAAAATCAGCATTGTAATGGTAATAATCGGCCAGATAATAATAATACTCACCAATGTTATATGTCGAGTCAACCCGGAACAGAGATTCGAAGGCTCCGATCATCTGTATATCATCACCATCCTCATGAAAATCGATACCCAAACGGAAAAAATCGATCGTTACGATATCCTTGTCTTCAGGGGAGAACTCCAGGAGAGAAAAATAAGCGCTGCGTGCCCCCTTGAGATCCTTCCGGAGGACGCTTGTCCTCCCCATCTTGCGGTATAATTCCGGGTCTTCACCCTTCTGCCTCAGGGCAACGGTATACTCGGCAAAGGCGTCATCGTATCGACCCGCCTCGAAGTAGTTGTCGCCCCTCTCTTCATGTGGATTTTCCCCGAAGATGCAACCCGACATCATCAGGATGGGGACAACAAGAACGATTTTCACTATTATCCTTTTCATTATACGATTTATACCCTGTTATTATGACTTGTTCCTGGAGCTCGCTTGCTTACCCGTAATTCGCCCCGCACTACTACTCACAGAGAGGGATCACGCAACACCAAAGATCTCTGAATCATTAGGTAATGGCAGGTGTGGGGTAAAGGATGATTTTATGCCACGGTGAGGGTATTTATCAGAAGCATCTGTTTTTTAAACTCTCCGTTCTCCAGATAGCGAAATCAGGAATAATCTCTATCAACTGATATCTGATCGTCAGTCGGATCTTTCTCTTCCTCTCCCTGTCTTCGATAGGCAGACACCAAGCCGCTTCCCCTCCCTTCAGGATCGACCTGGGACCACTCCTCGCTCGCGAGATCGGTCCTACCTCTTAACATGTAAAGAAATCCAAGGTCCGCCCTTGCACACGCTGCGATGTTTATGAAATTGCGAGGACACTATCAGCACCACGGCATTTGATGGTCGGAAGTGCTTTCTCCGTTCGCTAACCTTGTCTAAATGGCCCAACCGTCATTCTCAAGACTTCTGAAGATATACCTTATGCCAGGATTGTACACTCGGTCCTCAGCAGTATCTATTAATCATGTATTATTGTTTACCCAGGTCCCTGTCTCACTCACAACAATCCATTGTGTATCATCTATTGCTTCTATCGTAGTCTGCACCATCTGTTCACCTGCTGCTACATTCTCATATTTCTTCCCTGGTGCACCATTGTTTATCTGGTCTCCTGTTGCCGCTTGAATTATTACATCTTGGTCTGCATATCTCGTAAATGTATACCTAAGTCCAGCTGTAGCAGAAGGCAATGTAAATATTATACTTCCAGAGGCTCCTTTATTGGTGAAGGTTGTGCCTGAATCCGTCTCCGTAACGGCATAATCGGAGGTCTTTGCCGTTATTTCACTTTCGATACCAGCCCATGTTCCAGGTTCTCCAGTGGCAATACACTTCCAACCATCAAACTTGTCTGAACCTGTCTTGTTGTTCCACACAATATCGCCCACAAGCCACTTACCAGTAGTTGGTACTGTATCTGAATAGTATTCAAATACGCTTTTATCTTCTTGGTTTGTAGGTGCAACAAAATCTTTCGGCCCTTTTGTATGGCCGAATGAACGGCAATTAATATAATGATTTCTTTGGCTTCTCGGGGTGAACCCAAAACGACCCTTCGTCAGTGCTCCCATCGTTATGATATTACTCGACAACTGTGAACGTAAACCGATCCTCATCATAAAGCGTCGATGGCGGCAGCCCGATCTTGGTCCGGTACTCATATTGACCAAGCGGTGGTCCAGGTGGCACGTAGTGACTTAAGTGCTGCTGGATTGTGGTATCGGCTAACAGGGTGTACTGGACCGGACCGAGGAGGTTAAGAGGATTACCGTTAGGCAGGACGGCTTGAGTCAAGCCCCTGAAAGACTCAGACTGTGCCCAGCGGTTGATCACAGTGTAGGTGACTCCCAACCGGCCGCCTCGAGCAATCTCGGCCGTATCTGGAGTCAGATAGATTGTAAGGTAATCGTCCTGGTTGAAGAAGAGAGCACCTATATCGCTCCGCGTACTATCAGCATCAAGTGAGTCTGGATGCCCCGTATCGATACAAGGCGAGCCCCAGAGGAGGCGATAGTCTCGTTTATCTGGCAGCACGAACATTGGATCGGCGTCTATATTCCCCACTCCGGGCCAACCACCCTTAACGTCAGAGTAGGTGATGGTGAGATTGCTGTCTAAACTGCCAATCTCCGGACTGCTCGGTGCTCTGTTTGACCAAAAGATGGTATTAGTAATCGTTAGGTCGCTGCTCCAATTGTACATCCCGCCGCCATAATTGGCCGTATTCCCCGTGATAGTGTTGCCAGTGAAAGTCGAGAAATAGTTGAAGAACCAATTGATCCCGCCGCCATAATTGGCCGTATTCCCCGTGATGGTGTTGCCAGAGATGGTCGAGAAATATTCGTCGCAATAGATCCCACCGCCGTGACTGTAGGCCGTATTTCCCGTGATCGTGTTGCCCAAGATGGTCGAGGAAGAGATGTAGCAATAGATCCCACCACCACTCGAGTACGCTGAATTTCCACTGATAATGTTATTGATGACGGTAGGATAGGCGCTGTTGATCTCAATCCCACCGCCGTAGCTGGCCGTATTCCCCGTGATCGTGTTGCCAGAGATGGTCGAGGACCCCAGGATGTTATCCCAATAGATCCCGCCGCCGCGATCGGCCGTGTTCCCAGTGATTATGTTACCTGTGATGGTTGGATAAGCATACCAGCGGCAACTGATCCCACCACCTTTCCCCAATCCCAGTGCAGTGTTCCCTACTATTACGTTATCTGTGATGGTCGGATAAGCCCAGTTTGAGCAAAAGATCCCGCCACCCTCGGAGTAGGCCTTATTCCCGGTGATTATGTTGTCTCTGATGGTCGGGGAACACCTTCCATAGATGTAAATCGCACCACCATCTGGCCACGTTCTGTACCGATACCCATTCCGAATCGTAAACCCCTGCAACACCGAACTCGAGTCCTCCTCGCTACCGAAGTAAAACCCTCTATATGGATCGAGCGAGTCTGCCTCACAGTCGATGATGCAATTCTCTGGACCGTTCTCCGACATCACCACAATGGACTTGCCGAAAAAAGTGATTTCACGATTACCGTCTCCGGTATAGGTACCATCGGCAACCATCACCGTATCACCATCAACTGCACCATTGATCCCACCCTGAATCGTCAAAGAATCAGCAGGTACGTGAATGATACGAGCTTGAAGCGTTGAGAGGAAAACCATGAGAAGGATCGCTGGAAGTAGGAGAAAATAATAACGGTGCATGATATCTCTCCTTTCTAAATGTCAATAGGGACTAGTTAATGGCAGGTATGGGGTAAAGGATGATTTTATGGAGGGTATTTATCAGAAGCATCTGTTTTTTGAATTCTCCGTTCTCCAGAGAGCGATATCAGGAATAATCTCTGTCAACTAATATCTGATCGTCAGTCGGATCTTTCTCTACCTCTTCCCCTCCCTGTCTCCGATAGGCAGACACTAAACCGCTTCCTCTCCCTTCAGGATCGACCTGGGACCACTCCTCGCTCGCGAGATCAGTCCTACCTTTTAACATGTAAAGGAACCCGAGGTCCGCCCTTACACACGCTGCTATGTTTATGAAATTGCGAGGACACTTTCAGCACCGTGACATTTGATGATCCTTGCAGTGCTTCCTCCATACGGCTAACACCTTGTCAAATGGCCCAACCGTCATTCTCAAGACTTCTGAAGATATACCTTATGCCAGGATTGTACACTCGGTCCTCAGCAGTATCTATTAATCATGTATTATTGTTTACCCAGGTCCCTGTCTCACTCACAACAATCCATTGTGTATCATCTATTGCTTCTATCGTAGTCTGCACCATCTGTTCACCTGCTGCTACATTCTCATATTTCTTCCCTGGTGCACCATTGTTTATCTGGTCTCCTGTTGCCGCTTGAATTATTACATCTTGGTCTGCATATCTCGTAAATGTATACCTAAGTCCAGCTGTAGCAGAAGGCAATGTAAATATTATACTTCCAGAGGCTCCTTTATTGGTGAAGGTTGTGCCTGAATCCGTCTCCGTAACGGCATAATCGGAGGTCTTTGCCGTTATTTCACTTTCGATACCAGCCCATGTTCCAGGTTCTCCAGTGGCAATACACTTCCAACCATCAAACTTGTCTGAACCTGTCTTGTTGTTCCACACAATATCGCCCACAAGCCACTTACCAGTAGTTGGTACTGTATCTGAATAGTATTCAAATACGCTTTTATCTTCTTGGTTTGTAGGTGCAACAAAATCTTTCGGCCCTTTTGTATGGCCGAATGAACGGCAATTAATATAATGATTTCTTTGGCTTCTCGGGGTGAACCCAAAACGACCCTTCGTCAGTGCTCCCATCGTTATGATATTACTCGACAACTGTGAACGTAAACCGATCCTCATCATAAAGCGTCGATGGCGGCAGCCCGATCTTGGTCCGGTACTCATATTGACCAAGCGGTGGTCCAGGTGGCACGTAGTGACTTAAGTGCTGCTGGATTGTGGTATCGGCTAACAGGGTGTACTGGACCGGACCGAGGAGGTTAAGAGGATTACCGTTAGGCAGGACGGCTTGAGTCAAGCCCCTGAAAGACTCAGACTGTGCCCAGCGGTTGATCACAGTGTAGGTGACTCCCAACCGGCCGCCTCGAGCAATCTCGGCCGTATCTGGAGTCAGATAGATTGTAAGGTAATCGTCCTGGTTGAAGAAGAGAGCACCTATATCGCTCCGCGTACTATCAGCATCAAGTGAGTCTGGATGCCCCGTATCGATACAAGGCGAGCCCCAGAGGAGGCGATAGTCTCGTTTATCTGGCAGCACGAACATTGGATCGGCGTCTATATTCCCCACTCCGGGCCAACCACCCTTAACGTCAGAGTAGGTGATGGTGAGATTGCTGTCTAAACTGCCAATCTCCGGACTGCTCGGTGCTCTGTTTGACCAAAAGATGGTATTAGTAATCGTTAGGTCGCTGCTCCAATTGTACATCCCGCCGCCATAATTGGCCGTATTCCCCGTGATAGTGTTGCCAGTGAAAGTCGAGAAATAGTTGAAGAACCAATTGATCCCGCCGCCATAATTGGCCGTATTCCCCGTGATGGTGTTGCCAGAGATGGTCGAGAAATATTCGTCGCAATAGATCCCACCGCCGTGACTGTAGGCCGTATTTCCCGTGATCGTGTTGCCCAAGATGGTCGAGGAAGAGATGTAGCAATAGATCCCACCACCACTCGAGTACGCTGAATTTCCACTGATAATGTTATTGATGACGGTAGGATAGGCGCTGTTGATCTCAATCCCACCGCCGTAGCTGGCCGTATTCCCCGTGATCGTGTTGCCAGAGATGGTCGAGGACCCCAGGATGTTATCCCAATAGATCCCGCCGCCGCGATCGGCCGTGTTCCCAGTGATTATGTTACCTGTGATGGTTGGATAAGCATACCAGCGGCAACTGATCCCACCACCTTTCCCCAATCCCAGTGCAGTGTTCCCTACTATTACGTTATCTGTGATGGTCGGATAAGCCCAGTTTGAGCAAAAGATCCCGCCACCCTCGGAGTAGGCCTTATTCCCGGTGATTATGTTGTCTCTGATGGTCGGGGAACACCTTCCATAGATGTAAATCGCACCACCATCTGGCCACGTTCTGTACCGATACCCATTCCGAATCGTAAACCCCTGCAACACCGAACTCGAGTCCTCCTCGCTACCGAAGTAAAACCCTCTATATGGATCGAGCGAGTCTGCCTCACAGTCGATGATGCAATTCTCTGGACCGTTCTCCGACATCACCACAATGGACTTGCCGAAAAAAGTGATTTCACGATTACCGTCTCCGGTATAGGTACCATCGGCAACCATCACCGTATCACCATCAACTGCACCATTGATCCCACCCTGAATCGTCAAAGAATCAGCAGGTACGTGAATGATACGAGCTTGAAGCGTTGAGAGGAAAACCATGAGAAGGATCGCTGGAAGTAGGAGAAAATAATAACGGTGCATGATATCTCTCCTTTCTAAATGTCAATAGGGACTAGTTAATGGCAGGTATGGGGTAAAGGATGATTTTATGGAGGGTATTTATCAGAAGCATCTGTTTTTTGAATTCTCCGTTCTCCAGAGAGCGATATCAGGAATAATCTCTGTCAACTAATATCTGATCGTCAGTCGGATCTTTCTCTACCTCTTCCCCTCCCTGTCTCCGATAGGCAGACACTAAACCGCTTCCTCTCCCTTCAGGATCGACCTGGGACCACTCCTCGCTCGCGAGATCAGTCCTACCTTTTAACATGTAAAGGTATCCGAGGTCCGCCCTTGCTTCCTCATAGAATGGATTTCGATGCAGCGCCCTCCTCAGTTCCCTTTCGGCATCCTCCAGGAGATTCATCCGTATATATTCAGCAGCCATTTTTCTCCTGATATCCGGATAATCCCCACCTATTCGAACCGCCTTCTCGAATTCCTTGATCGCCTCCATCGACTGTCCCAGTTCGACGTAAATCTCTCCAAGCCTAACGTGCTCCCTGACGAGCTTTACCCTCGCCTTTGGTGTCAAGCCACCTGAGGACTTACCATTATCAAGCGTGTTGGTCAACAATTCCACTCCCTCAGAGATTTCCCCGTGATCGAGGAGAGCAATACCAAGGCATATCTTAGAGGTCAGAAGCTTAGGATTGGCATTTACGGCCTTTCGGAAGTAGTCGATAGCCTCCCCGGTTGAACCCTTCATCATAAAGGCCCTTCCCATCCCTTCCAGGAGATCCGGTGTACAGCAACCCTCTCTTTCCAGCGCTTTGAAAATTTCGAGGGATGCATCGATATTCCCCGCCTCAAGGTAATACAAACCTTCCTGGAGTTGAATGTCAAAAGTATTGTGCAGCGTTATCGACACCTCCAATCACTTAGTGGTCCTTAGCAACTTACTACTGGTAACTGCATTCCCAGGTTGAATAGTAACAGGAAAAACTCCTCCTGTCAACAAAGTTCTAATATACATAAATTTAACATACTATCTTTCCGGAGGATGACAGTAATAGAACCGATAATGACCCTCAAACCTATCCAGAAAGACCAATCATTGATTTACAGGATGCCAGGAATTATTATCGATCTTTCCATCGAATCATTCAGGAAGTAGAAGGATCACTCACAATCAGCTTGTTACGGTTGAGTACGAATCGACCTCTACAGGTTCCCCGCTCAAAGAAATGGAACGCTCTGCCGCTTCCAGTATGGTGACCACCCGATGGGCAAAGGAAGCATTACTCACAGGTTCGCGTCCCTCGAGTATACAGTTGCGGAAGTGCTCCACCGTTACCCGGACAGGCTCTCTTGTATTCCAGGAAATCACCTTCGTCTCCCCTTCCCGATACCGGACGAGCCTCGGTTCATCAGGTGTTGATATCGGGAACAATTCCACTCCCTTGTCATAGAGAGTAATGGGTTGATCATGGTTGAGGCCATTGTATACGATCATCTTGTCCGAGCCAGCAATAACCATCCGCTCCATCCGTTCAGGAGCTAACCAGTTCACGTGAAAATGACCTATGACACCGTTATCGAACGTAACACTAAACCAGGCCACAATGGTCCTGCTGTCGGGGCAATACTCGATGGAATTTGCCCCATTAGCCACAACCCTGACGGGATACGCATCGACAAGGAACGTCATCATCGCCACGTCGTGAGGTGCGAGATCCCAGATCACACTGGCATCCGGATAAAATCCGGTCGATCTTCCCATCGATTCGAGGTCATTGAGGTTGGCACGAACCGCATCGATATAATAAAGGTCGCCGATTTCGTTCTTATCCAGGAGTTCTTTGATAGCCAGGACCTTTCCATCGAACAGGATCGTATCGTCGACCATCAATACTTTGCCCTTTTCCCGGGAGAGGTCAATGAGTTCCCTCGTCTCTTCACTCCTCATCGTCAGTGGCTTCTCGACAAGGACGTGCTTGTTGCATAGAAGCGATTGTCTCGCCAGCTGGTAATGTGTTGATACCGGTGTGGCAACTGCGATGGCGTCAATCGTAGGGTCCTTCAAAGCCGATTCGAAATTTACGGCGATCATAACCTGGGGATATTCCTTCTGGATTCCCTCCATCCGCTCCTCAAGGATATCGCATACTTTTACGAGATTCAGAGATTCCACCGCTTCGAAGTGCTGAATCAGCTCCTGTCCCCTATACCCACACCCGAGAACTGCGATATCGATCGACATCAACCTCTCCTTTCAGGAGTTTCAGTGCATAACGTGTCAACCATTCTACGCGCTCGCCTCTTCGTTCACATCGTAACCTTGCTACCCCAAACCACCTCCTCCGCGCTCCCGCTACAATTCATGGAGACCGATCAGGGCAGCTTTTAGGTTTCAGCAGTTCTTTCCCGTTATGATATAAACCACCGTTTTGACCAGGATCTTGATATCGAGCCACAAAGACCAGTTGTCGATGTATTCCAGATCGAGCTTCACCCACTCA
>CAYTWO010000001.1:38339-52671 GCA_964442125.1 uncultured Gemmatimonadota bacterium
ATCGAGCCACAAAGACCAGTTGTCGATGTATTCCAGATCGAGCTTCACCCACTCATCGAAATCGACTACCTTCTCACCGTTTTCTATATGTCTCACCTCCCGCAGGCAGGTGGTTCCAACAAACGCATTCACCTTCCTCTTCTGCCAGGCGTCGAATTGCTCGTACTCGTATTGGAGAGGTGGTCTCGGGCCAACCAAACTCATATCACCTTTTAGAACGCTATAGAGCTGAGGAAACTCATCGATACTGAATTTCCTTAAAATCCTGCCTATGGAAGTTATGCGTGGGTCATCTGTTATCTTGAAGACCGGACCATTCATCTCATTACTGGACATCAATTCTTTCTTTTCGTGGTCGGCATCCACACACATGGTCCTGAACTTGTAGCTCGTAAACGGTTTGCCACCCTTTCCGATTACCTTCCACCTGTAAAAAACAGGTCCTTTGGAGGTCAGTTTGATCAGCAAAGTGATGACAAGAAAAACGGGCAACAGTGACACTAAGGAGATCAGGGATACTACTATATCAATCATTCTCTTGCACCTTCGCTGTATGCCCTTGTTTTCATACATGGCTGGTATCTCTTGTTCATCCAGACAACGAAAGCCCGTGTCCATAAACGTTTTAACCCTTCGGCTCAAGACAGTCTTTCTTCGACGGTCGCTAACAATTTAAAAGCCGGTAATATAGCTTTTCGTGTTCCTCTATGATTTGATCCCACTGAAAGCTCTCCTCAATGCGTCTCACGGCTTTCTCCCTGTATCCTTTCACTATATCCGGGTTGTCAACGAGGTACTGCAATTTAGCGGTCAGATCCCTTGAACCTTCCCTACCGCGATAACTCAATCCGGCGTCTTCGATGACCTCAAGATTAGCGGGTGTATCATTGACCAGCACGCAATTGCCGAACGCCATGGCCTCGATCAGGGCGGGATGGGTTCCCCCCACCTCATCGGGCAGGACGAACAGATAGGCGTTGCAATTGAGCTCACGATAACCGTCTCCGTAAACTCCCCCCGTGAAGACTATGCGCGTGTCCCTGGTACTCTTCAGGGCGGCAATATATTTGTTGAGCCAGGGGTCATCACCGACTATGACGAGTTTCATGTCTGTTTTGACCTTCTCGAACGCCTCGATCAGGTAGTGGATATTGTTCTCCGGCACCAGTCTCCCTACAAAAAGGACATATTTCTCTCTCTCCAGATCGAATTTCTCGATCCACCCCGGGTTCGTTGACTCCTCTATTTTCGCACCATAACGAATCATAGCAGATGGTGTGTCATATCTCTCCAGATAGTATTCTCTTATGACCTCGGCATCGGCAATCAGGACATTTGTGAATTTACCGGCAAAATACTCGGAAAACCTTATATACAGGCTGGCAAGGCGCCCCCATTTCTTTCGTTTCCAATCGAAACCGTCGACTGAGCAGACCGTTTTCATACCGAAAAGCCTTGGTAGAGGGGCGAAGATCGTCGTGCCGGTGGTGTAAAAGTGGACGATATCGACGTCTGTAAAGAGGACATGTATGGTGGAAAGGAAGGCATGAAAAATGGTACTGAAGTTTTTACTGTGGAGGGTAGGCAGCCTGACGAGCTTGATTCCCTTATAATAGTTCTCCTTATACGAGATATTGTTGGTCCTGTTGTATACGGTGACCTGATGTCCCCTCTCGACGAGTCCGGCGCTGAGTTCCTCGACGACCGTTTCAAAACCGCCGAAGCGGGCAGGGATACCCTTGATACCGATCGCCGCTATCTTCATCTGACGGCCCTCCATATCAACGCCTGTAGGAATATGCCACCTCGATAAACCCGGTGTGCAGCCGAACCATCCACAGTCTGTCCCTGCCGCCTTCCTCTAATCTCCGGGTGAACCACGTCTACAACCTCCTGCCCAGTACCCTTGCCTCGTTGACTATCAACTTAAAGACCTTCCTGACCATCCAGTTCAGGTCTTTGAGCTTAAAATCACGGTTTTTGAAGATCAATTTTCCCCTCAACACAGAGCCGAGTGTCTTCATGTGTATTTGTTCTCTAAGGTTTACACCCGGCAACTTCATGATGTTTGTGTCTCCCACGAGCCATTTTCCCCAGTGACCGATATAATCTTCCTTTATCAGGTTATGTTTGACGGCGATGCCATACAGTTCGCTGCCGGGATACGGTATGGTGATAGACCACCCTATGTAATCCAGCAATCCTTCCTTCACCATGTAAGCCATGTATTTAAAAGTCCTCTTGACCATCTCTGTGCTCTCGTAGCAGAGCTTGTCGTTTTCTTCCCAGACATTATACAACATGAAGAGTCCCTGCACCTTAATGCCATACTTGTGAAACAGTCTGCAGGCTCTTTCCACTTGTTCCAGGGTGATACCCTTCTTTATACCTTTGATCACTTCTTCATTGCCACTCTCGATCCCCAGCAGGACATACCAGCACCCTGATTCCGCAAGGGCTTTGACGAGTTTTTCGCTCAAGGGGTTGGCTCTCACCGAAGATTTCCAGGTGATATCGATATTACGTCTCTTTATCTCTTCACAGATAGCGAGGGCATGGGGCATACTGTTATTGATCTCGTCTGAGCAATCGTAAATCTCCTTAATACCGTATTTGATGGTGAGTTCCTCTATCTCGTTCACGATATTCTCCGGAGATCGTAACCGGAGATAGGGTTTACTGATCCTCCAGACGATATTCGAGCAGAAAGTGCAGTCATAGGGACATCCGCGCGCAAACAGGACGGCACCCTCGGTGGTCTCCTTGTTCAGATACCAGCCTTTATAGGCCTGCATGTCGATGAGATCACGGGCAGGGAAGGGAATAGAATCCAGGTCACTTATGGGAGTGCGTGGAGTGGTATGGCGAACGCGTTCCCCCTCTTTAAAGGCGATACCATTCACCTCGCTCAGCCCGATCGATGATCTATGATCGCCTTCCCGATAGAGATCGACCAGCTCCTTAAATGTAACTTCACCCTCTCCAAGCACGATCACATCCATCTTCGAGCGATTCAGAGATTCCTCGGGTAACTCCGTTGCGTGAGGTCCTCCACCCACGATGAGAATATCAGGATACCGGGCTTTCATATGATCTGCCAGGGTCATGGCTCCACCTGCCGATGCGGTGTAGTATGAGATACCCAGTATATCCGGGCGAAATCGTTCGATCTCGTTCAATGTCTCCTCGAATCCAAGGAGGAGTCCATCGGTGATTTTAATCTCCACATTGTAAATCTTTTCACGGAGATATGACGCCAGGTACATGATGCCGAGTGGGGGTATCCTCCCCTCCCCCAGTTCACCCAATTTGGGCATGACAACGGGGGGCGCGAAAACGAGGTGGATTTTCAAATCGCCTTTCTTGCTGACCTCCCGGCTAATGGCCTCTTCTTCCTTTTCATCTATAGCATTACCGATATAATCGATCATCTGGCAGGCCTTATTTTCCCAGAAGCAGGAGGGTTGAACTCTATCCCTCAAGACGGGCGCCAGCTCGTTCCTTTCATTCTCTGTGAGCGCAAGATATTTATTGATTTCATCGAGAAAATCCTCCTTCGTCCTGGCGATGGATATAGTATCTTCGAAGACATCAACTCCAAGAATGTTCGTTGTAACCACGGGCTTTCCTGAAATAAGATATTCATACAGTTTAATGGGATCTCCTTGATTCTCCAGGGAACCCACATTATGAGGTATCATGCAAATGTCAAAAGAAGACAAATATGCCGGTAGTTCAGAATAATGTTTGTCACCGAGGAAGTGTATATTCCTGAAATTGAATAATGGCTTAATCCAACGCAGGTCAAGAATCGGACCGATGAACACAAAATTGACCGCCGGCATTTTGTCGGCCATATAAGCAATCAGCTCGACGTCTATCCTCATGGCCAACTTCCCCGCATAACCAATCCGGGGACTCGGAATTCTCTCCAGATCGGCCGGAACCACCTCTGGTTTCTCTACTTTAAAATGCTCGGGACTTACCCCGTTGAGGATACAGTGTACATCTTCCCGGTCGCTGCCGAGGAACTCCTTCAATGGTTGAGAGTTGACAAAAATGATATCGCTTTTATCTCTTATCGTATCATATCCTTTTTTGACATATTTCATACCTGTTCGCACCTCAGGATGGATCTCCCAATTATCTAAAGCATCAAAGGCCAGGAGTTTTTCTCCGAGTTTTCCGACGACTCCAGTGCTCATAGGAGACCACAGAAACAGGACGAAATCGTCAATACTCGCGAATCGAATTGCAGACTTTATTGACCTTATTACCCGAGGGTGACCAAATATGTAGCCCCACCAACCGAACCGGAGCAAAAGGGGACGTATTACCTGTGGGACAACAATATCCAGGACGTATACCTTTTGTGAGACCCTGGTAAGCCAGGTTAAAAAACCCCGGTGAACGACCGATCCCCCACGGGTCCGGAGGTGACAGTGTTTTAGTATCATTTCAGATATGGAGATCGGGCGGTCAATCACCAGTATTTTTCGGATGGCAGGATGCTTTTCGAATTCCCGTAACAGGTGGCCATCTCGGGTACGGAATCCTTCTGCTTCGCATTTCTTCCAATCATGGAAAGGGAGTATTACCAGGTCGAAGACTCTCCTCATCATCAATCGACTCCGCCCGAGGGCTCGGGCTCCATCTCTATATTTTTGAGATTAACTAATAATCCAAGCATAAACCAGAAGAACATGTTTGTCGGGTACGCATCCAACATAGGACCGGATAGCCCGCATATGGATACGGTAACAATAAATGCCAGTATCCACCCGGCTATTGACTTTAGATAGGTATCTTTCAATCTGAGATATGTCTTTATGCCTTGTTTCATACAGGTGTAAAGAATCATTAAATACAGTGCCAAACCTGTCACACCCAATTCTAACGCATATTTAAGATAGAGGCTGTGACTGGTAAACTTAGTGAAATAAACAGATCGGTGGGAGAAGGAATCGAGCGCGCTTCCGGTGCCATATCCAAATAATGGATTGCTCAGAATGGCTGGAAGCGCCGAATCCCGCCACCCTTCTATTCTTCCCTTAAAATGAGAGGTCTCGGTTATAGAACCAACAGAGGCAATGTAGTCTGAAACCACTGAAAAATAGGGATGACTTCTTGATAATAATGTAGCTCCGGTAATCAATATACAAATGGGCAGGACCACACGAAATGTCAATCTAACTTTTCTCTCCAATGCAAGAAGATACATATAGAATGCCAGAGCTCCTATCAAACCGATCCAGTTGGTCCGAGTGATCGTTACCAGGAGAGTCAATATATAGAGGGCAGCGGCAGAAATGAGAAAGAAACGCTTTTCCTTCCGATGGAGTAAAAGGACCACCAGGAGAATCATCATTACCATGTAGATGCCGAGGTGAAAGGGACCGGGTAAAGTGGAGAACGCCCGCATCTGTCCCAACGCAGTGTAGGAAATGGGGCTGGCGGTAGTCATGTTGATAATATTCAGGTCTATCGAGGTAGGATAGAAGAATTGCTTGATGCCATAGACAGCAACCAGTAAAGAGCTGCAAAAAAGGGTAATCACAACCTGCTTTATCTGCTTAGTCGACTTAATCAACCATATACCGGCAAAGAATCCGAAGGCCTGGAAATAGGGTCTAAGTCCCTCGAGTCCGGATAAGAGACCCGGCATGTTGGGATTGAGTATTTGAGCCGAAGCCAAAGCGATAAAAAGCAACACCAGCATACTTAAAGTTGAGAGCCTCAACCGGGAGAGAACCATTCTGCTCAGTATACAGGAGGTAAATAAAGCGTACAGGGCAATATCGAGCATGAGGGGGGCATAGCGAACCCCGGTAAATGTCTTTACGATCCCCATAAATGGTGCCGCTGCAAAAATAACCAATAATCCGACAAATCTTGTCTTTTCCGTTGCCATTAAAACGAGAGCGGGTGAGCCGAGGAGTAACGAGATCACTACGTAAGGGGACTGCACAACACTGAATGCGGCAACCGAGCAAAGAACCGTCAAAAATAACAGGAGCAGCAACGCCCCGGATATATCCTTTTCTTGCAGCCGGTTAATTCCAATCTGCATGATTAAACATTCCTTTGAGATTTAATGACAGAAATTACTCTGAAATCACTCTTCGAAACTTGTACACAAAAGCGGAAATACTTCCACTCAGGAGAACTTTCATCCAGGACAAATCCTCGGTACATCCACTTACGTTGAAACGAGGCAGGCATTGAAGATAATCTCTATGTTCAGGAAAAACATTTGTGTAGCGGGTCGTTGTACAAGTCTTAAAACCACAGTTCCTTGCTACATCAAATTCTCTTTCACCGGCCTCGGACCTCTTCCCGAAGGGATAAGAAAAATGCTCCACCTTCTTGCCTATATGAGATTCTATCACCTCACGTGATGATTGAATTTCATCGATGACCTTCCGCTTACTCAAACGGCTAAGGGCATAGTGATTGACGGTATGGGCACCGATTGTCACTAAAGGGAGTTCACTCAGGGCACGAATCTGCTCCCAGCTTAACGTCATTTCTTCCACATAAGGTTTAGACTCAATCTTGTACCCGCCAAACACACTTCCTACAACATCATCCAACTCAGAAGCCTTGGCTCCCACAAAAAGCTTCCGAATCACGCCGTAAGCATTCTCCTTCTGGTAATCAGTCTCCAATAAAAAATGATACCTCCGATTTCGGTAGACAAACGAGATCTCGTTTCTATTTAGAAGCAAATCCTCAAGCATGTACCACCACAGTAACGCATTTTTATCAGGGAAACCGGTTGTTACGTAAATTGTGAAAGGGACATCGTATTTTTTCAATAGAGGATAGGCAAGGGTATAAAGGTCAACATACCCATCGTCAAATGTAAAGCTGACAAACCTGGGAAGATCATGATTTATCCGTGAGGCACTCAATCGTTCATAGACCTCGTCGAGAGAGATAAATTCAAAACCCTCTCCCTTTAAAAACAAGATGACCTGTTCGAAATATTTTAGAGAAACCTCCATTTCTCTATTATCTACAAACTTTTTCCTTCCATTGTCCTCCACAACCCTATGAAAAAGGAGTATTGTTCCTATACCGGAAAAACCAGGTTGCAACAGCCGGTAAACACGCGTGTGATATAAGGCGTTAAATAAAACGTCTAATGTGACATTCCTGACGACTCTTCGGACAACCCTTTTCATATCTTCAACAAGACTAATTCAGTATAAAGGTTATATACCTGTCGGGGTTCCAACGATGAGGATTTATATAATCTGTCAGGATTCAACTTCCATTTCACGCTGAAGGGCAATTGGTTCGCAGCACAAAATCTCGAATCGATGGACGTAAACCATACTCTACTTTTTTTTACTATCTCCCAATTTACCTGCAAAGCGTGCCTGGCAAACAGCGCTTCGTTACTTATGTAAAGAATGCGATTGAACTTATATTTTATTACCCTGGCTCTTATCTTGCTTGCTATATTAAAAACGATATAGCAATATTCCTCCCCGTCCTGCACCAGCAAATGGTAGCAATCGTAATTTTTGTGATCGTTATAAATCACCGAATCTCGTTCACTCAGGGTGGATTCTATGATGTTGCTCTCCCAGGTAAGATCAAGTGGATCCGCACCACGATGAGCAACCCATGGAACCGGCAATAAGACGACGATTTCGGTCTCGAGAGGCTTGAATTCCAATTTCCTGAATAGCGGCTCCAACTTCTTGTTGAGGGTCAAATTCGTAATCGTATGATCCTTCAGTTTCAAGACCTGATATAGCAGAAGCAGGCTTTTATTCTTATATTCCTCCAGGACAATCCAGTTGGTCAGGTTACAAAACTTCTTCTCCTGGCCATTAATCATCCTTTTAGAAAAAATAGCCCCGAGATAACCTACAACCTTAGTGTCGTCTCTTAGAACATATCCTGGAAAATTTAAATCACTTTTCCACTTGCAATCGAAAATCAATCGATAGTCGGATTTTACAATATTTGGATTTTCAAATCCTTCCAGTAAAGGATATACCTCCTCGAAATTATCGGTAGACGCCTTTTCAACTCTCAACACTTAAACGGCCTCTCCGGCATACTGCTAATGTGGACCTCCCAAGACTTTCCATTTGACGGCTCGTTGAAGCACAAATACTCCGTCCCAGGGATCCTCAAAGTGAGTCATCATGCCTATTGTCGGCAACCTGTCCACACCATTATCCGAAGCGGCTCTGGCATAATCCAGCCGCCTCCTTCCGCATAACGCCAAACCGATAGTCTGAATATTCCCATCAATGAAATCTATGGTGCTGAAAATATCCTCGACCGGTCTTACCGTAATTACGCGCCCATATGTTGGCGCCGCTAATCCTTCTCCGTCATCATGTAAAACTGTCCATGAATAATCGTCTGGTTTCCAGACGTCGCCAACAAATTCATAAGATATTCTCTTGCTTTCTATGCTGGTCCGCAATTGATCATCCATCTCATTGGGTGGGAATCTCAAGGAAGTCTTCGCTAACTCCCCTGCCAGGTCTTCGGCAAACTCCCTCGGAGAGACAGTCCCACCATTTTCAACAAAAATTGTGTGAGGAGACGCGCAGGCAGTCTGATCAAAAACCATTGAATCTACAGAGGCTTTTCTGACGAGTTTCCTGTAAGCCCTGTCTGGTTCCAGGTATTCCCTTCCAATGGCCATAAAAGAAAGTTTCGGCCCGAAAATGATATCTTCTGTCGTGTGCTTCCTGGGTAAATTGATCACGGTGTGAACGGATTCCCGGCCACCCCATGCTATCCGTATATCGGCTGTGTTCGATAAATATTCGGAAGCCTCACGGTTATTTCGATCAAAGTAAACAACCGATATAGTCTTGAGCAGATCATTTCCCTTTATTATTCCTCCACCAGGGCTTCTATACACCTCATCTTCAAATTCTCTCAATAAATGGGGGATCGCATCAGAATAGCTGTGAGAGGATTTCAGTATATTTGCGTTTTTTGAAATAATGGTTTGGATCAGCACCAGCATTCCCAAAACAGGGATATTACCAGAAAGCCAATGGACGGCCAAACCTCGCGGGTTCGCCTTGAGGAGCTTTAGGGAATCATCATTCATTTTGAGGAACTGGTCGAGATAGCCACGATTATTCAGTGCCTTGTCCGCAATCCCTTTGAGATTGTCGGAAGTGCACCAGTCGCATAAAAAGGAAAGCCCCTGTTGTTGATATTCCTTCAAGGCAAATCCGGGGCTGTGCCACTTGCGGGAGACCTTATGAATCAAGCCTATCAGCAGATCAACATGCTGGTCCTGAAGCCATTTTTGCGATTCTTTAATGTCGCGTACGACACCCTCCAGAACGGGCAGGTCGATCACGCTCTCCTTCCTCGCATATTGATACAACAACCTTATATCATCATTGGCCCCGCTCTCTATCGACAGGTTTGGCGTCAATTTCTCCGCCATGATATCACCGCAGCCACGGGGTTCACCCTTAATCGCCCTGCCTATAACTCTGAAGCGACTACCTGACCGATTGGCGACGCAAGGCGCAGAATCTCGTGGTGCAAGAATTCCTATATCATCGGTAAGGATTACGTTTCCCGGATAGGAATGAGGTATCGGAGTGATCAATTCCATCAACCCACTCGATTCTCCGTTGACTAACGAGAGATCACCCTCATTCCTTATCCTGACTTCAGCAAACGAAGGGGTATGTTTCCAGCCGCACTCACAATCCGGATATGTGACACCCATCTGCTCGGTAAATCCATAGAAGTCGACCACATTCTGAGGCCGAACAGCAAAGACATCTTGTACTCTGGAATTGAATGTTTCCCTGTTTACCTTTTGATGCTCCAATTTCTTCCAACCACCTATATGAACGAGCATGGAACCTGCCGGCAATGCAAGCTGTCTACCCTTTTGAAAGAATTTATCTATGACTTCTTTATAAATTACGAAAGTAAATCCGAACAATATTACGGGCTGATTCGACAACTCCTTTATCAGGCCAACCAACCTTTTTTCATCGAGATGTAATCCTTCTTTCTCATCTGACAGGAGATATTCACTGCTGCTGGCAAGGTTTAAAAAACCACTCACAGCTGCGGTACGGGCACTCATTGTTCGATGAGCAGAGTATCGTGGATCAACATCTATTACAAAGAAAGGCCGCCTCTTTTTACCAAGCCTGTCGCCGATAACCAGTCCGAGGGCCTTCACCTGTCTCCTGGAAGTTATTTTGTCTATTCTCACACTGCTTGGGATTCCACTTGTGGCCGAAGAATTTAAATTTGCAACGATATCTTTCTCATCGACAGAAACCAGCAAATTCCCCAACTCCTTAAAGGCTGTAGCAGGAATAAAGGGCAGTTCGTCAAGACTGTCAATCGTATCGAGATCGACTCTCTTACGTTCACAATATCTTCTGTAATAGGGATTATTTTGATGATGGTACCGTAACTCATACAGTACTGAATTCAACAAAAGGTCGTTTTTTACCTTCTCTTCCAGGGAATAGGGACCATATGAAAACAGCTCTTTAAGGCAGAGGTTCTCATGTTCCGAATGATTCACCTATGATTCTCCTTACATCATCAGGCTCGGGAATAATCGGATTTACCCGTGTGAGTTTATCGTTAATTATCTCGTCAACTACATCATCCGACAGCAGATCATCTACACCGATCAGATTTGATATCTTTTTCTTATGGATGGTCCTAACCGTTTTCAAAAAATCACGCACTTCATCCAGGTCTGAAAAACCTGCCAGGTTAAAAAGCCTCTCGTATCTGGCTCTTGTTTCCCCGTCTGATTTATTGAACTTAATTACACTATCTATGAAACACATATTAAGGTAACCATGACCTGGATTATATCTGGAAACTGCATGAGAGATGGCATGACAAAGACCCACGAGACAATGATTCTGAACAAATCCTGCAAACATAGATGCCATTTGCAGATCAAGCAGGAGATCCGTATTTTCCCTGCTGTCAATTGAATCAAGGAGATTTTCTCTGATAAGCCTGAGGGAATTTACCGCAAAGATATCCATAAGAGGATTATCTAATTTGGAAGTATATCCCTCGACTGCATGAGTGAAAGCATCAACAGCCGTTTCAATCTTTACATTTGCCGGCAGCGATGTTAAAAAATGCGGATCAAGAAAATAGGCCTTTGGCAGGAAACTGTGTGTGACCACCGGAACTTTTCTGCCACCAACATCCAGGACGGCAGATGACGACACCTCACTTCCAGTCCCACATGTTGTGGGTATTGCATAAAAAGCTATCCTTTTCAAGGCATCCGGTGGCTGAATCCTCGAATAGAGTTCCTCAGAAACATCTCCTTTTTCGTAAAAATACGCAATCAATTTTGCCCCATCTAAAACAGAACCTCCACCTATGGCGATAATTGCATCCGGTTGAAACTCTTCGACATGCCCTAAGGCATCAAAGACCTCACCCCTGGTAGGCTCACCATGAAACGGTGAAGGCATAACCCTGCAGTCATCCGCCTTAATGTACTTTAGGAGGTTTTCGAAGTGTTCTTCCTTACGCACAGAACGTGAAACAATGATCAAGGTGTTTGCATTTCTCAGGGACGTTAATGCCTTTATGCAATCACTGCCATAATAGCTATCAGAAGAGGTCACAAACCTGTTCACCCAGATGCGAGGTCTAAGCATTGCATTCCATCCTATCGCTCAGCTTTTCTACTTCATACTTCAGAATTTTCCCCGTGGCACTCTTCGGGATACTATCCAGGAAATAGATTTTACGAGGAATTTTATGCCGCTCCAATTTAGATTCCAACTGTTCCAAGACATCTGCTGAATTTAATTTGACTCTTGTAACTATGCAGGCCGCCGGGACTTCTCCTAACAGATCGTCATCCGTACCAAAGACGAAGCACTCAACAACCCCCTCTATACCTTCTATGGCATCTGAAACTTCCCTGGCAGGGAACTTAAAGCCCCCAACATTGAGTTGATCTTTTATCCTCCCCGTCAAAAAAAGATACCCCTGTGAATCAAGATATCCTAAATCGCCCGTTCTAAACCAGCCATCAACCATTGCCTTTTGAGTTTCCAACGGAAGGTTTAAATAACCCCTCATGACTGTATCAGCCTTGACGACGACTTCACCGGGGATATCTGCCGGAAGAAAGCCACCCTCCTCATCCATAATTCTCACCTCGACGTTCGGCGCGGGTCTTCCAACAGATGAAAGATATTTCTCATCGAGCTTCAAGGAGTGAGTATGAAAAGTCGATCTCGAGGCCTCGGTAAGGCCGTAGTATACTACCAGTCTAGTATCAGGAAACTGATCTAAAAGGAACCTGGCATCTGTCTCAGGCAGAGGAGAGGAATTTATCAAGATTGTTTTTAAGGAAGCCGAAGCATCCTTGAACCTCTGCAAAAGGTCCCTGGTAAATAACCTGTAACTGGTCGGGGTTCCCGGAAAAGCAGTTATCCTTTCTTTTTTCATACATTTCAAGACGAGGCCAATCCTGCTGAATCCATTCAGTATAAAGGCAAATCCACCATTCTTGAGATTCACGAGAACTTGATTGAGACCAAAACTATGGGTTAACGGTAACGCTACCAGCTCCCTGCTAAATTGATCGTAGCCCATATACCGTGAGATGTTCCTGAGCGACGCATAAACATTACCGTGACTCAGGATAACCCCTTTTGGATGGCTCGTAGTACCCGTCGTATAGTTGATACAGGCAATATCCTCATCCATCATTTCGAGATAACCTGGCGCTGACTCCATTGACTCGACAATCGAAGCTACATGCACACTATCGTATTTATTTTCATCCAGGGTTAAATCCGACTGAATTATTTTACTTGCATCTGAATCAGAAAGAATATACTCCAGGTTTTCATCACTCATATGAATATCAACCGGGACAACGATAACGCCGAGCTTTATAAGGGCAAGCCAGACAATAATATAGAGGACACCGTTTTCCATGTGGAGGGCGACACGATCATTTTTTTGTAACCCTAATTTTTTAATGTTCCGAGAGGTGCCATTTATGTATAACAGAAGTTCTCCATAGCTGATCCTCATCTTGGGATCAGCCAGGCATTCTTCCTTTGAGCGCTCAGAAAACCAGCGGTCACCAAATTTTGTCAGACTGCTCATACCTGTTGAAACCTTTCCTGCAATATCTCGATAATATCGTTTATATTCTCCATTTCTATGACTTCATCTAACTCGAAGGTAATATTGAATTTTTCTTCCAGTTTTGAAATCAACGCCATATGTCCCAAGGAGTCCCAGTTTTTCAAGTCGCCGATTTCCAATTCGTCGTTCAATTGTGACTTTTCTGCCTTAAAGGTTACAGAAATTGTATCATAGACAGCGCTTCTGATTTCCATCTATTCTGCTCCTTCTCACACGAACCCAACCTGTGATTTCTCCATCACACCATACTATTTGCTACCTCTTTGACCTTCGCCACTGCCTTCTCACAGCTTAATTCATTTTCTACACGCATTTTTCCCTGCATCGCGAGTTTCCGCGCAAGGACATCGTCGGTTAGAATTCTGATGATCGCCCCTGCAATCTCATCGATATTTTCCGGGTCTATCAACAGCCCGGTCACACCATCGATGACGGCATCTTCGATCCCGCCAGACCTGCCTCCGATTACCGGCTTGCCGCAGGCATTCGCCTCCAAAAAGACTATTCCAAAACCCTCCACCTTTTTGCCTTTTCCATCTTCCTCCATCTTCTCCCTCGATGGCATAATAAAGAGATCGCAGGCATTGTAGTATTGAAGCAAATCCTCATCGGGAACATATCCGGCAAAGATTACTTTCTTCTCCAGTCCCAAGTCTCGAACGAGTGCCTTCAACCTTTCCATGTCATCACCACGACCCACGATGAGATAGATCACATCCGGGATCCTCTTACTCACCCTGGGAAGGGCCTTAATAACTGCGTCCTGCCCTTTATATTTCTCTTTGTCGGATAATCGTCCTACCGTGAGGATAACCTTTTTGCCATTCAATCTGTATTTCATGATTACATCATCACATCCTATCCCCGGCTTAAACTTAGCTGTATCAACAGGGGGGTTAACGACCACGATCTTCGAGCTTTCTACGTTCATGCTACAATTCAATACCTTTCGCGTGAAGTTACTATTTGCAATTACCATATTTGCGTTTCTAAGGACGATCGACTTGAACCTGTGTCCTCCTCCGCCGGTGATCTCCATACCATGTGCGTAAACCACATAGGGTATGCCGAAAAACTTCTTGAAGAAAAAACCTATAATCCCCGACTGAGTCTGGTCACAATGAATCTGCTCAATTTTATGTGTCAACAA
>CAYTWO010000001.1:52771-89109 GCA_964442125.1 uncultured Gemmatimonadota bacterium
TAATCCCCGACTGAGTCTGGTCACAATGAATCTGCTCAATTTTATGTGTCAACAAGACCCTTACCGCGGACAGAAACAGGGGGAGGAGTGCCATCTTCCCTTTGTTAAGGAAAGTCAAAACTCTGAGAGTTCTATGTATGCCGACACTCTCTTCTCTGTCAAAAGCCGAACAACCTCGTTCGAATAAGGCTACGACCAGGATATCACCGGTAAGCCTGGAGTAAACGTTGTACATAAAATTGTCTATCCCTCCAATATATGGAGGAAAAGCCCGAGCTATCAGCATTATCTTAGGCACTGAGATACTTCCTGCACCAGAGCTCCAGAACCACCATGAGCCATACTTTCAGATATATCTGACCATCCCTGCATTCATTATGACTGTATACATCATCATAGATTTTCTTTACGACCTCATGCCTCAAAATACCCCTGGCTTCTATACTTTCCTTCGACAGACATTCATCCACTACGTCTCTAAGTCTTCCATGCCTCATCCAGATACCCAGTGGAAAGGCAAATCCCATCTTCCTCCGGGAGAGAATCGTTTCCGGCAGCATATCTTTGACGCTCTCTTTCAAAATGTATTTGGTCACCATCCCGTTGAGTTTCAGTTCAGGAGGTATAGAGGTCGCGTATTCGACCAATCTATGATCGATAAGAGGGACACGAACCTCCAGTGAATGGGCCATACTCATCGCATCCATATCTCTCAGGAGCGTATCACTGAGATAAGTCTTCGATTCTAAATAAGAGACCTGATTCACGATGTCCCAGCCTTCTACTTCTAATGAATGTGCCCTCAATATCTCGGTGGAATCGCTGTATTCGTTTTTATCCAGTTCGATCTTGAAGTCCTCGTGTAAAAGATTCTCCTTATCCCGGGTATTAAAAAATAACCTTACCAGTTCATACTGATCAGCCACGGTGGGATAGCAACCCAAAACGCCCGTTAATCCCCTCCAGAGCCATCTGTTTCTGCATCTCGAAGAGACGCCCGCGTTCAGCGCCTCAAACAGATGGCTGACTCCCCGGGGTATCCTGCGTGTCAGCCACCGGTAATTTGCCAGCTTCCTCGCAAATTTGAATATGCTGTAACCGGCAAAGATTTCATCTCCACCCAGACCCGAAAGGGCAACCGTTACTCCAGAGGCAGCCGCTTTGGAGATAAAGTAACTGTTAAGACCATCATGGCTCGGCTGGTCCATATACCAGGTAATATCATCCAGCGCATTGAAAACCTCTTCTCCCGTGATCGTAATCTCTGTATGATCTGTACCAAACCTCTCCGCAACAATCCTTGCATAATCGGTTTCGTTATGATCCTCCCCACCAACATCGTAGCCTATTGAATATGTCTTCAGCGCCCGAGACATCGACTGACTCATAAGTCCTACTACGATGCTGGAGTCAACCCCTCCACTCAGAAATGCCCCAACCGGCACATCACTGATCATATGGAGAGACATCGACTCCTCGAGGAGTTTTCGCAGGCCTCCGGCCCATTCTCGTTCACTTCTCTTCAGAATTGGCTCAGAGATCTCTATATCCCAATATCTTTCGATTTCCATCTTACCCCTTCTCAAAGACATCTTATGGCCGGGCAACAACGCCCTGATATCTTTCAATATCGTCCGCGGAGCGGGAATGGCTCCGAAGGTAAGATAGTGATAAACAGCCTCTGGATCTAACTCCCTCTCGATCAAGCCGCTGGCTAGGAGGGCTTTTATCTCGGAGGCGAAGATAAACGAACCATCCTTCAACGAGTAGTAAAAAGGCTTGATCCCCAGGCGATCCCTTGCGGCAAAAAGTTTTCTCTGCCTTCTATCCCAGATAGCGAACGCAAACATTCCCCTCAATTCTTCCAGACAGGCTTCACCCCATTCTTCATAGGCATGAATAATAACCTCGGTGTCTGACCTCGAATTAAACCGATGGCCTTTGACCTTTAACTTTTCCCCCAATTCTCTGTAGTTATATATCTCTCCATTGAATACTACCTGAATCGTCCCATCCTCATTCCCCATCGGCTGATGCCCAAGTGGACTCAGGTCGATAATGCTCAAGCGGCTCATTCCGAGTGCGATCTCGTTATCCGAGTAAAACCCACTGTCATCGGGTCCCCGATGATGCATGGCATTGACCACTTCACACAGGGTTTTTTGCTCCAACGGTATGCCGGTCGAGTTGTGAATACCAAATATTCCACACACAATATTACACTCTCTGCATGACCCTATCTCTTAACTTCCTCATGGCCCTGTTTGCCAAAAACCTGTTTTGTACCAAATCGGAACACCAGACGTGGGAAAACAGGTCACCAGGTAACCCTTTTATCCCTAAGGAACCTTCCAGTTTTGCCTTGACCGCTCTCCTCTTGTTCTTTCTACAATGCCCTTCGGCAACCCTGTTGGCCCACGCCCAGGCCTTTTTCCGTTTCTCATAGGGTAATTCCGGCGTCTCGAAAACCGGTTCGTTTTCCCAGTGAGAGGCGTCGTTCAGGTACTCCTCTGGCGACTTCAACAAATATCCCCTCTCCTCAACCCATTCAAACAACTCCGTGTTTGGGAAGGGAATGAGATTATAGAACGGCGCGGATACCACAGGATAAGAAAGGACCAGATCAACGGAATCTTCGATGTCAGACCATGTCTCGCCCGGAGAACCGAGCAGGAAGAAGAGCGTTACTTCATACCCCAGTTCACAGGCGTCTTCGATCGCCCGCCGGATCACCTCTATTTTTTCAGATTTATGCAATCTCTCCAGAACCCTGTCGTTTCCAGCTTCGACCCCAAAGGCGAGTTCATAGAACCCGACTTCCCTCATCCGGGCCAGTAATTTCCTGTCCACCCTGTCTGCCCTTACACCATTACTGCAACCCAGCCTTAATCCGGTCATACCCCGCTCCTCGATTTCATCACAGATCTCATAGATCCTTGGCTGAGAAATGGTGAAATTGTCGTCTGCAAATCCCTGACGTCTGAAGCCTTTCTCATACCAGAACTCCATCTCATCCACAACGTTCCCGGAGTTCCTCATTCTGTATTTCTTCCCGATCGCCGCCTGGACCGGGCAATAGATACACTCATACGGGCAACCCCGAGAAGAGACTATAGGTATCAACCTCTCACACTTGTGCATTTCAAACCTGCGGTATTCTGGAAAATGGATGCCGTCGAGATCCCCGATAAATCTCCGGTCCTGGTTGAGCAGCACTTCGCCGTCATCACCGCGATAGATCAAGCCCTTTATCTTACTCAACTCTTCCCCTCGACAAAGCTCCATTATGGTCTCCTCACCCTCCAGGATCACTCCATAGTCTATGGCAGGACATTCCCTCAAGGCATTCTCTCTCAACGTCGAAATGTGGGGACCACCGGCGACAATCGGGATGGAGGGGAAGGCATCCTTGATATCACTTATAATGGCGTAGGTATGTAAGTACCTGAAAGTCATCATGCTCACCCCGATAAGGTCCGGGCGATATTCGAGTATTTTCTCTTTTATGTCGCTTGACCCATAACCGAATCGCATATCGCAGACGCTGTTTTCAACTCCGTTTCTGTCCAGCATTTGTGAGATGTATCCCAGCCCTGCCTGGAGTGGCAGGTACTTGTAATGAGATCCCGGGTAAGAGGGTATAAAAAGTAAGACACGCCTGTATCCCCTCCGAACGCCGGATCTTCCGGTTCCTCCACTCTCCCTATTCTTTTCAAAATTCACTGATTATATTCCCCGTGAAAGACCTGGTACACACATCATAATGAATGTCATCGGCGCTTCTTCCCCTCAACGCAAAGTCGTCAACTTGCTTCACTTTTACCTAATTTGAGCGGACAACCTCTTTGCTCTGATTGAGCAAAGCTATCGATCGATGCTTGACATCGACTCGACTCGACTCGAAGAGAGATTTGTATATCTCTTCCAATTTGTCGATGTTGACTTTCCGATCGTACTTCTCCTTAACGAGCCGGTATCCGTTTTGTCGCATACCGTCCATTAAGTTCTCATCTCTCAGCAACGACAGGATGTCTCGTGCCATTTGCTCATGATCGTCCAGCGGGAAAAGCAGCCCGTTTTCTCCTTGCTCGATCACGTAAGGAATTGCCGAAGCGTTGGCGGCGACTATCGGTAACCCAGCTGCCATAGCCTCGATCAATACGATGCCGAAGGCTTCGTACCTGCTGGGGAAGGCCAGCATCGTTGCCCCTTTATATGCACCGATAAGTTCCTGTCTGCTGAGGGGACCCGCAAAAACGACTTCTCCTCCAACTCTCTGCGACTCGACCTGACGCTCGAATTCACTCCTGTCACCCCAGTCAGGTCCAACGACAAAAAAGGTCACCTCCGGTTCTTTCTTCAGTACCGAAGGGACGGCTGAGATAAGCGTATCTATGCCCTTTCCGTAATCGATGCGTCCGACGAACAACACTACTCTCGTTTTGCTCAAATCGATGCCGAACTTATCGTATATACCCTCATCGACCGACCCAAATTCTGTCACTTCAATACTGGGACTGATTAATTCGAATCGTTTGACTCTAATTCCGGCCTTTTCTATCAATTCCTTTTCGAACTCCGAGATGACTATCGTCACATCGGCGTTCATCGTCAACTGCCCTATGGTTTTCCTGTAAAAATCCCCCTTTGACCCGGAAGTGACATAGTAGTAAGGATTAAAGACGAACGGGATTCTCCTTATTCTCGCTATCACCGAGGAAATGTCTCCGGTACAATAATAGAAACAGTGCCCGTGGATTATATCGGCGGCCTCTCTCGCCAACTTCAGGGGCAAAGCCCCCAGCAGAGGATATCCCTGCAATCCAGGGACATAGGTCGCGCGCAACCTGGAGACACACACTTCACTTAAGGTCGCTTCAGGGCTGTACTCCTGCAGACGCATCTTCTGAGCGTGTTGCTCGAGATCGGATGTATAGAGATGAACGGCATGTCCATTCCCGGCCAAACCCTCGCATAGAGCTCGGACATATTCTTCGACACCTCCGAGGGCCGGAAAATATCTGAGTGAGCAGTGAGCTATTCTCATCAAGCAGCCCCGCATTCTCCCGGTCAATATCGGTTACGATTCAAAGGTACAAGCCCTGTTCTCCCGGGATGTCGCTCCTGAACTGGTAACCAGCTAACCTGTGCCTGCCTTCCTTCGTGTCCTGTGGAAGGACCGATATAGCTCGACAATCCTTCGGGCAGGGTCCTCGTTATACAGCGACTCGACGGACTTCCTGGCATTCTCGCCCATCGATCGCGCTAAATCTCTGTCTGTTAACAGGCAGGTCACTTTGTCGGCAAATTCTCCCGGCCGATCATGCGCAACCAGGAATCCGTTGAAACCGTCCTCGACGAACTCGGTGGTACCGCCGATACGACTCGCTATGACCGGTTTCGCCAGGCTCATGGCCTCCACCAGGATAAGAGGACCAAATTCATTTGGCCACTGCAGAGGCACCACTACAACATCACTCCCGGCGATCAATCGCATAACCTCCTCATTCTCCCTTTTTCCCAATATTTGAACGGATTCTCTGAGCCCTAAATCCTCGATCATCGCTTTGATTTTGGCAACATATTGAGTGTCTTCCTCTGATCCCACCACTATCAGCCTTGAATCAGGGACTTTATCAACTATGTGAGACATGGCCTCGATTAGTACATGCAATCCTCTAAGCTCATTCAGCCATCCAACGAAAAGTAGTGTCGGAGGCTGAAATTGCATGTCGGGTGGTTTCCTTCCATTTGTATGAGTATCTACTTCGTAATGATAAATGACCTTTATCCTCTCTGCCGACAGACCATACCGCTCCAATCTCGACTTCGAGGTCTTTGAGAGCGTGATTATTGCATCCAGCTTCTTCAGTAAAGAGTCATATATCAAAAATCTTCGGTAGAAGATTATTTTTC
This sequence comes from uncultured Gemmatimonadota bacterium, assembly GCA_964442125.1. Lineage (GTDB taxonomy): Bacteria > Gemmatimonadota > CAZMKB01 > CAZMKB01 > CAZNLH01 > CAYTWO01. The sequence goes on from CAYTWO010000001.1 coordinate 58,688, forward strand.
TTCCCCAGATCCGGAGTGGATTTACCGACGGACCCGAACAATCGACACACTCCAGGCCCTGGTATGTCCTGCAAATTTTCCCGTCCGGCTTCCTCAAGGTTGTCTCGGGGCAAAGGATAAAATGGTCAAAAACGGTCGCTACCACGGGTATTCTCAAGATGAGAGCACCCAACAGGGCGGGTATAAACAAAGCCTGTGAATGAAGGTGAACCACATCGGGCTTCAATACTTTCAAGTACTTGATCGAAAAGTAGAGGGTAAACAGGTCCAGAGGAAAAATGTTTGAAAAAACTCCCAGCCTCTTCATGGGGGTCGGAATTTCATATATACTATCAGGAATATTCTCTTCCTCAGACTTCGTCACGAAAAAAACTACTTCATGCCCTTCTTTCCCAAGCATCTGTGATAGACGCATACAGAGATGTTCTGCACCGCTCCACTTCTTGTGATATTCCGGCAGTCTATCTGCAACCAGACAAATCTTCATGGCGATTCAATATCCTTTTATATACAGCTTTCACAAGTAGATGCGTAGACAGAGCCGAGGACTCAGATAGCAACCCCTGCATAGGGAAAGTTGATTTCCACTTCCGCCAGTTCCTCTCCAGAGTTTATGTTTGTATATCCATCACATACGATAAACGATCTCACGTCCTTCCCATCGTCGATCGCGCATTGGATCAGGTCCGGCAGTTCCTTTTCGCCCCTATTATGATTTATCGGGGTCTGTTCGATGTAGGAGAAAATCTCGTTCCTGAAGACGCAGTTTCCCGTCCCCTTCAGATTGTTCAAAGGGTTTCTGGGCTTTTCTATCAACCTGTGTATGCGGCCATCATAATCCTGCATTATCGAATAAGTCCTGCCGATTCTCTTCCTGTCCTCCTCGACCACAATGCCGCAAACACCAAACAGATCATTATCGTTAAATTCTTTAACCATCGACCGATTCCTTGGATTTACTAAAATTTCGTCACCCAGGAACAACATGAAGCTGTCATTCCCGATGGCATCCCTGCTGCACTCAATGGCATGGACAAGCCCCTTCTGTTCATGCTGAATGACGTACTTTATGCGCTTCCCCTTGTAATCGATCCCGAATTCATTGATGATCTCCTCGGCCCTGTAGCCGACGACAATGACAATTTCACTCACATCTGTTTCTGCAGCTGTCTCAAGGCTGTACTCGATCAGTGGTTTCCCCTTGAAACTCAACATACACTTGTTCTGTGAATCGGATATCTCGTTAAATCGTCTCCCTCGTCCACCCGCCAGGAACAATGCCTTCATTTTACCTCTCCTTTCACTCTTTCACGACCTTTTTACTCTTGCCTGTCCGGATTACTCCGGAAAATATCTATGTTATCCCCGATCCAATCGATCAATCTTTCCACCCCCTGCTCGGGTGAAACTTTTGCTTCCCAGCCGAGTATCTGTTTTGCCTTCGAACTGTCGCAGACAAAATATTGCAGGTCTCCGTGCCTGCTCTCTCTAAACTCGACTTTGGGCTTTTCACCTGAAATCTTACCGATAAGATCGATACATTCCAGAAGGGATATGGAATTTTCATATCTCGAGCCTATGTTGTATATCCCGGACCTTCTTTCCCTGTAGAAGGCGTCAAACGCCTCGACCACGTCTGTAACGAACAGGATGTCCCGCACCTGTTTTCCCGTGCCGTAAATGACTATGGGAACACCGAGGACGCTTCGAATCGCGAAGTTGGCCACCCATCCGTGATCTTCGCCTCCGAACTGATTAGGACCATAAAGCCCCGTCAAGCGAAAACTTGCCGCCTCCAGGTCATAACTGTCGATAAAGGTTTGAACGTACAATTCGGCAGCCATTTTAGATGCGTGGAGGGGAGTGAGGATACCTTCCATGACGGGATGAAGTTCATCTATTTCGGCCGGATCCAGGATGTACCTCGTTTCCCCTTCCCTGAGGTCATCGTTGATCTTATTTCCATAGACATGGATCGTCGCGCATGAGACCAGCGGGATTTTACGCTTGCGGGCGACTTTGAGGACGTTGAACGTCCCGCGGACATTGGTGGAAAAATCAAGCTCTGGCGACTCCACGCTGATAGTCATGGCCGGTTGAGCGGCGGTGTGAACGATGAAGTCACATCCCTCAGCCACCTCTTCCATATGATCATAGTCCCGGACATCACCCTTCACCATTGTCACGCCCGCCTTATTCAGAATATCCCAGTTGTAATTCCTTGCCGCATCCGTGGCGTATCCGGTCCTTCCCAACTCGTACTTTGTCATGTTGTCGAACGAGATGACATCATTTCCAAGCCGCGCATAGTACTCGCAGGTGTGCGAACCGACAAAACCGCAGCCTCCAGTCACGAGAACCTTCATTTTTCTCTCCTTTTAACTCAGACCTAAGTTAAGCGATTTTCTTCCTGGCGTTCGATGCCAATTTTACAACCATACTTATCTAAGTTGGGATCGACGGCCTGTCTGGCCTGTAACTTTTATGTCCCAACAGGTTTCGGCCGTTGAATCTCAGGAACGATTTTGATCGCATCCAATTCTTTTTAAGCCAGCCCTTTTCTCCCCTCAGGTTTGCCGTCATGTCATAGACCTTCTTTTGCAATGCCTTTGGATACACATCCGATAAGGGCCTGCTCCCTTTGCCGTAAAACAGGGCATCATACTGCATGGCCCTGTCGAATGGCACATAATAACTGAAGTGGGCGTTTATCTGATTCCGCCTGGCCCACTCGAGACTCGAAAGGTCCTTTTCATAGCTCGACCCAGGGAGGCCAATTATGAAGAAACCACCCACAGATTTGAAATATCTCTTCGCGACTCTCACTGCCTTCTCTATACGTTCAATCGTCTCCCCTTTTTCGACCCTCTCGAGGACTCTTGGATCAGACGATTCTATACCAAAATTGATATGGACACATCCTGAGCTCGACATCGCTTCGGCCATTTCATCATCAAACGCGTCTGCCCTGAGTCCATTGGAACATCCCCACATCAGGTCCAGCTTTCTCATGAGCTCACTAAATCTGATAATCCTCACCTTATCGACATTGAAGCAGTCATCAAGGATCGCCACGGACTTTATTCCCCATTTCTCTGCGGCCATTTTCAGCTCTTCAAAACAATTCTCCGGGCTCCTGGCCCTCCACTTTCTGCTTCGACTGCTGCAGAAAGTGCATTTATAGGGACATCCATGGCTGGTCATGATGGCATATCCCGAGGTCCCCATTCGCCAATTTTTCCGGAAAATCTCAAACGAATCGAATAGCTCATAATCGGGGAAGGGGTACCGATCAGAAAAGGGCTCATTGAAGACGATCCTGTCATCAAAGTTCAACACGGGATAACAACATTGGACATCCAGAAAGCCTGAAATCGATTTGACTCTCGCATCCGGATATTTCGCCCTGTATAGACCGGCTATCCGCCGCGACTCACCAAAGGTTCTGGATTGTACGGAGATACCCAGGATGTCCGTGCCATATCTCAAGGACCTGTCACGCGGATTCGGCATAGAATTCTGGTCGATGACCTTCACACCGAAGTACGTGGCAGCGTAAGCCAGCCCTATGTTGGGAATGTCACAATTAGCCCCTGCTTCAGGATTCACAAAAATCACTTTTCGCTCCTCACGCAATTGCTATTTTCAAGTCGAAAGCCTCAATGAACCAGTCGATAGCGTTGCCAATGGCCTGCCGGTAAGGAATGGGATTATATCCAAGTTCCTTCTTCGCCTTGGTACAATCGAAAAACCAGTACACGATAGGATATTTTTGCAGGTCTTCTCTCGTCACACCCGGTTGTTTCCCGGTCAATCCGGATATCAATTCCACGAGTGCCGCCCTCAACATCAGGATACTCTTCGTCAACTTCACGCACGGGGGTCTTCTTCCGGTCAGCTTGGACATGGTCCTGTAGAGCTTGAACAGTGATACATTATCTCCACCCAGTATGTATCTTTCTCCTATCCTGCCCTTCTTCTCGGCCAACAGATGGCCGGTCGCCACGTCCTTGACATCTACGATATTCAATCCCCCCGCCCGGCAGAATAATTTCGGTTCCGTCGTGAGAAATTCGTAAATGAGGCGATTCGAGGGTGTCATTTTGAAGTCATATGCTCCTATAACCGTCGAAGGGTTCACGAAGACAATAGGGATATCTCTCTCCTTCCCGAGCCTGGAGGCAATTTCTTCTGACTCAATCTTTGCTGTCGTATACGCGTTTCTGTATTGCCCGGCAGCCATTTCATTGTGATTCCTTTCGTCACCCAGGATAGAAGGAGACCTCCCTGCCCCCAGTGTTGCTATGGAACTCGTGTAAACGAGTTTATCTATTGAGATATCCGATACCGCATCAAGCAGGTTGCGTGTCCCGTGCACTGCCGTTCGAACGGTCAGATCACCATCATCATCCGGATTGGAGACTATCGCAGCGGTATGGTAGATGCTATCACAACCCTTTACCACCTTTTCCAGTGAACCCGGATCGAGTACATCGCCGTTCACGATCTCGACATCCAACCCATACAACCCCTTGAGGTCACTCTTTTCCCGAACCATAGCCTTGACCTCTCGGTTGTCATCAAGAAGTCTTCTAACTATGTTGCTACCTATATGACCGTTGGCACCTGTTATCAGGGTCTTCATGGCTAGATCGAAGAGGATATGCCATAGCGTTTTTCTCTGTAAGTCGTGTCATAAGCCCTGCAGCCGGCGCACAATATGGGGACTTCTCCCTCATCCCTGCCCACCAGAGACCGAAACTGCCTGTACCTATCGGAATACCAGATTTCCTTGAAAGGCTTCTCAAGCACATTTCCAAAACTATGTTTCTTCAGGAAAGTCCTGTTGTTCGACATAAGCACAGCACAGCAAGATACGACATCGCCCCCGATCATTATATAGGGCTCGGTCCAGACGATACATTTTCTCATGGGTGGTTTCTTTCGAGCCTCATGAGAAGGGTGATCCCACTTCACTTCAATATCAAGTTCCCTTGCCCTCCTGTTCACTTTCTGGACAATTTCTTCCGCCGGTTCATAGATGAGGTCCTCGGTCTGCTCGAATTCCAGTAAGCTCACGAATTCCGCGTAGGTGCCCTCTCCGATATATTTTTTTTCTCCAAATGAATGGACCAGGTCGATGAATTGAATCATCTCGTGATAATTCGTCTTGGTAAACACCATACGGAAACAGAGCTCCGGAACGGGTGAGTCCATTTCCTCCTTCATCCTGATGAATCTTCTGACATTCTCGACTACTCTATCGAAGTTACCCCCTATCCTTATCTCCTCGTAACTCTCTTTGGTGGCACCATCTATCGATAGAGAGATCTTATCGACACCTATCTCGATCAATTCTTTCATCTCTTTCTCATCTATTCTGTCGAAACTGTCGACCATGGCCACAAAGACTGACTTCGACTTCAGATATCTCAGCATATCCATGAATTCCGGGTTCAGGAAGGAAGTCCCTTCCCCGGTGACATTGATCCATATCAATCCTGGAAACTGATCTACAACCTTTTTGAAATCGTCGAACGATAAATCCCTCGGTTTTTCGCTCCAGTGGGTATGTTCACAAAAGACACACCTCAAATGGCACTTCGTCGTCACCTCGATTTCGAACATATAGGGATAGAAGGCGAGTTTGGGAAATATCCTCCAGATCGGGTCCAGCAGGGCTATCCCTGATTCCTCACCCCTGACGGACAGCTTTACCAGGATAAATTTAAAGGCGGCTTTGAGACCCCTTTTTCTCCTGATGAAGGCGATGGTTCGGCGGTATTTCAACAGATATTTTGCGGCGGTTACCGTGTTTCTTACCGTAAACCGATACAACCTGTAAATCTCATTCACCATTACTCGTTCCCCTCGACTCTTAGTTCTTAACCCTTTTCAGGACAATACCTCGAACCAGCCTGACCTCTTCGCTGGATATACCACCAAGTACGTACAAAAACGCCGTGTAGAGGAGCGCGCCGGCAGGTATTAACACCAGCAGGTTTAGATCGAATCCGTTCAACACACTCGAAAGAGACAAGCCCATGAGGATAGAAGCGATCAGCGGCCTACCAACGTGACCGAGTATCGGTACCGCTACGATTTTATTGAATTCCCGATAGTAGGGATAGAAACCTATGATTTCGGCCGAAATAGTCGCGATGCAGGCGCCAATTATCCCGAAAATGGGAATCAAAAGAAAATTGAGGGCAATATTGCTCGTTGCCTGTACGGCGGTTATGGCCATGTATCTTTTTTGTCTGTCACATGCCCATAATCCCCTTGCGTAGATGGAATTCATGCACAAAACAACCAGAACCCACAATAATATCTGAAAGGCGATTACTCCGTCATCATATTTGCCGCCATATATTACGTTCATTATTGGCCTGGCCAGTATCGTCCCGCCAACGGCCAGTGGCAAGGCAATGGTAATTACCAGCTTTGAACTATACGCAATAAAATTTTTCAGCGCCTCTAACGATTGTTTGAAATAATGGGCCGTGACAGGGAATATTGAATTGAAATAAGCCACAAATAGGCCCATTATAAACCAGATGATTTTATATGCGGCGCTATAATATCCGACTTCTTCATTCGTTCGCATAAATCCGAGCATGACCATGTCAGCACTATAGATTATCGCGATCATAAAACCGGACAAACCAATGGGAAGAGCCTGTCTAAGAAAAACTGCCCAGGTAGGGAAATGAAATCTTGGTCTTAATTTCCCGACACGCTTCGTGAAAACGAAAATGAGAAATCCCGCCTCGCAAAAGTTCGCGAAGACCAGGATAAGTGGCACGTAGAGCAGCTGTTCGGAACTATTTACAAATAATAATATCAATCCCACATATACGATCGTCTGGATGGTGCTGGAGACAAAGATATACTCCATCTTCTCCATACCCTGAAATACCCATTCCATCAACATTATGTACGGAATCAACGAGAGCCCGTAAAACACTATCAGGTATTCGACCCGGGCTGGTTTATCTACTATGGAAACGAAAAGAAACAGTAGACCAAATGCCAGTAGCCCCAGACAAGACCTCAAGACCAGTATGTTTCCGACACAATTTTCTGTTTTGTCTCTGTTTCTGGCTATTTCTCGAATACCCAGGGTATCCAATCCCATAACGGTTACCAACATGAAGTAAGAAATAATGGCGAAGGCGAAGTTCAACTTGCCGAAATCGCCGGGACCCAGAATCCGAGCTAAATACGCAATTGCAATGACCCCAAGAAACTTCCTGACCATCGTCGCCGACAAAAGAGAAAAAGTGTTCTTAACGATTCTTTTTGGAGTCTCCACCGCTCTATCCTGTCACGAATTTATCGTTGCCCCTTCTCGGTCAAACATGACGGTAACCAACTCAATGCCGTCGAACAATTTAACCACGGGCTTGTCAGCTGAACCAATCCCACCATGAGAACTGAACATGTACACTCCCTTTTATCTCCAGGTCGTTTTCCCCCACCAAGTGCCCCTTGTTCGTCACATCTTCAAAACCCAATCCACCTCGGATAAACCAGACTGCAGATGGTTGATAATGGAGCGTCGCTCCAAGCTCGAACTTTTTCTCAACCACCCCGGAAGGAAAGGGCAAATCGTCGCTCGCAAACTCGACCGGGAATGGGTCCGTAACTCTCCCCTCCCCTTGCCTCAGGTAACTCGCCGAACCGGAAAGGATCCACCCTTTTTCGAAAAAGTAATCGACGCCAAAGACCAACTCGTCGAAGTCATTCCCGTTACCCGAACCCAGATTGATCCCGCCATGAAGGTATTGCTCGAGCGAATCAACCGCGTTGTAGGTGTAATTGGTCACTTTGTGATATCTGGCTCGAATCAAGGTGTTAGAGATCCCAAGAGGATCGGAGTATGTACCTCCGATCGCAAAACCGAACTCGTTTGGCTCGACTTCGTCCCCATGGAATATCGGGGTCCCAAAGAGTGAAAGTTTCACATCATCAATCAATAGCTGCATCGACAGGGTAATGTCCTCACGCGGTATGAAGAACAGATCGAAGCCGACGAAGGAATTCATCTGGCGTGTGGTGCTGTTCTCGATGATAAAATAGGGTGCAAAGGGGTTGATGAGAGCGAGGTCCAGCCCCTTCCCTTTCCCGCCAAATAGTGCTGACTCGAATAGACCCATCTGCAGCCAGCTCCCGAGCCGAAAATCGAGTCTGTGAGCCGACAGGTACCTCTGTTGTCCATCAACCCCTAATGCGCCAGACGGCAAGTCACTCAGCCTGGCAAATAGACTCTGCAAGCCAAGCCTCTTCCCGCCGATCCGAATGGACAGATGGTCATACGAGAATGGATTCCCGGAGAGGACCAGGCTCATATCGGGGAAGGGTGACCAGATCCGTTCCGTCCTTCCAAAGAAGAGGGAGATCGCCTTGAAACGAGTCAGGAGATACGAATCCTCCACTCGACCCGCAACTGAAATATCGTGTCTCCCGAGATAATTGGGATTATCGAACAGGCCCTGGTCTAACGATATTCTTGACGAGAAGACCAGAGAGGGGAGTCGAAAGAGGACCTCTCCCGAGAGGAAATAGTCGGCATCCCGATCATCTCCCACGGCATCGGCATCCTCGCGGGCCACTCCCCTGACGTAGTAAACCGGGTCGTTCCTCTTCGGACCGGATATGAGGCGGATATCATCCTCAAATTCCTCCTCCAGCAACTTCAGCCATTCTTTTTCGAGAGCGCCCATTGTAGTGGTACGGTTCAGGTGATTCCGTACCGAACGGGCGACATCTCCCCGCTGATACGGCCTGACTGACCTGTTGAGGTCTCTCATGAACCCCCTCTCCTGAAGGTAGTCGATATATCTATAAGCCCAGTGATCGAGGTATAGGTACCGGGTCGCCTGATCGGAGTAGAGATCTGTCACTGTTCCGAGGAGGAACATCAGCGAGAAGATTGCATATATAGGAAGAGAATGGGGAATAAGGTCCTTCATATTGAAAGATCGTTAATGAGTGATTTCATGTTCAATTTCCATCGCGTTGGGAATTGTCAATCCTTTCCTCTCGCGCGAACTCAGGCGAAGATAGGAAGTCAGGAGATGAATAACAATCATGTGGGTGTCTTCTATATGCTGCATGTTATCGGACGGCACGGTTATAGAAATTTCCGCGCGCCGGACCAGTTGTCCTCCGTCGAAACCCGTCAGACCGACCGTGTGAGCCTTTCGATCGTTCCCCAGGTCGACCGCCCGGATGACGTTTGGAGAGTTGCCACTCCCACTGATCCCAAAGACAACATCTTCGGTTTCGAGTAAAGGATCCAGATTTTCAACGAAGATGTCGGCGTAGTCCTCGTCGTTGGCCCATGCAGTCATGAGCGGCACATTGTCCGTCAGGCAGATCACCTTGAAACGCTTCTCCGATCCCCCAATGGTCCCCTTTGAAAGATCGCAGGCAAAATGAGATGCGGCAGCCGCACTTCCGCCGTTTCCAAAGGTGAAGACCTTTTTCTCTCTCTCCCTCGCCCAGATCAGGAGATCGAGGACCTCCATGATCTCATCGACAGAACACTCAGTCAGGAGGGTGGCCACCTGATACAGGTAATGACTGATAAAGGATTTCCCGTCGCCCGGAGGTTTCATTGTCCATCATCTCCTGTTTTATTGTCTGATGTTAAAGATGACCTTCGTTCCATCCTTCGCCAACGAGACCGGTAACTCCTTGTATTCTCTCAATTCTTCCCTTACCTTCTCCTGGTGCTCTGGCTCACAGTAGAGAAAGAGAAAGCCGCCGCCACCCGCCCCACAGATCTTTCCACCCCTTGCCCCCGCTCGTATAGCCCTTAGATACATTTCATCGATTTCACCGTTAGAGATAGTGTCAACAAGCGACCTCTTTAACCTCCAGCCGGCATCGAGGATCTCACCGATCTGCCGGTATTCCCCCTGGTACAACGCCGTTTTCGCACTCTCCGCCAGCTTGACAATGTTGGAGAGTGGTTCCATGATCTGGGATGTTCTTCGCTTCTGTTCTTCCAGGATATTCTCGGCTTTCCTTGTCTGATGCGAGAAGAAGAGCATCAAGCGCGCGGAGAGCTTTCGTATCACATCTGTGTCAATATCGATCTCTTCAGTCTCGACGCTGTCATCCTGAAGAAAACTGAACATACGCAGCCCTCCATATGCTGCGATGTACTGATCCTGTTTTCCGATCGGTTTCGCAATACGATCGATCTCAATCTGGCAGGCCTCCCGAGCCAATTCCTCCCGAGTTTTAAGCACTCCCCGGATGCTGTAAAACGCGTTGAGCAGACCTACCGTCACGCTGCTCGAAGAACCGAGACCCGTACCTTCGGAGGGAATGTCCGCGAGGGTCGTGATCTCTATACCGTCCCGGATTCCAGTCATAATCATTGCCTCCCTGACGAGGTCATGATTTATCTCTTCGACGCGGTCGACGACCTCCTTTTGCGAATAGTTAATATAGATTTTGCTGTCGAATCGCTCTTTCACGATCACATAGATATACTTGTCGATGGCCGATGAAACCACACATCCCATCCCACGTGAATAAAAGGATTTGAGATCCGTACCTCCCCCGGCGAAGCTGACTCGTAAAGGTGTTTGGGTAATAATCATTATCCTCTTTCCTCAGACGAGATCATTCAGATTGGTGTCGAAAACAGACGATTCGTGAAGTCTTCGACGACCGAGATGGAGCAGTCAGCTCTCCCTATCTCGACCCGCAGATCAAGTCGGTTTTACGGTTCTCCCACGAAACGATGGGTCACTGCCGTCTCTGCCGGGTGAAACGTCACGAACTACTCCCGATTTCACCATATCCTCGAAGATTTCCCCCGCTCTATCTCTAATATCGTCAAGGTCACGGATCCAGTTCATGTAATCGGTGACACTCTTTTTGGGTGTATTACGGGGACACCAACCCAGGTCCTTCAATTTTGCGCTGTTCGAGAGGCTGTGTCTCGTGTCTCCAAACCGAAATTTTCCCGGGATCTCGAACTTGAGTTCGTCTCCCACTACCATCGACACCGTCTCCGCAAACTCGCATACCGTATAACCGCAGTCGCCACCCACGTTGAAGACCTGATCAACCGCCTTTTCATCCTCCATAACCAGGAGGTTTGCTTCGACCACATCGTCGATGTTTACGTAATCTCTGAGCTGCTGTCCATCTTCATAAATCGTTGATGGAAGTCCACTAAGCGCGTTCAAGCAGAAAATCCGACAGACCCCCGAATAGAGGTTGAAAAATGACTGTCTGGGTCCTTGTACGATGGAGTATCTCAGGGCCACCGTTGGAATTCCGTACCGTTTCCCGAGGTTGATCGCGATCATTTCCTGGGTGAGCTTCGACATGGCATACTGGTTTTGCGGGTTTGCATCGTCTTCGCTGGACCAGACCACCTCCGCCAGGCCCCCACAGGACGGACAGGTTTGCTCCCAGTGACCCGCTTCGAGTTGATCCAACGGCCTGATCGGAGGCTGGAAGATGCCGTGCTCTGCACATCGATAGGTTCCCTCACCATAAACAGCCTGAGAGGAGGCCACGACGACCCGATTCGGCATGATCCCCTTTTCGACCAGCACTTCATACAAAAGTGCTGTCCCGACGCTGTTGACATGGAAAAAAGTGCTGAAGTCCGGCATATAATCCTGATACGCCGCAAAATGGAAGACCACCTCTACTCCCCGTAAGGCTTTTTCCACGGCGGACTTGTCGCGGACATCTCCCTCGATGAATTCGGTTCCTTCCGGAATGTCGAGGGGTTTTCCACCGGGGTGAATTTTCGGGTCCAGGTTGTCGATGATGACCACATCACACCCTCTCTCCTGCAAGGCGAGTGTGGTATGAGAGCCGATAAATCCCGCTCCTCCCGTTACAAGAACTCTCATTTGCTGCTCCTGAACAGGTAATCCCTCGTGAACGACCGGCGAACAATCTCTTTTATCCAGTAGAAATCAACCGGTTTGGGGGCGTAAAATACGATCCCACAGCTCCTGATTTCTTTCTCTAACTCTTCTGATGGTGCCCCTGTGGTGACGATAATCCTCAGGTCTCTTTTGAACTTCCTGAGGATATTGACGACCTTGCATCCCTCTCCTGCTATAATACTGGTGTCGAGGATCAGTATCCCCACATCCCTCTCCTTGCAGATATCTATCACACCTTTCAGGTCATCGACAATAAACGTACCGCATCCCATCTCCTCCACGATGGTAGCGAGATCATTCGCTGATAAAGGGTCAAGGTCCGCAATTAGAACATTTGGTCTGGTCATGTCTTAACCTCGAGACTCAATTAACACACCGAAGGCTTATTGTCACACTGAATTCACTTCAATATTATCTGCCGTTCCCAAACCAGGATGAGTCACCGTGCTCTAACATAATATTATAGCACAAAACATGCCATTATTGCTTATATATGGGAGTTGTCACATAATTCCCACAACATCTTGTGCAGCAATAGCATATAAAATAAAAAAGGGGTTTATCTAAAAAGAATTAGGAAAGAAGAATGGGGCAAAATGGAACAGCCAAAGTCGCTATCTACTGGCATTGACAATTATGCGGCCTATATATCTATATTATATGAGGTTACGCTTGCACATGAAAATTGGGGCATGTCCCAAAATGCCCCAATCAAATCGTGATCGAAAACTGTTTCACCTTCCGATAAATTGTCTTCCGATCAATACCCAGGAGCTTTGCCGCACTGGTTACATTGCCCTTCGTTTCTTCGAGGGCCTTCGAGATCAGTTCTTTCTCGACTTCCTTCAGTGTGGGTATATCTCCGTTCTCCATATAAAGGCAATCCAACTTTTTTTTACGGGTGAGCTCGCTGGGAAAATTTTCCATCGTCAGAACGGGTCCTGACCCCATGACGATCGCCTGCTGTATGAGGTTCTCCATCTCCCTTACGTTCCCAGGCCAGTGGTACTGGAAAAAGGCGCTCAACACCTCGGTCGAAACACCACGAACGGTCCTTAGATCACCTCGCCCATATTTCCTCAGAAAATGATCGACCAGGAGTGGTATGTCATCCTTTTTGGTCCTCAGTGATGGCATGTTTATGGGAAGAATATTGATTCGATAAAAGAAATCTTGCCTGAACCTTCCATTATGTATTTCCTCCAGCAGGTCCCGGTTTGTGGCCACGATGATCTTGACATCGATCTCATAACTTTTGTTGCTCCCGAGAGGCTTGACAATCCGATCCTCGACGAAACGGAGTAACTTTGCCTGAAGCCTCTTGTCCAGTTCTCCGATCTCATCGAAAAAGACCGTCCCACTACTCGCAGTCCTCAGAATCCCCTGAGTATTGGCCACCGCTCCAGAAAAAGCACCACGCACGTATCCAAAGAGCTCACTCTCTAACAGGTTGTCGGGAATAGCGCTGCAATTGACCGGAATGAAAGGATTGTTCTTCCTCTCGCTGTTTTCGTGGATTGCCCTGGCGGCCAACTCCTTTCCGGTTCCGCTCTCTCCCTGCAAAAGGACGATAGAATTAACCTGACTGGCACGAATTATCTTCTCGTAAACCTGCTGCATCGCCGAAGAGACACCTACCAGATCACCCATCCCAGTATTTCTAACAGGTTTCTTTTTCAATTTCGAATTAATTGTACGACAACGCTTCGGATCGTTTGGGTTTCTATTGCGATCTGTTCGATCGTTCGAATCCACGAATATGCCAATCTCTCCACTTTCATCCTCACTCCCCGGCAACTCGAAGCGGCCGGCTTTGCAATTTTCTAATCTACTGAGGTGGAAGACGGGCATCGATGGCCTGAACTTCCTTATTGCCTTCAGGAATCCAGGGTTGACCTCTCTCCCTTTTCCACAGATGATTATCATAGAGTATTCGTTACCCTTTAATTTTGAGAACGCCTCATTTTCATTGCGAACCTCTTCAATAAGGCAATTCCCATAATCGTCTAAATATTTCATGTTTTCGATGAAATCCGGTTCATTCCCGATAATCAGGACCGATCTGATCATACCTTTCTTTTTTCGCTCCTTCTTGACCGGCGTATCTATTGAACCCAACCTGGTTTCCACGAAGCATTTCCCTCTCGTTCAGGATCTATTAACGGTTCTATATATTGTACTGCAGCAAATCTATCATACAAGATGTCGAGTTGTCAAGGAAAAGTTCCCGTATACTCAACGGCAGTACTGAGAATCACCCTTGTGACCAAATTCCGGTCCGTTCAGCGAGGGATCCCCGGCAATATGGACGGTTTGATCCCCCAAGTTCTCTGAACTAAGTGTCCTGCGATTCCGAAAAAAGTGCCACCAAGTGTTGACATCGGTGCCACAATATGCTATAATATCATTACTAATGAGGTAATATTACTCACTATCTATCTTTGCCCCACCCTTAGTGGTTCTGTTCATAAATACGGTGACGTACCGAGGTCGACGAGGCGCCCGACCCGCAAGGCGCGAGGAGGGCGAATACCCATAGTGGTATTTAACCGACGAGCAACGCGGTGGGTCGGGATGCATCGTTGGCCGAATGCCAGCGTATTTATGAACTGGACCACTTAGCCACTTAACATCAGGATAAATAAAATGAACAGCTTGAGAAGACTTTCATTACCGACATTGATAATCATGGCCGTTTCTATCTTCTGTGTACTTCTATCTTTTGGAATTTTGAAACCTCCGCAGGCCTCCAAGCAACACCGAAAAATAACGCCCAAGGATATGCTGATTGACGTGGGGCTCTTTCAGACTGCAACGTTATCATACAGCTTTCTCGTAACATCTACATCGTACTCCAGCGGTGTCGGGGCAGAAATACTGGACAATGGATCGTTATCCAGGGGTCTCAACGAATTTTTCAGCTTCTGGAAATATGAAAGCAGCTACCAGGTTCACAATATAGACCCCAATAAGACAAAAAAAACCTTCTTCTGGCATCCCCTGCTGGGTTATGAGTACACGAGTTATCTGATGACTAAAGGGTACTCGAAGAAATCGGCCCTTTTCACCTCCCTGCTCGCAATCTATATCTTCGAAAAGGGATTGCAGGGAAGTTTCGAAACCCCATCGATGTACGATTTTTTCTCATACGCGAGCGGAATTTCGACCGCCATCCTGACCCATGAAATGAGCACGCGCCTCTACGAGAAAGAGAACCCGCTGTTCAAGGGAGTCGGCTTGCTCCTAAATCCATTTTTCCTGATCAGGTAACGTATTGGGCCGGATGTCGGCGGGAGAGTTTCGGTCCCTGACTTGGACCTGAACCCTTTTAAAGTGAGCGATTTTCTCACTCGATCTGCGCACATCTCATTGCGACAAAACCGCTCACATTAAGTTAGAGTTTTAATGGTGCATGAGTCTGCAGAGTAAGGAATAATCTCCTGAGCCGAGCGCCATATTAGACAAAAGTACCCTTCAGTCCTTAGCTCCCGCCTCTCACCTGGAATTTGCCGTCGATCCTGTTAAGTTTCTCCACGATCCCGCCGTATTCGAGTTCGCTGAAGGGAAGCATGGCGGCACCTGAGAAACCCTGCCGCCTGATGTCATCGACTTTCCTCGAGACATTATTACGCACATAATCCCAGTAGGGGTGATCAAAGGCATCCGCAGGTTCGGTCAGTTTCCTGTCTCTGACACAGAATGCCTGACAACTGACGACGGGTGGACCATCAAAAAAGGAGATCGTTGAGTCTCTCAGCACCGGCATCAGTGGACCCACGTGACTGCCCCGCATAAAACCTGCGACATAGTGACCAATACCGAACGGCGACAGGATCTCGCCGGTTGCGGGGAAACCGCCTTGAACACGGACGAGCATGACCGGATCATCCTTGCCTGTATATTTCCCTGCGATATTGTGAAGCCGAGTCGTACTGACGGAGGCTGCCTGCTCCCCATCGTTTCGTGAATGGACCGATTCGACAACGAAACGTTGGTTGTCACGCAACAACGCCGCGATATCATAAATCTCTTCCGGGGAATTCAGCTGCACGACCCTGTCCCCTTCCGTATATTCGACATCCATGATCGTGAAGGTAAAACCGTCGCTCATCTTAGGGCTCAATATAAGCCCCGAACAGAACATGGGATCGGCAAATGCCAGATAAAGAGGAAGGTTGTAAGCCCCTGGATCTGTCTTGTCGGCGGCGAAGAAGAGAAAAGGTTCATTGGGTCTGGCATCGAACTCGATTTCGGCGACGGCCGGTCCCATTCCCTTCACGTTTCCCGAAAAGGAATCCTTCAGCAGATCCTGACCGGCACCATACAGGCCCTGGGATTTTGCGACCTCTGTCCCCTTTATGAACGCATCCCAGGCAAGCTTATGAATATCTTCGTTGCCTGCCCCGCGGTTATGGGTCATCAGTATCGCGATATCATCTCCCGTGCTGCTTATGAAGAAATCATCGATCAATTTTTTGCCCGCACTCTTTACATGTTCGACGACTGCCTCTTTCAGCTTTACGCTCGGAGCGATATGTCCCCCGATCGATCCTATGTCAGCTTTGATTACACTGATTACGGTGTCCATTTTCGTGGAACCCTCCTTTTTTCGTCCTGAATCAAACCTAAGTTGAGCGATTCTGGAAGATCTTCTCCTCCCCTTTTCCATGCTTTCGCCTTCTCTGTGTCTTCTTTCCTTTCTTCGATTTATCCCCTCCGTAGTAGTAATAAGTCGAATACGAATACCTGGCATATTTACCGTAATGCCGTTCCATATCGAGATCGTTCATGACGACGCCGATGACCCTCGCCCCAATCTTTTCCAGCCTCTCATTCGCCTCCACTACCATTACAGGACTCGTACTCCTGGATCTTATCACAAGGATCACACCCCCGATCTCGGTACTCAGTATCGAGGCGTCGGTAACAGCAAGGACGGGCGGACTATCCAGCAAGACGAAATCATAATCATCCTGCAATCTTGTGAGGAGCTCTCCCATGCGGACCGAGCTGAGAAGCTCGGACGGATTGGGAGGAATGGCACCACACGGCAGCAGAGAAAGGTTGTCGATTTTTACCTGCCGTACAGCGGTACTGATCCCCACGTGCCCCATCAAGACGTTCGTCAGCCCGGGCTCCCTCCTCTGATAAAAGATGTGGTTTAGGACCGGTTTTCTCAAGTCACAATCGACCAGGATTACCTTCTGACCCTGTTGAGCGAGGGTGATCGCAAGGTTCGAAACCGTCGTCGACTTACCTTCTCTGGGACTTGGGCTCGTAAAAAGGATAGTCTTCAGTTCCTTTGAGATATCAAAATATTGTATGTTCGTCCTGATATTCCTGTACGCCTCTGCTATCGGAGAGCGCGGTTCGTGGTGCGTTAGGAGCCTCGCCTCCAACTGATACCACTCTGCTTCCGTTGTATTCTTGTATTTACGAATATCGCTCGAATCGATAATTGATGGAATTGATCCGAGAAGGGGGAGATCAATTCCCTCCCTGATATCATCCCAGGTCTTTACCGTATCATCGAGATACTCCAGGATAAAAGCCATCGACACACCAAGAAAGAGACCGAGAACGAGACCAAGAAATGCGCTCAACTTTTTCTTCGGTTTGACAGGGTTCTCAGGTAAAATCGCCGGATCTACGATGCGAATATCTCCAATCTCGGAAGCTTCCGAGATCTGCGCTTCTTTGGAACGAGTCAGGAGGAGTGTGTAGATCTCCTCGTTGACTTTTGCCTTTCTCTCTAATTTCGCGAGCTCTACTTCCTTGGCGGGAAGTTTCTCCAGCTCCCCCTGAATCTCAGCAACAGTGGAATCAAAGGCCTTGATCTCGCTCTCCAGTGCATTGATATAATCCCTTGCGGTATCTCTAAGGCTCTTCTCAACCAGTTCGATCTGAGAGTTCAAAACAGAAAGATCTGGATGTGCCCCGGTAAAACGGTTTGCGACTTTCTTTCTTTCAATCTGGAGTTTGATTAACTGCTCTTTCAGTGATTGAATCGTCTGGTTGGTGATCAACGAGGGGAAAGCAGTTGCCTCCTGATAACCGGATGAGTTGAGGATATCAGAGATCTCCTCGTGAGAATCGTCATTGACCTCAGCCATAAGTTTCAAGATGCCATCTCGCTCGGCTGAGACGCGTGTACGACTCGCCTCGAATTCAGCAAGTTTTTCGATCTTCTGTTTTGCCTCTACATCGAGGACTACAACCTGATTTCTTTCCTTGAACTCCTCAAGGTTTCTCTCCGATTCCTCGAGATGTTCCGATACTACTTTCAGCTGGTCTTCCAGAAACTTCCTCAGGTTTCTTGCTTCCAGGCGCTTATAGGACAATCCCTCACTGACAAAGGCTTCGGCCAGCGTGTTGGTAATATACCGGGCTTCATCGGGGTCATTGGCAGAAATTGTCAATTGGATGATTCTGGTATCACGGATTGGTTCGACCCTCACCTGGTCCATAAACAGACGGACAGCTTTTGAAAATTCCAGAATCTCAAAGGTCACCAGACCTGAATAATCTCCAACCTTTGGTGATACCCGGAATGAAAGACCTGGTAAATCAACGAGTGCCCCTATCCAACTTTCAACAACAAGCGGGCTTTCATGGTGCTCTAATCGAAAGCGCCGATCTCCCTCGAAATGGATGTCGTATAGGCCTGGTTGTGACTCTCTTCCAACAGAGAGCTGAGAGAAGAAAGTCCTTCGGCTCAGTCGTGGTTCGATAATTTCCAGGGAGAGACCTAATTGGGATACAACCTTTCCTGCGAGGGTACGGCTCTTCAAAACCTCCATTTCTGTTTCGAGGAAACCTGCCTGACCCAATAACCTCATGTTTGAACTACCCAGATAGAGCGGGTTATCGGACACGGGCGGATCAATCCGTAGTGTAGTCGTAGCTTCGTAAACCGGAGGGACCATCAGTGAGTAAACGATCGACAAGGTAAAAACAAGGAAGGCTATCGAGGCTACCAGCCATCTTCTATTGTAGATAATAGAATAGTAGTCTTTGAGCTGAACTTCTTCATCTTTCCGCCGCTTAAAAGTCAATATTTACCTCCATATTCATAAAATCTGATCTTTATCCATCCATTCAGAACAGAAAATTCCCTGAAACCCGGTTTACCTGTCGGCTCAGAGGGTGGCAAATCCGATTATCGTCTCAACACATCAACCATAAATGCGGTCGCCGATACTATCGATGCAACAATCGCCCAGTCGCGGACGTGGATCCCACCTTTTTTCCCGACTACGATCTGATCTCCCGATAGGATACCAAACTCCTCGATCGGGGTATCCCCCTCTATTTCCTGCTTCAGGTTCTTGGTCACAACCTGACCATCGCGGAGGACCTTAATCTTGTTGATATCCCCGCTCTCTTTCGATCCACCTGCAAGTGCAAGGATATCAGAAAGGCCAAGCGTGGAGTCAACCGTGTAAAGTCCCGGGTTGACTACTTCGCCCATCACGTTTATTCGAAACAACGGGACAACGGTAATATACGGATCTTTCAGATATAGAGAATACATGTCGAGTAAAAGGAGTTTCAGACTATCGGTAGAAATTTCCTCGACTTCAATTGTTCCTATAAGCGGCAAGACCAATTTCCGGTCCTCATCTATTGCAAAATCACCACCAAGGTCACCACCGCGCCAGATCTTGATTCGGATCATATCCCCCGGCTTGAGATAAGACCTGTTACCATCCCTTTCAGTGGCATGGAGAGTGTGGAGACAAAGATTGACAAATATTATAAAAAAAAAGGTGACAAAAAGGAAAGTAAAGAGATTTGCCGCGCAAAGAGGAACTCTATTGCGTGTAATCATCGCATCAACCCACTTCTTATCCACAACTATCTATGCAAGAAAATATGTAAACAATGGCTTGTCGGTCAGCTCTACACATGTGGTGCCGTGTCGAGCAACAATGAATGTATCCGCCGCATGGCCTATTGTCAAGACGAAAATTTTGAGGGTAATCAGGTCCTGTTAAGAGCCGTCGGCTCCGACTCGGTTGTCAAAAGCTGCGCTTGTGTCGACCTCCGACATAGTTGAGCTTCATGGAATAGCTCCACCACTCAGGGTCAGGTTACGGACCCAACAGGCCATCAAAGAGGACATCATCCTGGGAAGGGGTGAACGAAAAAAAATCAGCAGGCAGGGAATCGAGCGTTTGCCATCCATAAAAATTATAAGTTATCCGGTTTCCAGCCAGGTCTTCATACGAAAGTTTCCTCGACAACAGATCGTCTTTACCGACCCATAGGAAGAGGTTGCGTATCTGGGGGGTGACATGGTCAGTGTCAGGTGTAAAATATATTTTGTAGCATAACATGCCCTCGACATCTTCCTCGCCTTCCAGTCTTCCGACAAAACTTTCCTTGAGCAAATTCAGTATCGTATGCGACAGGAAGCCGCCAACTCCTCTTCCAACCGGAGCCTTGAACACCTGGGGTCGATCCTGATCGGTGAGATACATCCAGAACCATGTTCCGTCACAGACGAGAAGCTGCCCGATCGGATCGTCATATTCGAGACGAAGGAGATCCGGATACATGCTGAAGATCTTGCCACTGTAGCTCTTTCTCTCCTCCATCAGCGTCATCTCGACTTCCTGTCTGAAAGTTCCCTTGATCGCCTTGAGTTCGGCCACAGTCCTGGACATGCGGGACAATAATTCCTCGACATCCTGCCCGCCAGCTGTTGCCGCTCCACCCCACACAGCAAAGAGTAACATGATGACATTCGTCGAGAGGATGAAAATCTTTCTCACATCTGTTCGCCTTTCATCGCCGTGGATCACCCCTCACCCTTCATTTCTATACAGAGCGTCAGAACAAAGCAGGCCAAGGCGCGACGAAGGCGAGAAGCCGGGGTACCCACACGAAGTGTGGGTCGGGGATGCAAAGTTATGACACTCTGTATGCGCATCTGGCGGGCTGGAATACACAGGCCTAAATGATTCCCTTTTCCTCCAGATAAGACTCGTCCACGATCACCTCTCTCGCCTTGCTGCCGTCGGGCGGTCCGACGATCGATGCCGCCTCGAGCTGATCGACGATCCGTGCAGCTCGCGTATATCCGATCTTCAACCGTCTCTGAAGGAGCGATGTGGAGCCATGGCCATATCGGACCACAAGTTTGATCGCTTCGTTGAAGAGTTTGTCCCGCTCTTCATCATTGATCTCCTCTTCCACGTTCATCTGATCTAAGCCCGCGACCGTTGCGGTGACTTCTTCCCCACCCCAGATGTCGAGCTGTTTCCTTACAAATTTGACGACACTCTCGAGTTCTGAGTGGGATATGAAAGCTCCGTGTATTCGGATGGGGCTCGAACTCCCGCCCGGCATGAAGAGCATGTCCCCTTTCCCGAGGAGCTTTTCCGCTCCGTTTGTGTCGAGGATCGTCCGGGAATCGGTTTTGGAAGCGACCTGAAAAGATATCCTCGAGGGGAAGTTGGCCTTGATCATGCCCGTTATGACGTCCACAGAGGGGCGCTGGGTCGCCAGTATGAGGTGGATACCGACTCCCCTGGCCATCTGCGCCAGCCTGGCAAGGGGCTCTTCGACCTCGTTCTGCATGGTAAGTATCAGGTCCGCAAGCTCATCGATAATGATCACGAGGTATGGGAGTTTCCTTTGTCCTTCTCTCTTTTCGGTGACGACACGCCTGTTGTATTCGGGAATTCCCCTTACCCCAAGTGATGCGAGAAGACCGTATCGCTCCTCCATCTCACGGACCGCCCATTTGAGAGTTCTCACGGCTTCCTTGGGGTCGGTGACCACCGGCACGAGGAGATGCGGGATACCCTTGTAGACACCTAACTCCAGCATTTTGGGGTCGATCATGATCAGGGAGAGTTCATCCGGTGAAAAACAGTAAAGGAACCCGGTCACGATACAATGGATGTTGACAGATTTTCCGGATCCTGTTGCGCCTGCGATGAGGAGGTGGGGCATACTCGCCAGGTCTGCCGCAACGGATTTTCCCACCGTGTTTTTTCCCAGCGGCAGCGGGATAACCAGACCATCTCTCTCGAAATCCTCCGATCCAATGATCTCCCTCAGAAAGACCGTCTCCGGCCTGTAATTCGGAACCTCTATTCCCACAGCTCCTTTACCCGGGATTGGCGCCACGATCCTTATCCTCTGAGCTCTCATCGCCATGGCAAGATCATCTGACAGGTTCTGGATCTGGCTTACTTTGACACCCGGGGCAGGTCTCAATTCGAACATGGTGATAACGGGTCCCGAGACGATATTGACCACTTCTCCCCTGATGTTAAAATCAGCCAGCTTTTCGATAAGCACCCGGGCGAGTTCTTCGTTCTCCTTCTCAGATCTGTCCACAACTTCACTCTTCGGACTCTGAAGAAGGGACAAAGGCGGGAAGTTGTATGCGCCCTCCCCTTCGACTGGTTCTCGAACCTCCTTTTCTTCCGGGATAAGGGGGACCTCTTGAGCCTTGCCGGTTATACCGGATTTCTTTTTTACCTTCATTCCCGTTTTATCCACGGCCTGGACTTCCCGTCTTCTCCGTGGTCTCGTCGAACCTTCTCCCAGACGCTCCCTCACACGTCTCTCTGTCTCTAATCTTCTGCGCTTTTTCCGCTCACCCTTCCACTCCATGACCGCTATCGTTATCCGGTTGATCCTTCTACCTGCTATCCGGACACAAACCCCAAACAAACCAAGGAGCCACGATGCCAGGGGTCCTATTCGAATACCGGTCGTCACAACGACGAGGATCAGACCGATAGAGTAGAGGACAAGGAGAGAACCGAACAGACCTATATTGGCGACAAACCACGGTGAAATAGATCTGACCAGCCAGCCGCTGCCGGATGTCTCGCCGCTCTGGATAGAGGATGCGGTCATGAATATGATAGAACCACCAAGAAGCAGGATAGTCATCTTGAAAGGGAATGCTGCAGGGTGAGCAAGGAACCTGTTCGTTCCCCACAAAATGAGAAGGACCGGGATGAGAAAGCACCCCCACCCCAGGAGAAAGGACAACCGGCTCTTCAGGAATTCACCTACCGGACCAGCCAGGTTCTCGGAACCAACATTATCCGTAAACAGCCCCTGAATCCAATGAGGAGGTATAAGGCTCAGTCCAATCAGTAATCCCAACGCAATAAGAAGGAGACCGGGAACCTCATATCTGTTTTCAGCCTTAAATCCAATCATTGTTGCATGGTGGGATTAAGAGTCCATCTGATCTATGAAATGGGTGTCATAATCCCCGGCGATAAAGCGGGGATGAGACAAAACGATCTTGTGAAAGGGGATCGTTGTTGTAATACCCTCGATTATGAATTCCTCCAGCGCCCGCCGCATCCTGACTATTGCTTCATCTCTCGTCCTGTCATGAACGATCAACTTTGCGACGAGTGAATCGTAGTTAGGAGGGATGTTGTAAGGCATATACGCGTGGGTATCGACCCGGATACCCGGCCCACCCGGAATGTGAAACGACGTAATGGTGCCTGGAGACGGGAGAAAACCGCGCTCGGAATCCTCGGCATTTATCCGGCATTCGATCGCATGACCATTCAACGATATACTCTTCTGGTCAAACTCGATCTTCCTGCCCGTGGCAATTTCTATCTGCTCTCTGATAAGATCGATACCATGGATCATCTCCGTAACGGGATGTTCCACCTGGATTCGTGTGTTCATCTCCATGAAGTAGAACGATCCTTTCTCATCGATAAGAAACTCCATTGTCCCGGCACCTACATAGCCGATCCGTCTGGCACCCTTAACGGCGGCATTCCATAGTTTATTCCTGATCGTGTCATCGACCACAGGTGATGGTGATTCTTCGACAAGTTTTTGATGCCTTCGCTGAACCGTGCAGTCGCGTTCACAAAAGGCTACTACATTCCCATCTCGATCACCGAGGATCTGGATCTCGACATGTCTGGGGTGTGGCAGGTATTTTTCCAGATAGAGGTCAGACTTGGCGAATGCCCTTTCGGCCTCCAGCTGCGCCATTTCGAAGGCCTTTTTCAGTTCCTCCTTTTCGTTTACGATCCGCATCCCCTTGCCCCCTCCACCCGCGGAGGCCTTGAGGATAACTGGATATCCTATATCCTTTGCGACCTTCAATGCCGCCTCAGGGTCATCAACAACACCCTCACTTCCCGGTATCACGGGGACCCCTGCCTTTTGCATAAGGGATTTCGCGAGACTCTTGTCTCCCATCTGATTTATCTGCTCGGCTGTAGGACCGATAAAAACGATGTTGCTCTGTTCGCAAACTTCAGCAAACTCTGAATTCTCGGCCAGGAATCCATAACCGGGGTGAATGGCGTCGACGTTGGTGATTTCGGCCGCCGCCATTATACGGTGAATATTCAGATAACTCTCTCGAGCCTCTGGTGGGCCAATACAGATGTCCTCGTCGGCGAACCTGACATGGAGAGAGTCCTCGTCAGTTTCTGACCATACCGCTACGGTTCGAATTCCCAGTTCCTTGCAGGATCGGATAATTCTCAGTCCTATCTCTCCCCTATTGGCGATCAGGATCTTTTTAAACATCCCCTGCTTCCTCTCTCGATTTCCTGTCGAAATCTTCCCACATCCTGTCCGAAGTCGCCCTTATCCCCTTCACGCGTAACTCGAATTCCGTAGGATTGGTCGAGTTGTACATCGCAGCCTCATAGGTGATCAATCCGGAACGGTAAAGCATCATCAGGCTCTGATCGAAGACCTGCATCCCGTACTTTGAGTAACCTTCCCGGATCAGATTGGGAATCGTTGAGGTCTTCAACGGATCCACGATACAGTCCTTGATCGCCTCCGTGTTTATCAATATTTCACAGGCCGGGACGCGGCCCTTTTCATCTGCCCTCTCCAGCAGTCGCATCGACACTATAGCCTGAAGCGTACTCGCAACCAGGAGCCTTACCTCCTGGTGCTGGTGGGGAGGGAAGAACGAGATGATCCGGCTGATCGTCTGTGTCGTGTCGGCGGTATGAAGCGTGCTGAAAACCAGATGTCCCGTATCCGAGGCTTGAAGAGCGATTCCCATGCTATCCTTGTCCCGCAACTCACCCAGCAAGATGACATCGGGATCCTGTCTCAGTATATGCCTGAGGGCGGATGAATAAGACGGCGTGTCCTCTCCAACCTCGCGCTGGTTTATCACGCTTTTCTTATCGTGGTGTAGAAACTCGATAGGATCTTCGATCGTGATTACATGTCTCCTCACGTTATCGTTGATGTGCTGGATCATTGCTGCCAGCGTAGTACTCTTTCCACTCCCGGTAACACCGGTAATGAGGATAAGACCTCTCGGCTTAAGTGCCAGGTCCTTGAGTACCTCTGGGAGCATCAACTCGTCGAAGGGGACGAGCTTTTCAGGAATCGCTCGAATGGCAATTGCCTTTGTCCCTTTCTGCTGGAAGACATTCGTTCTGAACCTTCCCAGACCATCTATCCCAAAGGCGAAGTCGATCTCCTTCTTTCGATCGAACTCCTTCTTCAGACTCTCCTCCATGATATCACTGCAAAACACATCGATGTCCTCTACAGTAACAGGCTCGACAGAGAGATCGATTAATACTCCATCTATCCTCAAGACTGGAGGAAATCCCACTCTGATATGAAGGTCTGAAGCCTTTCGGCTTACCATCTCGTCAAGCATGAACCGAATGTTTATCTTAGCAGAGTTTTTCTCCATCAGGTTACTCACCCCTTTACGTCGTGATTACAAACAGCTCCTGTCCATACTCAATCGGTTCACCGTTCTCCACCAGGATCTTTTTTACCACCCCATCGACCTCTGATGGGAGTTCATTCATCAGTTTCATAGCTTCTATGATACAAAGGGTCTGCCCGACCTTCACCTTGCTGCCAATCTCGACGAACGATGAAGCCTCTGGTGATGGAGCCCTATAGAAAGTTCCAACCATCGGTGCGGTGACAATATGCCCGTCGGGCGCACCGGCAACCGTTTCCTCACTGGGTCTTTCCTCTTTCACTGCCGCTTCAGACGTTTTCAGATCTGATGTTATGGTCTTCCGGTTATCTGATGATCTGGTTTCAACAGAGGTCACAGTTGAAGGATTTACCGAAACCGGATTTTTTCGTATCCGTATCCGATTACCCCAGCGTGTAACTTCGAGTTCGTCGATCTTGCTTTCCTCGACCAGCTTAATCAGTTTTTTGATCTGATTGATAAGCATGGAATCAAGCTCCAGGATTTTCGGGTTCAAAGAGACTGTCTGTTTTTTTGTCTCTCTCCATTCTCAACCTCATCTTACACACTCACGAAGTCGCTGCTCCAAAAAGGACATGAGGCTCGAAAATGGATTAACAAAACGCGGGACAGGGGCAACTGAGTCTATGACCTTGCCTGGTCATTCTGCTACCGTTCGGTGGTCCGATTCAATGATGCGGTGACATACTCAGGCTGTAGAGGCGCTTTAACCCACAAGGTGCGAGCAGGGCGCTACCCGCAGTGGCACATAACCAACCATCAGTGCGTTGATCCGGATGCCTCGGCTGTCGAACGTCGTCGTGCCTACGAATTGGACCACTCAACTGACCCGCTCGAGATAAGTGGAGTTTCTTCTATCGATGCGGATCACTTCGCCTTTTGAAATAAAGAGTGGGACCTGTACAATGATTCCAGTTTCGAGTTTTGCCGGTTTTGTCCCACCCTGAGCGGTGTCACCTCGTACACCTGGATCCGTTTCGACGACCTTAAGATCGATGAAATAGGGAAGCTCTACTCCTATTACCCCCCCGTTATGGATCAAACCTTCACAATCGGATCCCTCCTTCAGGAATCCCACCTGGTCTCCCAGTATAGCCTCGTCCAATACGTACTGGTCAAAAGTCTCGCTGTCCATTAAATAATAGTGGCCTTCGCTCTGGTACAGGTACTGCAACGATCTTCTCTCGAGTCTAACCTCTTTTACACGCTCCCCAGCCCGAAACGTCTTGTCGACTACAGCCCCGTCAGGGACCTTCTTGAGCTTTGTCCGAACGAAAGCTCCTCCTTTGCCGGGTTTCACGTGCAGAAACTCGATAATGCTCCAAAGCTCACCCTTTATTTCGAGCACCATACCGTTTCTAAAATCTGCGGTTGTTGCCATATCCCCCGTCTCTGAACCTCTCAGCCTACTACTTACTAAGAGACCATCGGTCAGTTTTCACGACCGAGTCGTTCGGCCAGTCCTTCCAAAGCCAGAATATAACCGAACCACCCAAACCCACCGACAAATCCGTTGGCGATATCAGATATCAGTGACTTCGCCCGGAATGCTTCCCTCGAGTAAATATTTGTTAGGTGCACCTCGATAAAGGGGACATCGATTGCCAGTAATGCGTCTCTCAGACAGACACTCGTGTGGGTCAGTCCACCGGGGTTCAAGATCAGCCCGGATATCCTCCCAACAGCTGATTGCAGGTAGTCGAGTATCTCTCCTTCATGATTGGATTGAAAGAACTCGACCCGAATGTTTAACTCTCTCGCCTTTTCCTCTACCCGCTTTTCTATCCCCTTGAGATCGACGCTCCCGTAAATCGATGGTTCCCTTATTCCCAGAAAATTGAGTACCGGTCCATTCACCACCGCAACAGTTCTATGTGGCCGACTTGAATTGTCTTCCTCCCCATCTATCATTTCCTGAGGTTTTTCAGCCATTTCCTGAACTCCTCAAACTCCAGATCGAAATTTTCTCCCTCACTGATCGATTCATCATCGTGCCTGTCCTGAAAAAGATCCTCTTCCGGGATGCCGGAGACGCTTCCTCTACTCTCCTCCTCTTCCATTGTATCCGATGAGTTGCCCGACTCCTCTGCCGGTACTATTTCGAATTTCAGGTAGGGTATGATCCTCTCGATGATTCTTTCCCCCATGCTCGGTACCCTTCCCAGATCCTCACGACTCCTGAAAGGACCGTTCCTTTCCCTCTCCACGACTATTTTCTGGGCAATAACCGGACCAACACCAGGGATTACTTCGAGTTCGAGGGAGGTGGCACTGTTTATATTTACCGGCTCTATTGCTTCATCGATCTCGGTGACCGGGAATTCTTCATCATCTTCACCAGCATGGCTCCTGGAATCATTCGATTCTGCAGGAGGAACGTCTCCGCCTGACTCCTCCTCCACCGATGGTCCTGTTACAGGTTGTTCACCCAGCCTCTCTTTAAGATCGTTGATCCGCTCCATGATCCGCTGGTTCCCCGGGTCCTGGGACAGGATCCTTCTGAAGATCTCGATGGCTCTCTCGTAAAAGCCCTGCTGAGCATAGATCTCGGCAAGTGTGACGGTCTCCACCGAATCCTCTTCCTCGTAGTTCTCCTCCAAATCACCCGCCGTTTCTACCTCAGAGTCGACCTCCTCCTGATCCCGCTTGTCTAAATCGAGCGACTCCCCGAATTTATGGACCGGAATCGCTGTAGATTGCCGGTCTTCTCTCTCGGTGAGGTCCGCATTACCACTGAGGTCACTATCCAGCTCGATAAGCCTCTCCTTGACGATATCGTCATCCGGAAACTCCTCGAGGTATGTTCGGAACCATCTGCGTGACTCCTCATACTCCCCGAATAACCGGCATATCTCTCCCATCCCCTTCAATGCAACAAGATTCCGGCTATCAATATCCAGGACACGCTTCCACTCTTCCCGGGCCTTTTCCCACTCCGCCAGATCTTCATAACATCGTGCAAGAAGGACCCTTGCGCTTGCATAGCTCGGATGAAATGAAAGTCCCCGCATCAGGGTTTCAATGGCCTTGTCGATATGACCCTTTTTCCTGTAATGATCGGCAAGAGGGGCAAAAAGCCTTGTAGATGGGTTCTCCTTTACCTTCTCCTCGAGATCCCGTTCCATTTTTCACTCCATTTTGTACATGTGGACAGCAGCTACTTACAAAAAAAATTGGTGCGGACCTCTATTCCTGTAACTCATCCAACACCTTCAAAATAAGTCCTTTCTCCGCTTTGATATCACGAATTATAACAGAGCCAAATCCCCTTGTCAATACAAAACCGAGTCGGTCTCCCCGTGCCTTTTTATCGCGTTCCATGAGCCTCCATAAGTTCTGGGGCTTTACACCTTCGATGTCCCATGTCAGGGGGAGCTCGTAACTATTGAGAACCTTTTCAAGGAGGCTCAC
The DNA here is from genome assembly GCA_964442125.1 of uncultured Gemmatimonadota bacterium. GTDB lineage: Bacteria > Gemmatimonadota > CAZMKB01 > CAZMKB01 > CAZNLH01 > CAYTWO01. Next base: position 87,764 of record CAYTWO010000001.1, read on the forward strand.
CTCATCTTGCTCGATCAGGCCCAGGTTTGATGACATCAGAAACGCCCCCCTCATCCCTATAGAAAGTGCCTGGCCATGCGTATAACGAGTATATGAACCGGCGACCTCAATAGCGTGCCCGATCGTATGCCCAAAATTGAGCGTCATCCTGATACCTTCCTCATGCTCATCCTCTGCGACGGTTCTGGCCTTTATTTCGCAACACCGCGAGACGATATCGCGGAGATAATCATTGTCCATTCCGACGATTTCCTCTCTCCGTTCGATAAGTGTCGCGAGGAAATCGTGACCGTCGAGAACGCTGTATTTGATGACCTCGGCCATGCCATCGAGGAAAACTCTCCTGGGTAGGGAGTCGAGAAAGGTAAGGTCCACCAGCACGATTGAAGGTTGGTAAAACGTCCCTACTACATTCTTGCCCCAGGGAAAATTGATGCCGTTCTTACCGCCGATCGAGCTGTCTACCATTGACAACAGGGTCGTCGGAATGTTGATCAATTTGATACCCCGCATATAGGTCGAGGCGATATAACCCGCGAGATCACCAACGACACCTCCTCCCAGCGCGATAACCGCAGAATCCCTGTCCAACCCGGACCTGTACATCAGCTCGTAACATCGCGAGAGGGTTTCGATTGCCTTAGCGCGTTCTTGCCCTTGAATGACATACTCTATGGCTTCCACACCCAATTGTTCCAGAGAGCTACCAATTACGGTGCAGCAGGCCTCTAAGACCTTTCTATCGGTGACGATCAGTGCCTTGCTCCCCCTGTCCATATGGTCGGAAAGGCATGCAGCGTTCCCCTTGAAAAGGTCTCTGCCGATATATATCGAGTATGGATTCGCTGATAGATTGACGTCGATCTTCAACGTCCTAACTCCTTAGTAGTGGGCGAATCTGGATCAATTTCGCTCAATCGAACGATCAGACAGTTACAATCGAGAGAGTGAAGGATTGTCTACTCCGACTCGGTCGTCGAAAACCGCGCTATGCGTCTGCTTTCGACATAGTTGAGCTGCAGGCCGAGATGCCGGGGCACCCACACAAAGTGTGGGTCGGGGATGCAAAGTTATGACGCCCTGTATAAAATTACTTCGGTGGATGTCACTTAGTCAAGGAAAGTAAAGGCTGGATTCCCAACATTCATGGGTGGGAAAGGGATACGGAGAGATCTCCGATATAAGCAGATAACCATATCCTACCTAATCATACTGATCATGAAAAAGCTCCCCATATGCAATTATAGGGGAGCTTTGAGACTCCTGCGACATCAAATGCCTCGTACAGGTATATAAGAGCGCTACTTGCGCAAATTAGAGAACGAAACCGTTGCAGCCGCTCCACC
>CAYTWO010000002.1:0-8175 GCA_964442125.1 uncultured Gemmatimonadota bacterium
TTGACCAGGCCGAATAAATCCCCCTCAATCCCCCTTTAGAAAAGGGGGAGGTTAAGGATGTTTAGATTCCGGACAAGCCGATCCCTGATACGTCTGAATTCATTCGATTTCCCCTCGACTTTTGACCATCTCTCAATTTCTTCGAGATCGATCTCAGTAGCCATTGAGACCATGGAGGCCTGTTCAAGGCTCTGCAGATCTTTCCAGTGATAGTAGCCAGCTAATCGATCTTTCACACAATCGGTCGGTGATATAATCTTGAGAATGCCGGTGGACAAAGGCTGCAAGTTCGGTACTTGTCATTTCTTTGATAGATTTCACAGTGGTTTACCGGGTTTTCTCGGCCTTCTCCTGTTCATCAGAAGCCGCTCACGTTCTTCCTTGCTGTAGAATGCAATGGCTTTTTCGAGGAGTGCCTTCAGTTCCTTGAGGAAAGGATATCTCGGATTGTACGTATAAAGAAGGGTTCTACCTGCCTTCCTGCTGACAAAAATGCCTCCCGATTCAAATTTTAGAAGTTGCTTTTGGATCGAGTCTGGATCTGCACCGAAGAACCTGGCAATTTCTCTCGCGTAGCCTTCATCTCTCGCGAAAATATACATCAGGACTCGTTCGGAATTGATCGATCCAAATAGAGGTTCCAACATAATTCAGTGCCTCCCGGTAGATTTCATGTGTCAGAAATATTCATGTATATGGCAGGTTAATTCAGGCATATACCAGATAATATCTGACAATATAACATTCCACTTTGAGAGAAGCAAGGAGAAATAGTGAGGCAAGGCAACTGACCCTATTAATTTGTGGCATTCTTCTCCAAAAACGACCTCACCACCGTCCAGTAGCCTTCCCTGTCATCGAACTGCTCCCACAGCGCTCGTGAGCCGTGGTTGCCCTCTGTATCGGGGATATATGAGACCTTCTTTTCGGATGGGATGGCTTCGAAGATAGCCGCCCATTGTTCAGCTTCTTTCCGGGCCGAGGTGATGAAGACCGGTACCTGAATCTTTGTTGCCGACTCCTCTATCCAGGTCTCCGATTTGCCCAGCTTGCCGAAATACTCGCCCGGGGAGAATGCCAGTGCCGCGTCGATCAGCTCCGGGCGGTCCCCGGCGATCTTCAATACCAGCGAGGCCGAATAGGAGCTCCCCCAGGCAACGACCTTCCCCTTCGTGTGATGTTCCCTGGCATAGGCCAGGGCGGCCTCGAGGTCGGGTATTGTGGCGGCGTAGTTCATCTCCTTGCCCGCCGTCATCGCCCGCAGAGCGGTTTCGTTGTCTACATCGTTCACGGCCTTCCCCGACCGCTGGTCGATGGCCATGCAGTTGAAACCCAGATCGTTCAGTTTCGGGGCGATCTCCCGGTATTCGCCGCGGCTCCATCCGGCCTGGTGGAAGAGGACGATAAAGGGGGTCGACTTCTCCTTGTGGGGGGCGTAGAGATCCGCGGTGATCATCAGGTCATCTTTGGACGGGAATGTTACTGTCTCCGGGTCAGCCGCCCGGACCGCCGGGATCGTGAGCACGACTAACAGGAGAGCGGTGAGAATCTGTGAATATTTAATTTTCATCTTGATTGCCTCCATTTTCGATTTATGTTATCCCGGATATCAAACTACCACATACTCACCCACGCGCGTAAAGTATAATCCCGCCTCTTTTACCGGCTCGCCGGTGATCTCCTGCCAGGCTTCGAGGTATGTAACTATCTGTCCACGATAGTGTTCGACGAGGTCGTCCAGCGAATCGGCAGCCGCGGCGTCCGACTTGTAGTCGACGATGACCCACCCGGCAGCCTCCCGGAAGACCAGGTCTATCGCCCCGCGTATGATCGTCGGCAATTCCCGGCCCGATTCGCCCGCGGATCTGCATATCGTGAACGGGACCTCGGCGAGGACCTTTTCGCTCGCGGCAGCCCGGGCCCAGATCTCTGACTTCATGACCGACTCTACCGTCTGAACTGCCCCCGTGACGTACGATGCTTCTAGCCCCTGTTCTTTCACCACGGCATAGGCGATCTGATGCAGATCCGCACCGGGATCCCGCATTGCCGTCTCCAGGAGAGTATGAATCACCGTGCCCCACTCGGTCCCGTACTCGCCGGATGATACCGGTGGATAGGACGGGACCGAGGCAACCGACAGCTCCTTGGCCGCCCCTCGCCGGTAGGTCGGCACGGTTACCGGCTTCCAGCCATCCGCGATATCCGCCGTGGCCCGCTCGACATCCTCACCGTCAATCCGGACCTGCCTCCCAGAGGGCGCCATCTGCTCCCCGGGATCCGGGAGGAGTTCGCAATCATTGATATATTCCGTGAAATATTCCCAGTAACTATCGTAACTCCTTTTCAGCTTGCGTGTTATGACAAGTTGTGCTCCGGCCCGCGTCGCCGCCACATAGAGAAGACGTTTCGCTTCTGCCTCTTCGAACCTCTCTTCCTCTTCCTGGTGATCCTCCCAGTGTGTCGGGCAGGCCAGGAGAGACGCATTATAGCCCCCCGTATCCTCATAGATCCCCATATATCCCCTGATCTTATCGCCGGACCTGTCTATGTGTAACCTCACACCGTGTCTGCCCTTACCCGTCGGGTTCGCCAGGAAGACGATGGGAGCCTCGAGTCCCTTTGCCCTGTGGAGGTTCATGAGCCTCACCACTGGTTTGGTGTGCGCCTGCACAGGAATTCCATCGAACTCGGCGTTTCTTTCGATCAGCTCCGCCAGGTATTGCGCCAGGTCGGAGACCGAATGACGTTCGGTGCTTGCCGCCCTGATCATCTGGAAAACCTTGGCAATGCTCCCGGCCTGGACATCGCCACCTGCCTGGGCCAGCGCTCGGACCGGCAGTCCGAGGTCGGCGGCAATTCGCTCGATCGCGGGGACGGTCGGCATCCGCTTCAGCCAGGTATTGTATCGGCGAAGACGAGTGAACGCCTCCGTGTACAATCGCGAGATTTCATCTTCGAGCTCTTCCGGGGGATCCGACCGGTACGAGAATCGTCCACCGGCACGTTTGTACGCGTAAAGATCCGCGTCGCTCAGGCCAAAGAGTTCACCGCGAAGCGCGGCTAGGAGCGCGACGGTGTTTTCCGGTTCCGCGACGGCGCGAAGACAGTCGATCAGGAGTTTCAGTTCCCCAACCTGACCCAGCGCGCTCCCTCCCGAAACCTGGTGCGGGATACCCAGTTCCTGGAGCTTGCGTGAGTAGTGGGCCAGTTGACCCCTGTTCCGTGTCACGATCATGAAGTCACCGGGAGAAACCTCCGGAGGGACCCCATGATCGCACTCCTTCCGGCTCCTCGGGACAGTCATCTTCGTGTCGAGCGCGTGGCGGATGTACCTCGCTATGAGATCCGCGTCGAACTCAACAGCATTCTCTTTTTTCGACAGATCCTCCGGCACTTCTATCACCCGGATCCCGGACAACTCGCCTTCGGTGCCGTCCTGCCGCCCGATCTGCATCGTGCGGGAGGCCGGTGAATAGGGGGTCGCTTCGGCGGGAAAGGTATTGACGAAGACATGGTTGCTCCACCAGACGAGTTCGCCGAGAGTCCTGAAGTTGGAGGTCAGAGAGACTATGGATCCGCCGCTCTCATCGATGATCTGCTTGACCTGGTTGTATGTCACTATATCGGCTCGCCGGAACCGGTATATCGACTGCTTGGGATCACCCACGACGAAAAGGGATCCTGGTTCCGGTCTGCACCTCCGCCAGTCCCGCTCGTTCGGATCCGAGGCGGTAAGGTACATCATCACCTCCGCCTGCACGGGATCCGTGTCCTGGAACTCGTCGACGAGGAGGTGTGTGAAGCGGGCGCGAAAATAGCGGCGGACCTGTGGTTTGTCGTGCAGGAGCCATGAAGCGCGCATCAGGAGATCCTGGAAATTGAGCGCTCCTCTCCTGGCCCGATACAGGTCATACACCCGGACCGCCCCAAGGAGGACCTGGATCACCATCGCGTATCGTTTTTCCAGCCACCTCTGCAGGACTGGTCCTGCGGAATTGGCTGCGAAGAGTTCCCAGCGATCCTTCTCCGCCTTTCCTTGTGCACTCCCCTCGGGCCAGCATTTCTGGGTCGCTTTGGAACTGCTGTTGAATGCATCGAGGACTTCCATCAGGTCGGAGGTCTTATCGAGGTCGCGATTGCGAACCAGCCGGACTATCCTTTCATAGGTCGACATCAGCCTGTCCGTTCCGCGATCGACCGGGAAGGTCGGGATCAGCCTCTCCATGTGCCTTACGTAGTCATCGATCTCCTCCCGGATCCCGGAGAGATCGCCGAGATGGACTTCTTCGACCGGCCACTCGTCGACGTCGGGATAGTTCGCGAAGGAGATGAAGCTGTTGCGCAGCTGATCGATCTCGAGCCCGAGCTCGCGGAGCTGGTCGATCACCTCGGCGCCCTCGACATTCAATCTTTCCACATAGTCGTCCCATACCTCTTCTCGTAGCAACCCGTCCTCGTCGTCTTCCATCTCCTGGAATGCCAGGTCTATCCCCGCCTCGATCGGTCGTTCCCGCAGCAATCGCCCGCAGAACGAGTGGATCGTCCCGATGAAACAGCGCTGGATGTGCGCGACAGCTTCCGCCAGTCTTTCACCCGCATCGCCATCGGCCTCCCCGGCGGCGCGTTCCAGCTCGATCTGGAATCGAGCCCGGAGCTCCGCAGCGGCCTTTCTTGTGAATGTAATGGCTGCCATCGTGTCGACCTTGCAGCGGCCCTCACGGATCAGGGCCACCATCCGGCCGATCATGCTGGTCGTCTTCCCCGTTCCCGCGGCAGCCTCCACCAGCATGGTCCGGTCAAGTTCCTCCAGGATCCGGCGCCTCTGCGTATGATCGGGTGGAAGCGTGGTCGTTGTTTTATCTTTATTCGGCATGATCACGGTCTTTTTGTCTCTACTGCCCTTTCCCGCGAAGTTCCTGGAAAGGCTTCAGCATGGTGTTTTCCCTGTTCTTCAGTTTCAACTCGGAGAACGAGGCGACCGATTCCAGGTCAGCGCAGATCGATCGGTAGTCACAATATCTGCAGTCCTGGATCCAATCGTCCGTTGCCGAAAAGGCTCCGTTGATGACCGTCTGGCAGAGCTGTTCCACGACCTCCCCGCCATGGATCAGCTCACCCGGTCTCCAGTCGATCCGTTCGCCGACCGCTCTCTCGCCCGGGAAGAAGAACCCGAAGGTCTTCACCTTCGCCTCGGAAGAGACAGCCTCGCGGAGGCGCTCTCCCGCCATCTGCACGTAGAGGTAGGGCTGCACCTTACGACCCTGCTGGAAGGGATCGGCCTTTTCATATCCCCAGCTCCCTTTCCCGGTCTTGTAATCCCAGATATAGTAGTCCTCTCCTAAGTTACCCGCCTTCTTGTCTATCCGGTCGATCCGGCCGCGCACGAGTATTTGCCTCCCATCGGGCAGTTCCAGGCTCAAAGGATCACCCGTATCGAGCGGGCTTCCGTGGCCTTCCGACAGCAGGCCCAGAGATGTCTCCAGGAACAGGGGAACACGTTCGTTCCGGGTGAAGTACCGCTCCTCCTCCCGGAGAAAAGTAAGGGCTGCCATTCTGATCAGCTCCTGTTCCATGAAGAGAATCGCATCGTTCGGCGGCGGGTAGGTCTCGGTGTACTCTTCCACCTTCCTCTGGAGGAGTCGTTCCAAGTCTTCACAGTCTCTTTCGAAATTCGGGAGTCGATCGCCTTCGATCATCCCGCGCATGAACTCTTCGAACAATTCGTGCAGCAGGGTGCCGCGGGTCAGGGGGTCGAGCCACTGACGGGGATCGATGACCAGGTCCTCCGGCGGTAGGATCCCGAGTCCGTATTGAAAAAAGAACCTGCGCGGGCACTGGCCGATCGTCTGGAGACGATTGGACGACATCACCGGTCCCCCTTCGGCCGTCGGATCGAGGTCGACTCCGGCCTGGGGCACATAGCCGTCATAGGCGGTAAACCTGGAACCCTCACGCGCTTCAGCCGCTTCCCTCCCCCGTGCGAGATGAGGATAGAGGCCATGGACCAGGTCCTCAGGATCCCGGACCGTTTCAGGCCCGGTCATTCGCCACATCCACCACTCGACAGGATCCAGGCAGCTCTCGGGATCTTCCGGTGCGAACGACACCGGCGTCGGGAGCCACTCGAAGAAGCTCTGCTGGTCCCCCTCGGCATCACCAGTCAGGAGACGATATACCGAGAGAAGGACCGGACTCGGGAACATGTCTCGGTCTTCGAGTAAATTAAGGCTCGAAAAACTGAACGTCACATTTCCACGCAGGCGGGCCAGGAGCCTGGCAAACGATATTATCTTCCTCTCGAGCCGTTTTGCCGCGGTCGGGATCTCCTGTGAGAGCCTGCTCCGCTCGCTGTCGAGCAGGAGCGGGTCTTGCAGCCCTACTCCCGGAAAACGGCTGTCGTCCATGCCGACGATAAAGGTGTTCCACCTGCCGCTGTGCCCTCCGCTCAGTATGTTGTCGACGTGCAGGCATCCCGGTCGGGGACCGCTCCCCAGGACAGCCGTCCCGGCGGACAGCGACTCAAGCCACTCCCATATATCGATACCTGTCTCCCTGTCCTCACGAGAAAGCCAGTACTCCATGTCGTCCAGTTCCTCGACGAGCTTCTGCCGGGCGAAGGTGTCGAGCTTGCTGACGCAGCGTGCACTGGTCTCGAGGAATTTCCTGGTACGGGCGACGATCTCACTCTGTGACATTCCATTATCGGGCGCATCATTGAGCAGGTTCGACACGAGACCTCTCAGGACATTCAGGTCCCTCAGGTCCCGTTCGATGTAATCGAGCCGGACCGGATCGACTTTGCCGTCTTCATTCCGGAGCCTGTAGGTGTCTCGAAGTCTATGTTTTATTCCCTCGATCCGTTCCGTGATCTTAGGCAGATACCGGCCCCGTCCAAACCCGATGCTCACACCCCGCAGGAGGACCGCCAGCCTGGTGAATCCGGAATGCTCACCCTCCCTGGCAGGGGGCAGGAGAAGTCCCTCCCGGACCATCCTGACAAGCAGCGCCTGTGGAAATTCTTCATCGATCCACTGCAGCCAGGCGGCAAGTGCCTGTCCCGGGCGTGAATACCGGCATGGGATACCCTCCCGGAACGTCACGGGGAGTTCGTCGTCGATCCCGGAACCATTTCCGCCATGATCGATCGCCAGGAGTGTCTCGTAGACTATCGGAACATACGTAGACGCGTCTGTGTGGAGGAGTTCCACCTGGTCCCAGGGGATCCCATTGATGAGACAATGCCTTAGCAGCCCACGGACCTCGTTCACCTCCCCGACAGCATGCGTCACGGAGACCGAACCATCGGATGGCGCCTCCGGGGCGTTAGTGTGATCGAGGATCCAGGGGAGGATGTCGATATCACTCGCGACGGGTCCGGGCGGACTTGACGGATCCGGCAGTTTCTCGACCGCGAGGATACGCCGCCTCTCCTCCGGTATCCTGTCCAGGAAACGCCTCTCGAGCGCTTTCAGCTCCAGGTCCTCGGGGATGAAGACGAGGATATCGCCGCCCAGGCCCACGGGATCCGAGGTGAGCCTCTCCTCCGCGAGCCCCAGTACGTCCGGGTAATCGATCATCTTCTCATCTTCCAGGAGTTTTCGGTACTCCTTGATGATCAGAACCATGTCATCGCCCTTGAGCGAGACCTCGAACTTCGCACTCTCGAGACCGGTGGTGGAGAGATCCGCCAGACGGATCGCGTGGATGCCGGCCAGGACGACCTCGGCCAGCCGTGCGCTCGGTTCGACCTGGTTGAGATACTTCAGGCGGCTCTTGAGTTTTTCTCTAAGAATTCGGTCGATAAAGAGTCCGCCCGCGCGCCCCGATAACAGCGCGACACCCCGGGCAGCCATTTCACCAGCGGCAAGGTCGAGGGCCATCGATGTCAGTGTCTTGACGTGGACGTTGAGGGAGGGCTGACCGCCGCGGGCGACGGTGTCGAGCCACTGATGGCCCGTTCTCAGGGACGGGGCGAGTAGCCATTTTTCTTCGAATGGATGATCTTTGCAGAGATGAGCCAGGGATTGGGCCAGACGGTTCAATTCCAGGTTCCTTTAACCCGATATACGGTGAGTCAGCGGCTGGAGAGGTCACGCTATGCCATTTTAACGCATAATTGTAGAGATTATAGCAATTGTTCCCTTGTTTGTCAAAAGGGGGATTGGACCGATT
>CAYTWO010000002.1:8275-11528 GCA_964442125.1 uncultured Gemmatimonadota bacterium
GAGGCTCTTCAGCAATTCAACCGCAAGTGTGTTCTGGGGATATATCTCCAGGGATTTATTGAAGTTCTCGATCGCAAGTTCCTTGTTGTCCAACTCCATTAACGTCTCGCCTATGTTGTGATACACGATCCAGATATAAGGGTCATCCGGGAACTCATCAATAATGAACTCATAGATCTGGATTGCCTCCTCATATCTCTCCCTGGGAGTCAAATAATTAATCGCGAGCATAAACAACCAACCCGAAGTAAAACTGTATTCATCGGGATGATTCTCCTGCAGCTCACGGTACTTTTCGATGGCTGCGGTCGCGTCTCCATCCTTCAACGCGTGGTAAAGCGGCTCGACGATCGTCGTTTTTGGCTTGAATCCGTTCAGGGAATTGACGATAGTAGTGATCCACCCATCGGTCGTCACGATCGATTCATTGCTGTACGAATCCCATTTACTCAATATTTTTTCCTCAATCATCTCTTCGGTAGTCTTCCCCTTCGCGTGCTCCTCGCTCACTGTTTTCACGGTCTGATCGAGCATCGCATAATATTCTCTCAGTTCGTCCATGGTCAGGTCTCTTCCATGTCCGGAGACGATGTGGACGTCATCGGGCAGGATTTCGAGCGCCCTTTTGACGGCCTCCGGGTATTTCAGAGCGCTCCCGCTGTTGCCGTCCACGGTCGGGAAGGACATCCCGTACACGATGTCGCCCATGCAGACGACCTTGGAGTTCACAAACCAGACGATCGCGTCGTTATCGCACTGGCTCCCGGGGATCGCGATGACCCGGATCTCTTCTCCGTTAAAAAAGATGGTCAGGCTGTCCGTAAACGTGATCTCGGGCAGCGCGTAATCGGGATATTCTTCGATCACGTAGGTGCCGCTTCGAACACGATTCCGGATAATTTCATGACCTATTATTGTCGGTCCCTTGCCAAACAACTTATTTCCTCCGAGGTGATCCCTGTGCTCATGGGTGATTACGATGTACTCGGGCTCATCACCGCCGATCTTTTTCAATTCTTCTTTCAACGGCGGTGCCGTCTGCATTAAACCCGTATCCACCAGCAGCGCACCCTCATCTCCGATGAACGCGACCGTGTTTACCGTCATACCGCCCGCGTCATGAATAAATTTGTATATATGATCCGTAATTTTAACGGTATGGACTTTGTACACATCCTGTGAAAATGACGGGGACGTGGGGAGGATTGTGATCGCCAAGAGTGTAACTACCACTACGGGTTTCATCGTCCGCTCCTCAGGTAATGTCGATATAATAGCTGGTATGTCTCAGTGCAACTATTTGTTTTAACCCAGCCACGGCTTTTTGGTCCATCTATTGATTTTTGAAAGATTCCGGACAAGCCGGAATGACGCGGGACCCGGACAAGCCGGAATGACCTCCCTATCCGTCATTCCCGCAAGCGGAACGAAGTGGAGCGCGTCGGGAATCTGCATAGCGAGTGTTCCTGAAGGTCTTGATTCCGGACAAGCCGGAATGACGCGGGACCCGGACAAGCCGGAATGACTGTGGGGCATGACTCATTGTAAAAAGGGGTCAGGCCCCTTCCAATAAGTCTTGACAATTCTGTTTTTTCGTGTATAATGCAATGTACTGAAACATATTACTTTGTATATGATTGTCCTGCAGAGCGTTTCCCCTTTCACCATGAAAACTGAAATTTCTGAATTCATCAACCAACAACTCTAACCGAGGAGATATCATGAAAAAGTCAGGTAAGACTCCTGCCTCAAGTCCAGGTTGGTTCTGCGACTCCTGCCCCTCAGTGAAGAATTATGCCGGTTTCCTCTCTCTACTAATGCTGCTTTTATTCAACAGGGGAGATCTATTGGCACAGGTTACCGGACCGGCATTCGGTAGTATTGAAGGCGGGGCGTCTGTCTCTACCGGTGAAATGTTAAATTCCCCGGCAATAATCTCCACCGATCAATTCAAGGTGAGGAATCTTCACTGGGAGACATCCGATCCGCCACTGGTTGATGATATTTTCAACCACACTCCCGCCTCTGCACCAGAAGGGAGCAACATCTTCATCGATCCGGCGGCCCTTGAAGGTCCATCCAGGGTTTCGGACGCGCCGGGCGTAATGATCGATTTTGAGGGTATCGCCGACAGGGGGAATACCATCCCGCCTGACCCTATCATGGCTGCTGGTCCGAACCATATTATTGCGATGGTAAACTCGGAATTTGTCATCTATGATAAACAAGGGAACGAGCTTTTCCGAACCATTGCCGATGCCTGGTTCCAGAACGTACTACCCTCTGTCGACGCGTTCGACCCCTGGGTCATTTACGATCACTTCGAAGGCCGCTGGGTGATGCTCTGGGACCACTGGGACGGTGTCGATGAAGCCTATTGGCTGATCTCGGTGTCGGACGATTCCGATCCGATGGGGACCTGGTGTAATTATGCCTTTCCAGCCAATCTCAACGGTATGAACGATTCTTTTACATGGGGCGACTATCCAAAGATGGCTTACGATGACCAGGCGATTTACGTCAGCGGCAGACAGTTCCTATATACCGGGGGTTTTATGTACTGTAAAATACGTATCATTCCAAAAGATCAGCTATATGATCTTACCTGCGGTCCTGTAGATTATACCGATTTCTGGGACTTCAGGGACCCGGAAAACACCTCAGTCCGGGTCGATGGTCCGCCAATCGCCGCTGTTCACCTCGATTCGACGTCCAATACCGCTTATATTGTGGTTGACTCGCCATATAGTACCAGCACATTTATTACCCTGTGGACAATAGAAGACCCGCTCGGAGCATCACCAACGGTTACTGGAGTCAATATTCCCACCACAGCCGCCTCAGCCCCTCCAAACGCCAACCAATTAGGTGGCGGTTCCCCGGGAATCGATAGCGGCCGACGAGCCTATCGCAATGCGGTCTATAAAAATGGCCAGATCTGGACTGCAACCGCAATCCGTGGAGGATCTGGCAACCAGTATGCGTTTGCTCGTTACCTGAGACTGAGGGTCGATATACCATCGGCCATTGAAGATGTGGCCTTCGGTGCTGATGGTTTTTTCTACCTCTACCCGGCGATCATGGTAGACGATGCCTTCAACATGGTAATGGTCTTCAGCCGTTCAGCAGACGATGAATATTGCGGCGCCGCGTATACCGGGCGCCGACTGGGCGAGGATGGCCTGTCGCCGTCTGTCCTGTTGAAAGCAGGTGAAGCAAATTATGTAAAAACTTTCAGTGGTTCTCGCAACCG
>CAYTWO010000002.1:11628-29142 GCA_964442125.1 uncultured Gemmatimonadota bacterium
TACTCTTTTGCCTCCCCGTTTGCCGATGTAACCCTGAACGTCTCCGCCTTTGCATACCAGGATCAAAGTCTTCCGGTCACCATCACTCTCAACACCCCTGTAGTTGTCGATATTGAACTGCAGCCGGAAATTACCGCCACATTTTCCGGACAGGTTCTGGATCCCGATACGCAAACAGGCGTCGCCGCGGATCTGGAGTTCTTCGCCGAGGGGAATCCGTACCCGGGCCCCTATGTTACCGTTTCTACCGACCCAACCGGTAATTTCAGCTTCGAGACCATTATAGGGACCTATGACATCATCGCTGATGGCGCATCTCCGTATCGAACCGACGTCCCCTATGACAGCCTGGTGCTGGTAGAAGGCGGCACCGACATAGAGCTTCCGATAAATCCCGCAGAGGTTATGCTGGTCGATGATGATGAGGGAAGTGAATATGAGTCGTACTTCCTCGAGGCATTGAGAAGCATAACCATAAGCTATCATTTGTGGAGTACCGAGGTGAGCGGTGAACCAACCCCGGCGGACCTCGCCGCTTACCCGGACAGTATCGTTATCTGGTTCACCGGTGACGGTGCTACCACGACCTTGAGCACGTCTGAGGCGGCTACGCTCGCCGGTCACTTGAACAACGGAGGATCCTTGTTCCTGACTGGTCAGGATATTGCCGAAGATACAGAGGGAAGCGAACTCATGGACGTTCTGAGCATCAATTATGTGCAGGATAACGCGAACACCCTCACCTTTGGGATTACCGGCAGCATAATGGAGGGGCTTGTCTTCACAACTTCCGGGATAGGCGGGGCAAACAACCAGACGTCGCGGGATCAAGTTGCGATTACGGACTCAACCACAACCTCGGCTATATTAGAGTACGGGGTTGCAACTTCGGAAATAGCGGGAGTCCTTTACCAGGAAGGTTCCGCCAAGGCGGTTCACCTCGGTTTTGGGTGGGAAGCCATCCACAACTCGGAATTCAGGGAAACGGTAATGATCGCGGTCATGGACTTTTTTCAACCGGGAATTACCGGCATTGAGACCTTTGAGCCTGGTTCCAGGCTGCCCACGGGTTACGACCTGTCACAAAATTACCCCAACCCCTTCAACCCGTCGACGACGATCTCGTTTGACCTCTCTGCAACCATGGGTGTCAATCAGCCGGTGAACCTGACCGTCTATGACATCCGTGGGAGGCACGTGAGGACATTGATCGATTCGGAGCTCGGTCCAGGGAGTCACAAGATACACTGGGACGGTCGGAACGATCGAGGTGAAATGGTTTCATCGGGCATCTACCTGTACACCTTGAGGGCAGGCGAGGAGAGATTCACTCGAAAGATGACGGTTTTGAAATAGCGTCCTCTTTCATATATGGTCCATGATTGACACGACAACAGCCGGGTCCATTTCGAGACCCGGCTTTTTTCCTGGTCATTTTTTCCTCTTCAGATTCAATTCGTCATATTGACATCCCCATAACTTTATGATATAGTGAGATGCATACATCGAGCATATTTGCACTCGTGTTATTTGTGGAATTCATTGGAGGGATATAATGCGAAAGTGGTCCTTTCCGATCGTATGTCTCGCGATATTTACCTTGACATCGTCAACGTTTGGACAAGCGGATTTCACCGATACGGTTACATTCGGGAACAGCCTTACACATAATGACCTGCTCTGGATCGCATATGGCAATCCACCGGACTTATATGAAATGGACCCCATGGAAGCTGTCTTTGACAAGGGAGCCATGACGGGCGATGAGCTGGCAAATTTTGCAATCGCCGGCTCGGAATCGGATGACATCGGTGCCCAGATAGATCTGTACGAGCTCCTTCGATTATTGCAGATTCAGGATAAGGCGACACTCTTCGGATTCGAGATAGGATCAAACGATATTCTCAACAACGTTAATCTTCTCGCTGCATCCGCCCCGGGTGTGGATCCTTCTGCTGATGCCGTTATCGACAATATCATCGACAACATGAGGTGGGACCTTTTAAGGCTGAGGACCTCTCACCTGGACGCGCAATTTGTCATATGGTTGATTCCGGATGTAACGCTAACACCGGATCTATGGAACGAGCTGAACCCGGACGAGATTGTCAATGTGCAGGCACACATCGAGCGAGTTAATCGAATCATCAGGGCCGCGGGTAACCGTTTCAACTTCGTGGTTGCGTTCGATTCCTATTCGATGATTCAGGAGATCGTGTTTGATCCACCGATAATTTTCGGCCAACAGCTTGTCCCTCCGCCCGCTTATGGCGACTATGATCACCTGTTTGCCGACGAAATTCATCCCACAGCCGTGAGTAACGCGCTGATAGCCAACGATATCATCATTCAGATCAATGAGGAATGGGATGACACTATTCCACTCTATATCGAGGAGGAGCTCGCAGACCTGGCTCATATTCCCTTCCCATTTTAGAGTAAACCCTTTTAACCGATTGGGGCCATAGAGATGTTCAAGCTAAAACAATCTGCCTTCATTCCCATCCTTCTCACAGCTGTACTGCTCCACTTGCTATCGGTTTCAGCGTCAGCCGACCTCTTACTTGGTCCCGCGGAGTATGTCGAGGCCAACAGCAACATAATCCATGTCCCGGGTTATTCCGTCCCCTCTTTCACTTTCTGGGACGGAGACTCGCTCAAAGACCTCATAATAGGAGAGGGCGGTGGTGGATTCTCTGAAGGGAAGGTGCGTGTATACCTGAACGTTGGAACGGCCGCCGACCCAATTTTCGGCACCTTTTCCTACGCTCAATCGGAGGGATCAAATCTCATCTGTCCCGGGAGTGGCTGACTGGGGGTCTTTCCCCGAGTAGTCTACTGGGACGAAGATGAACGCAAGGATCTGCTCATCGGCCTGTCGGATGGGACCATCCAAATCTACCTCAACACAAGCACTAACGATGACCCGGAGTTCGATGGCGGAACGCCCTTACTGGTGGGGGAGCCGGGCTTGAAAGAGGATATCGACGTAGGATCCAGGGCTACTCCGACAGTGGTTGACTGGGACAATGACGGGAGAAAAGACCTCGTCGTCGGCGCGCTCGATGGGAAACTCCATCTCTTCATCAATGAAGGGACAGACACCTCACCCGATTTCCGCCTGGAGCAATTCGTACAGGAGAATAGTGATGACATGGTAGTACCCTCGGCGCGATCCTGTCCTGTAGTCACCGATCTCGACGATGACACCATGAAGGACTTGCTCACCGGCAATACCAACGGACAGCTCATCTTCTACAGTAACGTGGGGACCGATGACGCACCGATTTTCTCCGGTTATGTCTTCGTCGAATCCGATGGCGACTCGATAGATCTCGGAGGGGAGGCGAGGTCCCGCCCTTTCGTCTGTGACTGGAGTGGAGACGGCTTCCTGGACGTCCTGATCGGGTCAGGAGATGGTATTGTGCGCCTGTACCAGGGGGAAGGAGATGTGGGTATCGAGTCTGGAGAAGATTCTCTATCTCTTCCCCACTCCAGCCACCTGCTCTCTGCCTATCCCAACCCATTCAATCCAAGTCTGACGGTTCCCTTCGAGCTCTCCGAAGCAGGGGATGTCCACCTGTCGGTTTATGATATCCGTGGACGAAGGGTATCGATCCTTGCTGAACGGCCATACCGGGCAGGTAGGCACCAGGTGGTCTGGCAAGGGAAGGATGACCACGGTCGGAGCCTTCCATCGGGGATCTACTTCCTTCGCTTCAAGGCTGGTGAAATTTTCGAGACCGGCAGGGTCAACCTGATTCGTTGAACCGGATCCCTGCCAGACAGAAGATGGAAAGAACGAGACCCCCAGACATTACTGAAAGGAGGTGTAAATAATGTGTCTGAGGGTCCCTCACTATATCTTTAGCGATTGTTGCCGTACTTCTGGATCGCGCTTTCGATGGCCGGTCCAGCCTTCTGAAGATCCTCGTACTTCATGACCGGTGTGAGCTCGATGTTGGCATTCATTGCCAGGAAAAAGGGCTCACAGCACTCGGGAATCTGTGAAGGATCTTTTATGTCGAGGAAAAAATAACCGGTCCTCTTTCCGTTGTCAGCAAGGAAGTAGGTTGCCTCGGGCTTCAGGTCTTCTATAATCGACTGCATTGTCTTCTGAAATGCTCCATCCTTGAAAGCCTCGTTCGCGCTCTTGACAGGCATCTCGGCTTTGAGTAACATCCTCATGAGTCCCTCCTGTATGTCTCAGCTGATTGAAAGTGTGCAAAATTGCACTCGCGACTAACAGCCAAATACCTTTTTGTGATCCCAGCCACTCAGTCTGAATGACCGGGATCAAGGGAGGTTTCAGCTAATCAACCACTCCTACTATTCTTTGAGATAGTCTCCCGGAAGAGAAAGTCAAGAGGCGTGATGAGGAATGATTTAAGCCGGAATGACAGGGAGCCTATTTATTTACCTTCTTTTTATCCCGCAAGATCCCGTGCTGCTTTAGAAAATGTTCTATCTCTCTGTAAGCGTTCATGCTGTCATTCAGGTTGAAGCCCCCGTGTTCGCCCCCGGGAATCATAACGAGATAGTTCGGGACATCCGCCCGGTGGAGGGCCGCGTGAAGCCGGGCCGAATGCCGGTATGGGACGACAGGATCAGAGCCCCCGTGGATGGAAATGATGGGTGGCAGACCTTCCCGGACATAAGTCCTGGGCGAGACACGCTTTGCGATCTTCTCGCGGTCTGGCTTCTCTCCCACCCATGCACGAGCCCATTCTCTCTCGTTTGCACCTCCGAGCAGGTCATAGACGTCACTTATCCCGTACCAGTTGATAATGGCAGCGACCTTGATCTCGGATTTCGAACCTGCCCAATTCGGCTCAGCCTTCTCGCACTCGGTGTCGAACTCAGAACCTGTCAGTTGCATCCCGGTCATCAGTGCTAAATGACCGCCCGCGGAGTGGCCCGCAAGCACTATCCGCGATGAGTCGAGGTAGTATTCCTCTGAGTTTCGTATCACCCAGCGGAGTGCGCATCTGCAATCGATTACCGCGGCCGGTGCCAGTGCGTCAGGGGTCAACCTGTAGTCAACGTTCACCACTGCAAAGCCCATATCGAGGTAGGGAATCAAGGCCAGGACCGACTCCTTCCTGGGCCCACTGTCCCAGTTACCTCCATGATAGTAGATCAGTACAGGGGGAGGTTCGGTCGCATTTTTCGGGTAATAGAGATCCAGTTTGGCTTCCCACTCACCCGAGGTATAATAGTTGAGGTCGGTATAGATGCGAAAATCGTTCTGGAGCCGTCGAGCCAACACCTCAGACTCCGAAAGCTGATCCCCCGCACAATCGAACGCGGTAAATACATTCACCATCGAGAACAATAATGCTGCAGATACACATGATTTCAAGGGCATTTTCTGTTTCTCCATAAACTGATTTTACGGAAATCGGGGTTAGGGAACCTTGATAAAATAATCGATAAGCGATGGTTGTGCAAGTCACACAACCCCAATACCGGCGGGAATGGTCCGCCGGTTACGTATGGTTACATTCGGTACGTTATGGCTTCATGTCAGATAAGGGCAATGGTGATTAGGGCGGTCAACGCGAAGACCGTGCCCAGGCTGAGAGAATAGAGGATCAGGAGGAGAAAAAGTTTTCCCAGCGTCCCGATGACCGATTGCAGGTAGGTGGTTCTCATGGCAAGGAATAAATAGAGAAGAACAACAAAGGGTGCAATTCCGGAAAAGCTCGGGTAATCGAAGACGAGCAGGAGTGTCATGAGCAGGAAGATGAAAGAGTGGATGTGGAGGGAGAAGATCAGGTGCTCGATGTAAAATCGCCTGGAAAGGGGATAGATAATCTTGAGAATGAGCGCGACGACAGGAAGAAGGAAAAACATCATCGTCGGAAGGTTCTTCTCCAAATCGGCGACAAAACTACTCTCAAGTTCCTTATTCGGCATTGCCTTCAGTCTTTCGAATTGATCGATGATGTAATTCTTTGCCCTTGTATATAGGTAAGTACTTCCTACTATAGTATTTCCCGTGTCTTCACCGGCAGACTTCCAGCCTTCGATGAGAGAGTCCCACTCCTCGAAGTCCATTCCTATCACCTTGATCGAAGTCGTTGAATCGGTAATGTCGTTCAGGAGTGATTCTGGAACTGCTTCAGAGAAAGGGCCAAGAAAAATTTTATTGGGATCTTTCAGCTCTTCCTGCACGCCCCCCGAATCTGTAACGACGTTGGCGACAGTATCCGCCATCTCCCAACCAGCCTCTTCACTATTATCCCCCACTCCAATCTTATCATCGAAGATCCTTAAAGGTCCGTAAATAGAGAGGAGAAAGAAATAGACGATACTGGAGAAGAGATATATACGAAAGGGACGGATATATCTCACTCGTTTCCCTTCGTTGTATTCCCGGCTCAGGTAACCGGGCCTGAGCAGCAGGAAGAAGATGCTCCTGTATAGCTTGGAATCGAATGAAACAGCCTCTTCGAGGACTTCGGCAATCACATGCCATATCGACTCCCTGAAGTCCGTGTTCTTCTGTCCGCACTCCGGGCAGTATTTACCCGTCAGTCTCTCTCCACAATTGAGGCAGTCTACCGGTCTATCGCGTTTCTTTGCCATCGACATTTCCTTCGCGGATTATGATCTGCCCATCGGGCTTCTGAAAAACGGGACCTGCCAGAATTGCCAGGTATAAGGAGAGATTACAAGATCATGGGACTTTTCGCAAGCTGATCGGAGATCAGCGCGTCGGGAAAATGCATAGCGAGCGTTCCCGAAGGATACGCGAGCGAAGTCAGCAATCTCCAATTCCTTGCATTTATAAGCGACACGTGGTTTACCGCGGGGCGCTTAAATCGATTCCGGGCAAGCCGGAATGACGAAGGAGGCGGACAAGCCGGAATGACGAAGGAGGCGGGCAAGCCGGAATGACGAAGGAGGCGGACAAGCCGGAATGACGTGGGTCCGGACATGCCGGAATGACGTGGGTCCGGACATGCCGGAATGACGGCTATTGGCACATAGAATCAAATCTGCTACGGGAAATCGTTTCCTCAAATGATCTATCTACTGTGGCAATCACACCTACTGCTGCTACTCGATTACCCTGAATTCGAACGACTCTTCGTCTATTACCCTGTCCGGATATAAGCCGTTCCGCCCTATCAGTCTATACGTCCCCGTGTCCACCGGTGCCGGCACATAAAGCTCGTTATTCAAGTTGACTCCCCTGTTCGCCGGTATCTGCCCTGCCATCGGGTTCTGCATATTGAGAAAACCCTCAGGGATCAGGACCTCGTTCATGGTAGGCAGCAACACGGATAGCCAGTAATCCCCGCTGAGGGCAATATTCAAGTTGTTCTGCATCAACGAGTTGAAATAAAGTGTGTCACCCCTCTGTACTTCCGAGGGCCCGTTCACGGTGAGTGACAGATTGAAGGCGACCGAATACGGTGACTCGTCGTAGCCGATATCAGAGCCATGACCGAACGGTCTCGTGTCACCCTCGAAATCGCTGTTGATCCCCACGTTCGTGCCCGCGTCCACACAAGGTGACTCCGCCATCAGGTGATAATCATCACTTCCGGGATCTACAAACTGTGGATCCGCAACGATCATACCGAGATCCCAATTGAGTATGCCTCCTGATACCGACTCTTCCCCACCTTCCACAACCGAGTAACTGATGGTGAGAACGTCATTGGTACCCAACCCGATCTGGGGTCCTGCAGCGGCGATATTGTCCCAGAGGATCGAATTTGTGACCGTCAGAGACGGTACCGAAGACCAGAGGCCGCCGCCTGACGACCCCGCCAGATTCCCGGTGATCGTGTTATGAACGATCGTCGGGCCCCTGGACCCACCGCAATAAATCCCTCCACCGCTGTCGGTCGCCGTGTTTCCAGTTATCAGATTGTTGGAAACAGTCGGGGAGGTAGAAAAGCAGTAGGTCCCCCCACCAAGAGTCGCACTGCCGTTAGTGATCGTGAATCCATCGATTACCGAGCTTCCGTCTTCTCCACTATCGAACGTCACAACACTCCCGACCTGATTCCCATCGATGATCGTACTCGACTGGCCCGCCTCGCTTATTACCTGAATCGATTTACCGAGAAAATCGATGTTTTCCACGTAGGTACCCGGACTGACTATAATGGTGTTTCCATCCACCGCGGCATCGATGGCCTCCTGGATCGTCACGTAGTCATTGGGCACGTAAATGGCGGTTGAAATATGGCCGTAGTATACGTCCTGTTCACCGTTGAACGTTCCCGCCCAGGCAATATGGGCTCCGGTTTCGTCTGAGACCATGTCGAAGTAGTCGCCCATCTTGTCCTGCTGCGGCCAGCCCACATGCGGGTCGAAGGAATCTGACAACCGGGCGTTAGGGGACCAGGTAATACCGGTATCCAGCGAGTATGAGTAAAATAGTTCGGAATCGTAACCACCGGGATCGTTGCGGGTATCCAGCCAGATAACGTCGATACGCCCGTTAGGAGCCACGGACATGGTTCCGAACCACTGCCATGCATTGTTGCCGGGGTCATCGTTGATCCTGACAGGTGAACTCCACGTGACACCACTATCCGTACTGCGGGCAAACATCACATCCTGTGGGTCAGAGTTAGAGATACGTTCTACCGAAGAGAGCGCATAGACGTTGCCTCTCGACGGACCGTTAGAATGATCTACTGCGATCCAGGCCTGCCCGAGCAGTCCCCCGGGGTTTGGGCCTCCCCAAACCATATAGCCGTCCAGGTCAACCGGTGATGTAAAATCCCATATTACCGACTGCGCCGGATCACGCGCGTTGGTAGACTTGGCTACAATCAGATCACTATCCCCTTCCCCAAAGACGTACAGCTCCCCATCCGGGCCCACTGTGAGAGTCCCGATCGATGGATCATCCGGTATGACGATACAGTCCTCGTAGCTTACGTTTCCATCCGTTGAACGGGTGAAGAAGCCCGGAAAACAGGTGCTATACCAACTCGTCCAGTACGCGTAGATGTTGCCCTTGCCGATACCGCCTGTTTTGTCTATGGTCATCCACTGCTTGTCACCGCCATACGCGTACGTCCCCGAATCCCACGTGATACCGCCGTTGGTCGACTGGAACACATCACAAGAGTAATCTCCACCATCGACTGTCAGGCTGTTGAAGTAGAAGTTTCCCTCCAGGTCTGAATCGAGCACCGGGTCCGATCGGAAAATCCCTGGCTCGATAACACCGGGGAACGTCCACGTTGTTCCGGCATCGGCCGTGTATCCCCAGCCTGCCTGCCTGAAATTGCTGCTGATCGTATCGAACTGGCGCCAGCCGATCGCGATCGTACCTGGATCTGATGGATCAACCGCTATTGAAGGCTCGTTCGCGGCATCACCGACAATGTTTTCACCTGAGCTGTTGACATTTACCTGGGTGGCGAAGAAATTGCGAGATGAATACCGGTAGGCAGGTGAAGTTCGCTGTTCCGCACTTGGAACAGGGATGTATTCATCCTCTGGAACCTCATGGCGATCTTTCGGCGACCGTGTAACAACGATGTCTCCTTCAGCCCCCAACGACGATGAGAGAACGAGAGAAAGCATGACGCTTGCAATTGTCAAGGAAACCATTGTGCGGTAGAACATACTTCTTACCTCCTGCGGGGTAAAGTGCAGTAAATCCTTGAAATGAAGATTTTCAAATAAGGGGGAGTGGAAATATTGGTAGATTGTACCACGTTTCAGTCTTTTTTACAAGCAGGAAAGTGGTTTTGTGGGGATACCTCCCTTATTTTCCTGCGATAGCTGCCGGGGATCAGGCTGGTGTCCCTATTTTACCTGGATTATTCCTGTAATTTGATTTTTCAGTCTATTTCAGCATCATCATTTTTCTTGTGAAAATTTCTCCTCCGGTTTTCAGGGTGTATAGGTATATGCCAGACGCGACCGATTGCCCTCTCTTGTTTAGTCCATCCCAGTGGATCCTGTGACTCCCCGGTTCGAGCTCTTTATCGACCAGGGTCCTCACCCGCCTGCCTCGGATGTCGTAGACCGTTAGATTCACCGGTTGCTTTGTTACAGAGACTCCCGGCGTACCTTTCCCGGCACCATCCGGGATCTCAAACGAAATGGTCGTGGAAGGATTGAATGGATTGGGGTAGTTCTGGGAGAGCGAGAAGACCCTGGCTATACCGGGCTCCGAACTCTGATTCCCTATTCCCACCTGATCAGAAACGATGTGGCTGTAGTAGACATCCTGTTCGCCGTTGAACGTACCGGCCCAGGCCAGGTGGGCACCGGTGTCGTCAGAGACCATGTCGAAGTAGTCACCCATTTTCTGCTGCTGAGGCCATCCAACGTGTGGGTCGAAAGAATCGGACATCCTTTCGTTCACGGTCCAGGTGACACCCGCGTCCGTCGAATACGAGTAGTAGAGAGCCGAGTCGTAGCCACCCGGGTCGTCGCGGGTGTCGAGCCAGATCACGTCTATACGGCCGTTGGGTGCCACGGACATGGTGCCGAACCACTGGTAGGCGCTGGTATCCGGGTCGTCGTTGACTCGGATCGGTGCACTCCATGTCTCTCCGCCGTCCGTGCTGCGGGCGAACATGACATCGAGCGGGTCAGGACCGGTAAAGCGATCCACAGAACAGAGCAGATAGACGTTGCCACGTGTCGGACCCGTCGAGTGGTCGGTTGCGATCCAGGTCTGTCCGAGCAGTCCGCCCGGGTTGGGGCCTGAACCGGACGAGATATATCCGTCCAGATCGACATCCGAAAGGAAATCCCACGTTACGGTCTGGCTGGAGTCCTGCGCGTTGGAAGACTTCGCCACCACGAAGACGTAATCGTATCCTCCGGCCGCACCTACGTAGAGTTCTCCATCAGGACCCACGTCCAGTGTGCCCCAGTATGGCAGACCGGGGATGGTGTCGCACTCCTCGTAGCTGATGCCGCCATCCGGCGAACGCGTAAAGAAACCCGGCTCGCAGATACTGTAAGCGTAGGTCCAGTAGGCGTAGTGATTGCCATTGCCAATCCCTCCTGACCTGTCGACGGTCATCCACTGCTTGTCTCCGCCCTGGGCGAAGGTCCCCAGATCCCATGTGCTGCCTCCGTCTGTAGATTTGAAGACATCACACCAGAAATCCCCGGCGTCGACTGCCAGGCTGTTGTAATAGAAGTTCCCATCCGAGTCGAAGGCCAAGACGGGGTCAGAACGGAAAAGACCCGGCTCGATTACTCCTGGAAACGTCCAGGTCGTTCCGGCGTCTGCAGTGTAACCCCAGCCTGCCTGCCTGAAATTGCTCGAAATAGTGTCGAACTGGCGCCAACCGATAGCGATCGTACCTGGATCTGAAGGGTCGACGGCGATGGATGGCTCGTTGGCTGCATCACCGACTATGTTCATGCCGAGGCTATCGACGTTCACCTGGGTCGTGAATATCTCACTGCTCGAGTAGCGGTAAGCGGGTGATGTCCGCCTGCTTTCTGGCGAAACGGGAATGTATTCGTCGTCGGGAACCTCTTGTCGGAGGGACACAGACGGTCTTACTTCGTCATTTGATTCGATCCCCCTCGTCGATGAGAGAGTGATCAATGCAAATACAACTACGAGTGACAAGAGAATAAAGGTGCGGTAAAACATGTTTCAGGCCTCCCGGTGGAATCGAGTGAGAACTACAAAAGTAACATTTTAGCCACGAGGGGAATTATAATGTGTAGAACATACAAGGTTTATTAAATTTGACAAGGAAAAAGGTCCATGTTGACAATGATCTCTGATTCTGGTAGAATCGACTTGGAAGGCTGAAAATTCGATCTTGTTGAAATCACCGCGAGGTTGCCATGAAAAATCTGCTGTTAATGACCCTGTCTCTCTGGCTGTCACTTTCCGAGACCGCCTTCACCCAGGAACTCGAATGGATGCGCACGTATGGAGAGGAGGGGATCGAAATCCCCTACTCTGTTAAGCAGACAGCTGACGGCGGCTACATCATGGCGGGTGAAACGTGGTCCAATACCGCGGGCTGGAACGATTTTCTCCTGGTCAAAACGGATGATATCGGGGATACGATCTGGACCAGAAAGTATGGAGGGACGGATGTAGACCGGGCACAATCAGTTAACCAGACCGCGGATGGTGGATATTACGTTGCAGGGTATACCGAATCGTACGGCTCTGGTTATTCCGACATGTGGCTCTTGAGGACCGATGATCAGGGGGATACTCTATGGTCACGTACCTTCGGGACGAGCGGTGCCTTCGAGAGGGCTTACAGCGGGGACCTCACGAGCGACGGCGGCTACGTCATGGCCGGGTACAGGAGTCCGGGAGGCGAATACTACGTCGTGAAGGTCGATTCGCTCGGGGACGAGGAGTGGACGAGGTTATATAAGCCCAACGCGGGTCCGTACGTCTACGAGGCCCGGGGGATACAGGAGACAGACGACAGGGGCTTCGTCATCGCGGGAAACGGTGACAGTCTCTACGTGGTGAAGACCGATTCCCTGGGGAATGTCGTCTGGGACCATACTTATGGCGAGGGTGACCTCTGTTACGACGTCGACCAGACCGATGACGGTGGGTATGTCGTCGCCGGGGCAAGGCCTGTTGTCCCACAGTACTATGCCTTCCTCATGAAGATCGATGCGGACGGGGACACATTGTGGTCAAATAAATGGATCCGAAACGACAACAGCCGTGGTCACACAGTCGAGCAGGCAGATGATGGAGGGTACATCTTAGCAGGTTTCACCTTTGCGCAGGCTGCATGGGTAGACAGCGTCTACGTGATAAAGACCGATTCCGAGGGAGACAGCACATGGACTCGTGTCTACGGGGGATGGACCGACGATCAGGCCTGGGACATACACCAGACGACCGACGGGGGATACATAGTCACAGGCTACACGGCCTCTTTCGGGGCAGGGGATGACGATTTCTTCCTGCTAAAATTGTCCGACGACCAGACGCCGAGGATCCGGGTCAATGAATTCCCCGATTCAAGACGCAGGTATTTGCATTTAGGACCTCACGATATCAAGGGTCCATAGGTTCCTTTCGACACGATGAAAAAGGTGCCAGGTCTTGAGATTTGACTCGGCAGAGATATTGCGGCAACATCTTCGATACCGACAAATCTCGACGCTTAAGTCAAAAGTCAAGGCCTGACACCACCTGATGTACTGTGTCTTTACGGGAACGCGTACTCGACGAGATTGCTGGTTTCACAACTCGATCCCTCAACGGCCTGAAAGAGAACAGCCTGCCCGCTGGCTCTACCGGGAACGAAAGCCGTTATGGTCGCGACACCGCTGCCATCCGCGATAGCAGAGCCTACCCCGACGGGGTCGTCGATGTCAACCGTCACTCCCAGGCAATCCGAAGAACTGGTAGAGCCGGGACTTATCCCATAGACACATTTAACCAACTCTCCAGGGGTCGCTCCACTCACCTCAAAGGTATTGTCCACTCCGGCAATACCAGGTGTCGGTTCGGCAAGGGTCAGTCCCATCGGGATAACGTCGAGATCAATCCCCATAAACTTGACATAATCCATGTTTATGGCGCCTTCCGTACCCTGGACAAACGTGCCGGCCCGGTCATCTGATTGGTAGATCATGTAGACATCTTTACCCGGATCAGCGGCGTTATCTATGTTTGTCCTGGCTAGGGAGGGGTAACGGTCGTCCCAGCCGAGGAATGTGCCGTCTGGATTTGTCACATTAGCGGGTGCCGACCAGGTATTCCCATTGTCCACCGAAGCTGCCACCCAGATATCGACAAACCCCACGGGTGGGAGCGAGGTAGGATCGACGTCATCCACATCGAAGGCCGTGAAGGCCATGACAATGGTATTTCCGTCCGTGGCAATACCCATTGCCGGCCAGTCTACACTCATGTGGTTGAACGGGAGCGGGACATAATCAGGCCGCGTGTCATCGACGGACTGCGTCGTGGCGACGACCACCTCGTCTATACCGGTCGAGGGACTCCAGTGGTAGACGGTGGTCTTGAAGTCGGTAATACCATACAAACCACCACTTCTGACCCCCTGCCCCGCTGTCCACGCAACATGGGGCTCGTCACCGATATACATGATATCGGAATTGATCCATCCGTTCCTGGCAGCCGTAGAATCGAGACCCGCGGGCAATCCAGCGGTGTCGGCAATAGCGACAGTGCTTACCGCCCAGCTGCCCCCGTTGTCGTTGGACTCGAAAAGTCTCACGGATCCAGCGAGGTCAGGGATAACGATACCGACTTTACCGTTTGTCCCGGAATGTATCGTATTCCACTCCATGTCGCCATCCATCCAGTCGGGTGCCAGGGTCCTTAAGGCCAAGTCCCATTCACCAAAGCCGGTAACCTCATCCCCGGTAACGACCGAAACGTCCGAAGACGTCTGGTTAGTGCCGGTCATGCTGATCGTGCCGTTTGAGTTGACGGAGATCCTGGGCCAGATAAGGATGTTCGTCGGCGAGGACCCGTAGTAGGTGAAGGCATAAAGTCCGGGGAACGCATCGTAGGCCGCATATGCCCTGGTGCCAAAACCGTCGACGTTACCATGGGAGCAGATGGCGACACGCCCATCGGAGAACTGGGACATGGAGCCGAACCCGCTCCTCACGGGAAATACCGGCATACCATGCCCGGTCCACGATGCGCCGTTCCAGTGGTAGTAATTCTGTGAGCGATCGGCCGTGTCTTGCTGGTAGGCAACCATAAAAGTACCGTTGATCTTAATCCTCCCACCGTCGTTGAAGACCTCCAGGTGGTCGTCCAGTCCACCGTTTCTCTGCCAGTCGTAATAGGTTGAGTCCAGGACAGTCCCGGGAGAACTCGTTAAACGGCCCTTCGATATCAAGACCGATTGGCTCGACATGGCCGTAGGGACTCGATCATCCAATACTTTCACCGGTCTCTTCACGATGAGATCCAGGTCCAGAGCGCAAAGGGAAGAGAAAAATACCAGAAAGACTAAGGCGAACATTGTCACAAGTCTGTGTGACATTTAAAACCTCCTTGCTGGAGTTGACTGGGCTCTACTGAAAAGGATTTGAATAATATGGCTGAAGATGAGGCCAATGAGTATCTATTGGCATTATAGCACAATAATATTTAGATGTCAAGTTTTAGTAAAATGGGGTCTGACCCCATTTTTATGACCCCATTTTTGTAAGATTTGACAATTACCGGACGTCCAGGTTCAGCGACTCACAGACGGTAAAATGCTGTATTGTCTGTGGAGGAGCCGAGGCTGTTCTATATTCAGGGACAACCATGACGTCCTGAGGATGGGAAATGTTCGAAAAACCGTATCCCGAAGCAAATCCTACCAGGAGCAGGGCGGCTATCCTGACGAGTTGTGGCAACCAGTTCCCTTTTCTGCCTGGGATATCGATTTCCGGCAGGGGAATATCCGTCTCGAGGCGGCCAAGCATCTCGGTCTCCCGCTTCATGGTATCGAACCTCTGCCGGCATGGCATGCACGTTACAAGATGAGCTGCCAGCTCGTCCTGCTCCTTCCCTTCCAGCAGTTCGAGGACATGTTTCAGCAGGGTATCTTCATCCGGGTGCTTCATTCGATCCATCCTTTCTCTTTCAATCGGTTTCTGCATGTCTTGACCGCGTAAAAGATCCGCGACTTGACGGTACCCAGAGACAGTCCGGTCATCTCTGCAATCGCCATGTAGCTGTGCCCACCGTAGAATCGCAGAATCAGAATGTCCCTGTGATCACGGTCGAGAGACCCGATGACCCCCGCTATCGCGCGATCCCTTTCTTCACTCACGACTCCATCGAGCGGTGAGACAGCTGAGTCCTCCAGGTCGACACGATCCAGGGATGACATAGCCCTGGATCGCTTTACCTCCTTGAGTGCCCTGTGGTAGACCGCTGTCGAGAGGTAGGCCTTGAAACTGCCTTTCCTGTGGCCGGGTCTCCACCGGATCAACTCGATGAAGGAATCCTGCACCAGGTCCTGCGCCACGGATGACGACCCGGTGACCAAAAAGGCCATCCGGGTCAATCCGGGCGCGTGTCTCTCGATCAACCGCCGCCAGGCGTTTTGGTCACCGTTTTGCGCGAGGTTAAACCATTCCCAATCCGTGTTCAAATCCCGTAACCCTGCCTGAGACACCATTTCTGGATTTCCTCAATATCCTCCCATTCCCGCCATTTCATACCCATCTCATCGGCGTCCTTCTGCGGGATGACGTTCAGGCAATGCTCCCTGTACCAGTTGAACAGGTCCAGACGGTACTCAGGCGCGTATTTATTCAGCAGACCAACCAATCTCAGGATATTGGCCGGGTAATTCATCATCATCATCCGATTGGCGTCACCTTCCTTCGCGAATCGAATCCTCCAGCTGTCCAGGCCACCTGTACGATACTCGTTGATCCAGGTTTCCGCCATGTTTTCAAGGGCTTCAGCGTATGGGCGCTTCGGCGTGGTGACCTCCACCGCCAGTCCGAGCATGCGACCGTTTTCACAGAACGGGTCTATCACCGGAGAGGGATAGAGTGTCAGTGAAAAGTAGACGGGTCGTCCCTCACGTTCGGCGGCCTCTATCAGCCTGACGATCAAGTTGTCGCTGAACGGGGGTCTTGTCGTTTCCCTGATTTCATCCAGCTCAGCACTCGTGATGAACCTCGGCAAGCCTTCATCGATCATCCGCAGGGGGTACCAGGATGTATTGAGCAGGGACCGGTTCACGATCTGGACATCGGACCGGTGATCGAGAAGACGTGTAAGGATCCAACCCGGGTAGGTATCGTTATCGCCATTTGTGATGAGGATAGCGTTCTCTTCGAGCCCCAGAAGCATGTTGTAGGAATAATCCATCACTTCCTCGTAAATCGCAGCGTTTTCAAGGATTCTGCGCAACGCTACGTCCATCCGCTCCAGTTCCCCCCTCTCCATGTAGTGGATCACGAGTGAAAACCAGGGATCCAGGAAGGACGGATCCAGCTCCGTGGCACGCTCGAGTCTGCGTCTCCCTTCCTCGTAGTTGGCCATCCCGTGCTTGCACATACCCGCCAGATAGAGTAACGTCGGGTTGGCCGGGTACATCGCCACCCCTTCTTCCAGCTTCTCTTCGTAATCGTCGTGACCAGCGTAACGGGCCGCATACATCCAGTTGGCGTAGGCGTCTTCAGACGGGAACGCATTGTAG
The DNA here is from genome assembly GCA_964442125.1 of uncultured Gemmatimonadota bacterium. GTDB lineage: Bacteria > Gemmatimonadota > CAZMKB01 > CAZMKB01 > CAZNLH01 > CAYTWO01. Next base: position 28,773 of record CAYTWO010000002.1, read on the forward strand.
TACTCCTCCCACGACGTGGCGAGACGCTCATACGTCTCATGGTCATAGACAACGAGCCGCTTGCTCTGTATCCGTTCAGGCCGCTTTATCTCGCTGATACTTTCCGAGCAGCTCAGGGAAAGACAGAGCCAGCCTATTACGAGGAAAGTCGGTATCAGTTTTGTCACGTAATGCATGAAATCCTCCTTCGTCAGGTTCCTAAACGGTCTCTCAATCGATTTCAATCGGCCGATTCGATTTCGAGTGATCACTCCGCCAATTATATAGTCCCTGAACAGGGGAAAAAGTTCATTGAAAGTGAGGGTAAGAGATTGTATACTGTTATTATTCTCTATTTATACTCAGCGTCATAAATAATTGCGCATCAATT
>CAYTWO010000002.1:29242-60812 GCA_964442125.1 uncultured Gemmatimonadota bacterium
ATACTGTTATTATTCTCTATTTATACTCAGCGTCATAAATAATTGCGCATCAATTCCAAAAGGAGGGGAGAAATGTTTAGGACAGTAATATTTCTATTCTTCGTTCTTCTCTTTATTATCCCCATAGACTCACCCGGGCAAAGCCTCGACGATCTTGCCTCCATTCATGTCCGTCAGAATTTTTTAATTGACTGGAGACCTCCTGATCGTTGGAAATGGAGGGTTGTCTATTGTGGTCAATTATACAACACGAGTGACACTGACACTCTCACTGTGAAACCGGTAGTCCATGTTACAAAAGGACAACGGGAAAGGACAACCGATGGTGTTATTGGATGGGGACGCCTCATATCTCCATGCGCTTGTGGTGTGGATTCCACATTTGAAGTGATACTTCCGGGTGAAACCGCCTGGTTTTCAGTGACATCAGATTCGATTGTCGTGGAAAATATTGGCCCCCTGTTTAGCTGGGTTGAATTTGTTGTTGAATAGGGATAAATCCTCTATCAGGAAGCCGCCAGAAGGAGAGAAAAGGGACCAGGATGTGACCGTTGCTTCAGAATGTCGATTTGACGACCTGAATCGCCGGCTCGTTCGCGATCATTTGATACTATTTGAGGGCCACCATCTTCCGGATATAAGAATCTTCTCCCGCCTTCAGGGTATAGAGATAGATCCCTGATGAGACCGTTCTTCCTCGATGGTCCCGGCCATCCCACTGAATTCGATGGTTCCCCGGTTCGAGTTCGGAATCGATCAATGTCCTCACACGTCTGCCGCGAAGGTCGTAGACTGTGAGGCTTACCGCCTGTTTGATGCCGGTCGCACCGGTGATGACAAATTGTATCGTGGTCGATGGGTTGAACGGATTGGGATAGTTCTGACTCAGGTGGTAAGTGGCAGGAAGTCCTGCGATATCCGATCCCCCTCTCCCTATCCCGGTACCTACCCGCTGGAACAGCTGAATCCCGGGGGCCCCGGTCCCATATCCCGAGACAATGCGCGAAGCATCCTGGGAGATAGCGACTGTCATGGTAGAGATCAGGTAGGGATGATAGGGATCCGGGATAGGACCGGGTTGAGAGTGTTCCCAGAGAAGATTTCCGTCTTCATCGAGAAGCATTGTCCTGTAGGGGCTCTCTACCGTTCCCCCACCGACGACAATATATTTTCCGTCATCGGTCATATGTATCCCGTTGTGCCCCGCACCCTCCACCGTCCTGCGCCACAAGAGATTGCCGGCCCCATCGAACATTCGCACAATACCGTCATGGCTCAGTGTCACGACCCGGGATCCATCTCTGCTCATATGTGCATCCGTGAGGACATTCATATAATGTCTCCACAGGAGGTTGCCTGCTCCATCAAAACACGAAAGGAGGTCACCCTTGTCGGCAACGATGATCTTTGAAAGCCCTGGAGTCAGCCCGATGTGATACGGCAGTGTCCCCCCGATATATTTCTCCCAGATGAAATTCCCATTGATATCGAAGAGGACCAGAGATTCACCGCCTCCAAAGACAACGTATGCGTCATCAGAACTGAATTCAATCCCCCGCCAGTGCACATCGATAAAGGGAGATTCCCAGACAGTATCGCCCGAACTCGCGTTGAATAGAGCACAGGGATTCCTTTCATAACCCAGGTAATCTCCGTTATGAGAGAATCTCGCGTGGCGGATCGTCGCATCCGGTGGGCGAACATGCTGCCAGACCTGGTTTCCTGACCGATCGATTACATGGAGCATTCCCGCATTGGTTCCTGCGGCTACCAGCGACCCATCCGACCTCATGTCGATTCCGAAGACTTCCTCATTAGCGGGATAACTCCAGAGCAACGTGCCCGCCTGATCGAAGAGATGGACCTCGGTCGAACAGGGATGGACATCCCAGGGATCCGGATGTTTTCCCATGCTTACGGCAAGAAGGCTCCAGTCCTCTGATGGTACTATCTTCCATACCCCGGGATACTCCAGGGGATAATACCAGGATGACTGATAATCCGTGGTCACTTCCAGCGGTGTGAGCCGGATGTCGCGGTAAAGTTCATCGGAGCCTTCCTTCGGCACGATCGAATCCTCGTAGTAACTCTGATACCCCGCGCGGTGGACCTCCAGGGAATAGCCGTCCCATGGGACATCATATTGCAGGGCAAGATTTCTCAGGGTATCGTAAGGAACAACCATCTTCTCATAAAGGCCCGATCCCATGAGGCGGACCTCTTCAGGCCGGGATCCCGCCCAGATGTAGACATGTGCATCCTCGAGGAAGAGACCGCTGTTTTCATCTTTGACCTCTACACGGATCGGAAACGTGAACCCGGGGGTACTGAGACCAACACGGGTCACATCGACGCTGACGTCCACACCGTTGGAAGAATCGCTCATTGCAAAGATATGGAAATCTGCGGTGATCGTCTGTTCAATGCCTCCCGTATGTTGGGCAACGAAGGCCAACGGTCTCTCGCTCTCACCGGGTTGGAGGTAGAGATATTGTGGGCTGTGAAAATGCCACCCCTCCAAGGGCACGACTTGCACTCCGAATATGATCGTGTCCACCTGGCTCCCCGTATTCCTCACCGTCGCCCACACCTGGCAGGATCGGTCAAAAGGCTCGACCTGCAAATAAGAGGTGGCATCGAACTCGACCTCAAAGGTCTGAGCTCGAAGAGCCTGGGTTGAGAGGATCATGGATCCACAGAGAAACCCCGCGGCCAACCTTATACTTTTTCCGGAAAGTAACTTTGAAAAGCTGCCTTGCCTCATGATATTCTCGTACGGTAATCTATCCGGCAGGTGCACGGATTGAAACCATGTGAACTCACGCGGAATAGGACGTTCCCGCAAGAGAAATGGCAACTTCCATGCCAGAATGGGAAGGAAAATGGAAACGGATCGATCCGGGCGAGTCTTTCCTCAGTGCACGACCTCAAAATCGAAAGAACTTGAATCAAAGATTTCATCGGGGTGGATTCCCGTATTCCCGGTCAACGTGTAATCCCCCGGCCGCACCTGTGGTGGGATATAGAGCGAGATCGGATAACCTTCAACCGAAAAGCCAGGTGGGAGTGTGAGGACCATCGGTCCCAGGACCGGATTCCCCACAAAAGGTTGTCCATTTGGCAGATAAAGATCGAACCAGACATCAAATCTCTGGGGAATTGTATAACAGTCATCGACCGTGAGATCTGCTGTGAAGTCTAAGGTTGTGCCCGGTTTCACGGGATTGCCGTCGTAATTCAGGGTCAGGGATGAAACGGGTGTCGGGACATCGAATTCATCGCCCGGATTGCTCACAAGGCATACCTCACCTGGATTGGGATCAGATATCGACCATTCCCCCTCGGGATCCTGCAGTTCCTCACCGTTGGTAAAGCCATCCGAATCCGAGTCGAGGGACGCCAGCTTTGCATCCCACTGCTGACCGTTCAACAGGAAATCCTCTCCGAAGAGGTTCCTCGAACCGCCGCCATGGGGACTTATGTGACAGGTAGAACAGAGGTTGATTCTTCCGTAAGGCACGAGGGATATCCAGGTCGGCCACGAATTCAGGATGCACACGTTAAGAAGGAGTAGTCCAAAAAGAACAATTCCGAAAATCCATTTCATCGAAAACCTCCTTAACTGAATTACGTCCTCCACGACGAGACTGAACCCGTTGAGTATAATAGCACAGGTTATGCGTCGTTGTAAAGAGAATCTTGGTGAAGCCTGCATGATTTTTGGGTGACTGACTTCGATGGTTGACCTTACCCCAGGCGGCATTGTCGGCGAAATGGCTTTCCTGACCTGCAGTGGCCTGTCTGAATGTCATCGAGCATAAAGAGTACATTTACCCCTGCCTCTGCCTGTATCGGCTCTTGAGACTCCCCCAGCCCATCATTGTACTGGGAATATTAATTCTGCACGTATATTTTAGATTCCCGACGCGCTGATCTACGATCAACTTGCGGGAATGACAAAGAAGGAGGTCATTCCGGCTTGTCCGGAATCCAATCAGTCCAGCAATTCCCTGACATACCTGGCGATGGCGAGGGCGGATGTAAGGCCGGGAGAGGTTATACCGAGGAGATTGACGAGGTTGGGATAGCCGGGATCCTTCTCGATCACGAAATCCGAGTGGGCCTGGAGTTTTGCGTTGATACCCGTCTGGTGCAGGCTTATATCTTCGAGCTCGAGCCCCGGGAAAAAGGATGTAACCCCGTTGAGATAATAGGGCGCATCTACGCTGTGACCATAATCTTCCCTGTCTATCTGGCCGACCGAATAGGCGGGTCCTATCGTGACCGTCTTTCCGATGATGTGATTCTCTGCATCGAGATCCAGGGTCGGCGTCAGGTGTATCCCTGTCGTCTTCGACACTTTCCCGTCCAGGTACATCTCCTGGAACTCGTCGAACGGCACTTCCAGCCTTCGGCCATCGGGGAAGTGACCTATCGGGACAGGATAGACACTCATCCCGTTCATCGCGATATCGTCCCGTTTCGACGAATAGAACCTCGCTGATTCCCCCCGGATCGGTACTATCCGGTATGGACTACGTGGGTCGATCATCTTCATGATGATGTCGGAGTACAAACCGGCCGCGTTGATCAGGACCCGGGTCTCGATCTTATCGGTTGTGTTCCTTACCTTCACTACCACAACGAACCTGTTCCCTTCAGCTCGGACATCTACGACTTCGTTTCCGGTCCCGAACATGACCCCGTTACACTCAGCCAGCATATGAAGTCTGCTGACCAGTTCCGTCGCATCGATTATTCCGGAAGATGGCACGTAGATGGCGGATGTAGCCAGGACGTTCGGTTCATATTCCCTGACTTTCTCACCATCTATCCTCTCAACTCCTGGAACACCGTTCTCCCGTGCTATCCGCAAGGTATCTTCGAGATATTCCTCCTCCATCGGGTTCGTTGCTGCAACCAGCTTTCCCGTCCTTTTATGAGGGATCCCGTATTCCTCGCAGAATTCGTAGAGGAGCCGGTTTCCCTCCACGCAGAACCGAGCCTTGAGGGGCTCCTTGTCCCGCGGATAGTAGATCCCCGCGTGGATCACCCCGGAGTTCCTGGACGACTGATTCTCCCCTCTTATCTTCGCGTTTCTCTCCAGCAGGGCGATATCGCCGACCGGGAGTTTCGACAGCTCGTAAGCGATGGCGCAGCCGCAGACTCCGCCTCCGATTATTGTTATGGGGATGATTTGTGACATTTGCTATATGCTAGAGAAAGCGGTCAGCCGGTACATCCGGATCACGATTTAAGCGCCCCGTGGCTTACCACGGGTCACTTATAAATGCAAGGAATAGGACATTGCTGACTTCGCTCGCGTATCCTTCGGGAACGCTCGCTATGCATTTTCCCGATGCGTTTCACTTGCGGGAATGACGGAGAGGGAGGTCATTCCGGCTCCTCGTCATTCCGGCTTGTCCGGAATCTCGCCGACGACGACCATCGTGTATTTGTCCTGGTTCAGATATTTTCTGGCTGCCAGATTTACCTGCTCCAGACTGATCGGTTCCACGATCTCCTGGATACTGTCCGGAAAGTCATGACCCAGTCCTGCCATTTCATAAAACGCCATGTTTCGAGCCCGACCCCTGTTGGTCTCCTGGCTCAGATACATGGAGGTGACGAGGTTTTTCTTCGCAACTTCAAAATCCTCCGGGCGAACGCCCGAATCCAGTATCTGCCTGACCTCGTTCATGATCCCCTCTCTTCCCTTCGAGTAGTTCGGGGATGAGACCCCCATCTCGAAGGTGAAAGGTGTCGCCAGCAGCCTGGCCCGGAAATAGGTCCACATCCTGTAGGCGATCCCCTCCTCGTAGACATACTTGAAGAACAGTCTTCGCGAAAGTACCCTCTCCACGAGCTTCAGCGGCAGATAGTCGGGATTTGTCACACCAACGCCCATAGTTCCGATGTTAAAGGTGATCTGTGTCTTCTCGAGCGGTATGTTCCTGACCTTCAACTGCGGGAGATAGACCTCTTCGACCGCCCTGATGACCGGACGTTTACCCTTGTCAATCGAGGAAAACATGGACTCGATTTGGTCCCGATCCTGCCCGGAAAATGCTCCGACCATGACAACCACCATGTTTGCGGGGACATACAGTCCCCTGTGTGTCTTCGAAAGATCATTTCTTGTCAGGCGGGAGACCGTACTATCCTCGCCCAGGACGGACATCCTGTATGGACTCTCGCTGAAGATGTCCCGGGCAAACTCCCTGTTGGTCAGGTCGTAACTCCTGTCAGGCATCGATCTGATCTCGGCCAGGATGTCGTCTCTGACCTTAGAAATTTCTTCCTCTGGAAATGAGGGCTGTGTAATAACCTCGATAAGTAGATCAACGGCGGGAATTAAATTTTCCGGCACCGTCAAAAGAGAGAGACTGGAATAGTCCTCGAAACTGGAAGCTGTTAGGTCGATGCCAAGCTCATCGATCTGACTGGTAATCTCAACCGCTTCTTTCCGTTTGGTCCCCTTCAGAATTGTCCGGGAGAGGAAATTGCATATTCCGTTTGTAGTTTCGTCTTCCGCCAGGAGTCCACCCTTGACATAGACCTCCAGGGCAACGGTGTTTGCCGAAAAGTCGGGTCTGCTGATGAAGGTCATCCCGTTGTCTAACACTTTCCTTACCGCTGATCCAGTCGCGGTTTCCCTCTCGCCAGGCTCAGGAAACACTATCCCCCCAGCAATTTGAGCGAAACCGGTGAGAGGTGATCCCTCCGGGCGAACCGTCGCGATGCTGCAGTTGGTCGGTCGCAGGTACTTTTTAGCTACACGGATGATATCCTCGACGGTCGTCTGCTCGATTTGGTCCAGGTAGTAGTTTTCGAGGACGATGTCCGCGTTGGCCGCATAGAAGGCGAGGGTCTGGGCCTGGTCTATGAAGGATTGGTGATCGAAATGATAGTTGTTCTCGATCTTCCTCTTCGCGGACCGTAATTCCTCCGGCGTTACCCCATCGGCAGCGATTCGTCGCAATTCTTTAAATGTCACCTCGGCAGCCTTGGCCTCGTTCGCAGGCTGGAGCATCAGGTCCAGGACCAGGATCCCGGGGTCTTTCCGTCTCTCTACGTAACTCGACACAGTCAGCGCGAGGTTTTCATCGACCTTCAGGGCACGATAGAGCCTGGAGTTCTCCCCGTCGGAAAGGATCGTGTTCAGGACCTCCAGGACGGGTATGTCCGCGTGTGCCGCTTCCGGGACATGAAAACCCCACAGCATATAAGTGTTGCTGGTCTTCATCTCGATCGACGCCTCCCGGAACTCCGTCTGTTCCGGTTCTACGAGGCCGAGCTCGAAGGAATCCTTCCCCCTGGGATACTTACCCCACAAGGCATCGATTTTCTCCAGCATCTCATCCGTTTCGAAGTCACCCACACAGGCGAGGACGATCTGGTTGGGTACGTACCTCTCCTCGTAAAAGGTCTTGAACTTATCCAGGTCCGAGTTCAGGATGACCTCTTTAGTGCCGATGGGTGTAATCCGGTATGGATGGACCTTGTAGGCGGTCTCCATCAACAGGTAATAGACCCGGTAGTCGGGCCGGTCCCATCCCATGTTGTACTCCTCCATCACCACCTGCCTCTCGATATCGACCTTCTCCTGCGACATGTTGAGGTCCATTACAACATCGACGTGACGCCACAGGGCCTCATCCAGGTTCTCCCGCGTCGAAACGATGTAGTAGTCGGTCACATCGTCGCTGGTAAAGCCGTAAAAGGTCCCGAGAGTCCCGAACACCTTTCTGGTCTCCAGTTCCTCCTGCTTGTCAGTCCCGCCCCGGAATATCAGGTGCTCGTAGTAATGGGAGAGACCGGAGATGTCGGGTGTCTCGGTTCGGCTCCCTCCCTTGACGTAGGCGTTCGCGGCGATCAGGTTCTTCTCGTGCTGTTCCTTCATGATGACCTGAAGACCGTTGTCGAGATAGAAGACCCGGATCGGGTTCCCGGACAGGGATAAGGCTGCCTGGGAAGACAGAAAAGATAACATCAGAACCACGAGGCTGGTTTTCATGATTTTCATTTATCGCTCCTGTTCTGGTATCAAAATTTCCTGATGCAATTCGTCATCCCGATTCCGGACAAGCCGGAATGACCTCTCTCTCCGTCATTCCCGCTAGCTGATCGAAGATCAGCGCGTCGGGAATCTCCTTGGAACAGATTCCGGACAAGCCGGAATGACGTGGAATTAATATTCCCAGTCCGATGAGGGGCGGGGGAGTCTCAGGATCTGATCCAGTTGCCCTATCAACTCGTCCGGACCCGACAGATCATCGGTCACTCGCAGGCCTGTCGCCGAAACCACCCCGAGCCAGAGCCGTGTGAACGCGTTCACGGATGCCTTCAGCGTGGGGAGAGATTTATCCTTGCCGATCTCCGCGCTCGAAGTCTCTCCGAGTGATATCACGTAATCACCAGAAAGCCCTTTCCAACCGCTTCTATCATCAAGGTACTTTTCGATCGGATCACTGAGTTCGAGGTTGAACCTTACAGGAGTGCCGATGAGGCGGGTCCTGGACAGGCAGGCCTCCATGTCACAGATTCGCCACTGATGGTAAGCCAGGGCCTCCGTCTTATGCTCGAAGTCAGAATTCTTCGTAATACTTCGATAGAGAAAAGGTTTTTCCATCATGTCCTGTATCTGGATTCCTGCCGGCTCCTTGAGCTTGACCAGGTTGACCTGGTCTCCCAGTCCCTTCAACAGGCCCATCAGTTCCAGAAACTGATCATAGTCCCGATACGCCATCCAATCGACTTCGTAAGGACCTGATTCCACTTTTTTGGTGCAGAACCAGATGTGATGGGTCAATTCCCCGCTGGAATCGTCGAAGTATCCCAGGCCGAAGGCGTTGGATCCCTGATTCATCTCTACATTGGTCAGGCTGGATGGATAAATGTTACAGCTCCCGTGTCCACGAAGTCGTCCGAGACGGGACTGGTGGACGGCTTCAGCGTCCTCGATCGTCAACCTCCGCGGAACTCGTGGTTTCACATCGATCTTGAGTTGAGACGGCTGGAATGAGACTATATGCTCGTAGCAACCGTTTCCGAACCCCAGATTGTTGTAATAACCCTGGTCAAAGATCCCCAACGTAGAGACCGCCGCCCCGTTCAGGGCCTGCCGGGCAACCACGTACGCGGTCAACCGTGTTGCCAGACCCATCTTGCGGGCCACGCGACCGGTGGTAACAGCAGAAACGACCGAGAGGGGCAAGTCCTCCTCGAGATAGCGGATATCCCCATCCAGGCTCGACACGAAGCACTCCGGAGAATCATTGGCCTCGGCAACCCAGCCGGACTGCGAGTCGAAGAACAGGTCGAATAATTCTTCTTTCCCCTTCTCGATCCACCCGCACTCGAGCCAGATCCGGCATACAGCATCCCGGTCCTTATCCGGATTATATTCCCTGATTTTCACCCTGCTGATCCCTGAATAATATTGATGGTGAGATAGTGTAGACAGCACCGGTGGGAATAACATAGCGAGGAAGGAGCCATTTCGTCAATAGGGATATATAAAAAAGGTCTCAGACCTCGCTCACACGCTTCACGTTGTCATTGGAATTGCGATCGATCAGCTTGTTGTAGGGGTCGATCCCCGCGCGGACGGGCGGCTCATCGACCACGATCTCGAACTCCATCTCGCCCCGGTCGATCTTGTGCTTCTTCATGTAGAGGACCTTCTCCTCGGTCTTCCCGTCCACTTCCTCTTCACCGAATACTGCGATGTCGATATAGTCATCGATCGCGATCTCGGTCTCGAGCCCCTGCCCGTCGGCCCTCAGTTTTTTCGCCTTCACCTTCAGGTCGACCACGTATTCCCCGTCGTCCCGCTTCGTGAAGGTGGCTTCGTCGACATGGTTCATGTAGAGCGTGATCGTCTGGAACATGTCCTCGATCAGGTAGTCGAGCGAATCGGGTGTGACCTCCCGGATATAGTCCAGGAATTCCAACGAAGTCGCGTAGGGTGGATCCTGGAAGGCTTTGTCATCCCGGAACCTGCGGATGGCCCCGTTCAGGACATCCTCACCCAGGTAGTCCATCAGGGCATACATGACGACCGATCCTTTATTGTAATGAATGTACATCTGGTCCTCGACCAGGTATAGGGGCATCTCCTCCACCAGCTCATTCCCGCGGTCTTTCAGATATTTATCGAGCTCGTACTTGAGAAACCTGCGCATATTCTCTTTCCCGTACTCCTTCTCCATCACCATCATCGCCGAATACTGGGCGAGGGACTCGGAGAGGAGCGTGGCACCCTGTACGTCTGCGCCGATGACCTGGTGCGCCCACCACTGGTGCGCCACTTCGTGTGCCGTGATGTAGGTGACCATATCGATGTCGCCCACGTTGACATCTGTTATAAAGCCGGCGACCTCTGAGGTCGGTATCGTCGTGGCGAATGACTGGGCGTACTGGGCATAGCCCGGGAACTCGATGATGCGTACGAGACTGTGCTGGTAGGGACCGAAGTTTGTGGTATAGTAATCGAGGGATTTCTTCACGGCATCGATCATCAGGTTCACATTGTAGTCGTGCGGTTCGTGATAATAGACCTCGATCGTGACGTCATTCCACCGGTCCTTCCGTACGGTATAATCCGCGGAGAGATAGGAATAGAAATTCAGGAACGGTTCCTCCATCTTGTAATGAAAATAGCGCCGGTCCCCTTCGACCCATTCCTCCTGTAAATAGCCGGGCGCGATGGCGATCTGATCCGTACTGGTGCTGATCGTCGTCTCGAACTTGATCCGGTCGGCGCCCTTTGTAAAATGGGTATATCGCCTGGCGAACTCGTCATCGATCTTGTTCATCCTCTGTACCGGCGGGAGACCATATTTGCGCCGCTTGCTGCGGTCCTGGAGCTGGTCCATGTCGTTGTACCCGAGGGACGGGAAAAAATCGAGATTGTGGAAGAACGTCCCATTGTAGACTACCTCCCTCATAGAGCCGTGATTGACAAATCCCGGATTCTCTATGGTCAGGTTGAAATCGATCGACATGGTGTCGCCAGGGGCTAACGGTTCTTCGAGATCATAGATGAAATAACCAAGGAGGCTGTCACCCAGAACAGTTGCGTGATCACGAAAATTCATGTCGTTTACCACTATCTTGGGCGGGACAGTCAAATGCAGAGAATCGATCGGTACCTCTTCTTTGTTCTCCAAGGTGTATCGTCCCTGGATCTCCACCCTGCGCTCATCGGGGAAGATATCGACCTCGGTCCTGACATCCGTGATCCTGGGCATGATCACGTCCTTGTACTGCCTGTATTCCTTTTCGTAATTGGCCAGGCGCTCGTCCGCTTTCTCCTTGGGAATATATTCGTTCAGTATGTTCGTGTTGTAATAGATGAACGCCCCTGTCCCGATAAAGCCGACGAGTCCCACTGCCAGGGTGGTCCGTACCGGGGCCCGCAGCCGGAGTCCGGCTTGTTTTAACCGTGTCCTCCAGGAGCCCTCTGTCCCCCGCATCCAGAGGAGCACACTGATCCCGGCCAGAAAGAGGGCGAAAAACGACCAGTAGAGGTTGTACCAGAAGTAGGGCGTGATAAAATGGCCATAGCCGTTCATGTCGGAATAACGGAGCCTCGGGCTCGCCGCGTATTGATACATGTGGTGCTCCAGGCCCATGGTATCGAAGACTTCCCGGGTCACCAGGAAGACGATCATCAGGAGATAGCCGAGGAACTTGTGGTTGCAGATGACCTGTACGGCGCAGGCCAGGACACATATCAGCAGGTAGGGAACGAGGGCAAGGAGGAGCCCTTTCGCGTAGAGAGCGACCTCCAGGTTGGTGTACCCCTTTGAGAGCTGGTATGCCATCGTGGTCAGCATTCCCGCCACGGTATAGGTCAGAACGATGAAAACCAGGGCGGTCAGCTTCGATCCGATGAAGACCCAGTTCGGCGTCGGCAGGGCATCAATCACCTCGTTAAGTTTCAGGGAGCGCTCTTTCCATATCAGGTCCCCGCTGTAGAAGGTGATGATAATGACCAGCAGGAAAAGATAGGAACCATATATCGATTGTAGCATGGCACGGGTGACCGGATAATTCGAGGTACCGTATATCTCCCCCATGACCATGGTCCCGCCCACGACATTGAAGACCCCGAAGGCGAGCATCACGAGAAAGGGGATGCTCTTGAAGACTCCCACCGTCTCCAGGCGGGTCTGATGGAAGAATTGAAGGAGAGAGGTCTTCAGGGAGAATACCCTGGCGGCACGCGGCAGGGAACGGCGACCCCGTACACCTCCCGAGATTGCCCCATCTTCGAACTCTTCCCTCTTCGCCATCTTTTTCATGGCCCGCTTCGATACGGCCGCCTTCGAAAAGCTGAATGAGAGGTATCCCCAGAGAAGGATAATGAAGCCGACCCCCAACCAGACCAACCGGTTGATCAGAATAGAGCCCTCGAGGGGAGGGAGTGCCGTGTTCTTCTCCACGATCGTCCAGTACCGGGTGCTGAAATCGACCGCCGAGACACAAAATGGGTCGAGGAGACTGGCCAGGGTCTGGCTTTCCAGGTCACCCATCAAGAAGATGGAAATGAGATAACAGACCATTAAAATGACGGCGCCCATGAACGTTGTCAGCATACTGCGTGTCAAGCCGGCGATGGTAAAGAAGATCGCACCGACCAGAAACAGATTGGGTATGATAATGACGAGGAAGGCCCAGATATATGGACCCAACTGGAATGGCCCCAGCCTGTCCGGTTCCAGCCACGGCATGAAACTGCCGACCACAATCCCCAGGGCCGATCCGACCATGACCCAGACCGACAGCATCATGGATCCGCCGAACCGACCCATCAGGTAGCTGAATTTCCCCACCGGCCTTGAGAAGATCAGCTCATGGGTTCCGCGTGTGAAGTCCCTCAGGATAGAGCTGGTCACGAAGGCGGTGACGACCAGGATCCCCATGATGCTCATAATGGACAGCCATCGCAGGATATTGATCGGCGCGTTCCTGAACTCGTTCCCGATCTTTTCGCCGAGTGTGACATTATCCGAGGTGATCGCGCTGAAAGTGAAGATAAAGAAGAGGAGGAACATCCCGTAGAGGAGGGGATATTTCAGGTGGTATTTGAGTTCAAAGGAAAAGATCGATCTGAGCATGGCTTTATCCTTTTTTATGATCCGGATCGTTGATCCCCGACGCGTGTTGCTTCGCAACCCTTGCGGGAATGACGGAGAGAGAGGTCACTCCGGCCTGTCCGGCTCCTCGTCATTCCGGCCTGTCCGGAATCAGCCCGTCAGGCAGCCTGCGACGGCACCTGCTTCAAAGTGGAGAAATAGACATCCTTCAGGTCCACCTCCACCGGCTCGAAGTCGCTTCCCGGTGAACCGGGGCTGAGGACATGGATCACCGTCCTGCCGGCGTAGAGCCGGGTCGAGATGACCGACATCTTCTCTTCGTACTGCTCGAGCTCGTTCCTGGAGATCACCTTCTGCCAGACCTGACCCTTCAATTTATCTATCAGTTCGCGAGGCTGTCCGGTCTCCAGCACCCTTCCTTCCGATATGATGGCCATGTGGCTGCAGAGGTCGCTGACATCCTCCACTATGTGGGTGGAGAGGATCACGACCACGTTCTCTCCTATCTCGCTCAGGAGGTTCAGAAATCGGTTTCGCTCCTCCGGATCGAGTCCCGCGGTCGGCTCATCTACTATGATCAGGTCCGGACTCCCCAGGAGAGCCTGGGTAATACCGAAACGCTGCTTCATACCGCCGGAGAAGGTCCCCAGTTTGCGTTTACGGTACCTGTCGAGGTTGGCCATCGGGATCAAACCGTCGACAACTTCTCTCCGTTCCTTCGGATCCATGATGCCTTTCAGCACGGCGAGGTGGTCCAGCATCTTCTCCGTGGTGATCTTGGGGTAGACACCGAACTCCTGCGGCAGGTAACCCAGTATCTTCCTCACCTCTTCCTTCTCCCTGAGCACATCGAGACCGTTCATCGTGATCGTCCCGGTGTCGGGTTCCTGGAGGGTAGCAATCGTCCTCATAAGTGTCGATTTCCCGGCACCGTTCGGTCCGACGAGCCCGAACATACCCTTTGGTATTTCGAGCGATACGTTTCTCAGTGCCCGAACACCGTTGGCGTACGTCTTTGATAGATTATCGATCGTTAGCATTCTTAGCTCCTTTGAATACGGTAATTCCCGTTCTTCTTTACTCTGGTTGCCTGGATATGTAATTTTAACTTTCAATTATACTTACGAATTAGCAACAAAAAAGTTTTACTTCAGTCGTCGCGATCGATCACGAATCGATCCAAAAGAACCCCAGTCCGAATCACCGGGAAGTATCGTGCTCCCCAAACCTTTAAATAGAAAAACTCTGCTGATCCTTGCTGTTATGCTCCTGTCAGAGTTTCTCAACATACACCATACTCCCGCTAAAGCGCAGGTCAGAACTGACAGATCGCCCGGAGTTGAAAATCGCTCGATAACTGACCGTGCCCGTGTTGCGACGACCACGAGCCTGTACGACACGGATCTCTGGGAAGTTCTCGAACCAATTTTCGAAGAGATGCACGGTGTGGAGCTCGACGTGCTCTATTCAGGTACCGGGATCGCCCTGGAATACGGAAGGAGGGGTGATGTGGACGCGATCGTCGTACACTCCAGGGACCTCGAGGAACAATTCGTCTCAGATGGGTACGGAGTGGAACGAGTCCCATTCGCCTTCAATTATTTCGTTATAGTCGGGCCCGCGAATGACCCGGCGACCATCAGGGGAAAGTCGCCCGAAGAGGCGTTCAGGACAATTGCTGATACCGGCAAAGCGACTTTTATATCTCGCGGTGACGACTCGGGAACCCACAACAAAGAAAAGGAGATATGGAGAGGTGCGGGGTATGGTAATCCTGCTCAGATCCGGAACGCGGGAGCCTGGTACATAGAGACCGGCAGGGGGATGGGGCCAACCCTTCTGATGGCAAGCGAAAAGCAAGCCTACACCCTGACCGATATCGGGACCTTCGTCGCGTACCAGAGGAAGATAGAACTGGTCCCCCTCGTCGAAAAAGGACCCAGTCTGCTGAATGTCTATTCCGTCATCGCGTGTAATCCTGAGAAAAATTCCAGCGTGAAGGGAAAAATGGCGAGCGAACTGGTCGCCTTTCTGACCTCTCCGGAAATCCAGGAACTGATCGGAAGTTTCGGGATCAAACGATACGGTCGATCCCTGTTCAATCCATGTGCGGGGAATGAACCTCGTTGACATATTTCGTTCGTGAGGCTAATTCAAATTGAATGAGCTCTGGGTAGGAATCACAAAGTCTCTGCAGCTTATCACATCGCTTGATCCGGAAGTGCTGGAGATCACTTTGAGGTCTGTGGCAATTTCTTCAACCTCCTGTATTATTGCCACTTTCATCTGTCTTCCGCTGGGCAGCCTGATTCATTTCCAGCAATTCCCGGGCAAGAAATTCCTGATCAGCTTCATCCAGGCCTTGTACGGCCTTCCGACCGTTGCCGTCGGTCTTATCGTCTTTGTCTTGATCTCCAGATCCGGTCCGGCAGGTGAATTGGGACTGCTCTTTACACCAGCGGCTATCGTTGTCGGTCAGGTCATCCTGATTACACCGATCCTTCTGGGCTTAATAATTTCAGCTTTCAGCGGCATTGACCGGGCCGTGTTCGACACCGCAATCTCCCTTGGGGCAAGTCGCTACCAGACGGTCATCGTTACCATAAAGGAATCACGATACGCGATACTGACAGCTGTCATCATGGGATTTGGACGTGCGATCTCCGAGGTTGGGTTATCTTTTATGGTCGGTGGGAATATCAAAGGATTTACAAGGACCATCACGACCGCGATCTCGTTGGAAACATCGAGGGGTGACATCGAGCTCGCATTTGCACTGGGAATCATACTGATAATGATCGCTTTACTCATCAATATGCTATTGAGCAGACTTCAGCAGAAATAGGAATAGACACGATGGCTTTGCTGAAAGTAACAGATCTAAGCCACCTATTAGAGGGGCGATACGTCCTCAGGGATATCGGTTTCGAGGTCGACAGGGGAGAAGTCCTTGCCTTGATCGGTCCGACCGGTGCAGGGAAGACTACACTGATCAGGCTGTTAGACCTCCTGGCGTCGCCATCAAAGGGCCGGATAGAGTTCGAGGGACTCGAGACAACTCTCTCCCGGCGTTCCATGTTGAGAGCGCGCCGAAAGATGGCGCTGGTCCAGCAAAGACCAAGCGTGTTCAGCATGAGCGTTTTCGATAATGTCGCGTGTGGACTCAGATGGCGGCATGAAAAGAAGGCCGTTGTCAGTCAAAAAGTGGAGGCAGCCCTCGAATCAGTCGACATGATCGACCACATCGGCAGGGATGCCAGGGAACTCTCGGGCGGTGAGATGCAGCGGGTCGCCCTGGCCCGCGCCCTTGTAACGGAACCTGTACTCCTTTTCCTGGATGAACCAACAGCAAACCTGGACCCTGTCTCCGTATCACGGATCGAGGAGGTTCTCCTCCGGATCATCTCTGATCAAGAGACGACCGTGATCATGGCAACTCATGACATGCGTCAGGGATATCGACTCGCAACAAAAATCGGGGTCCTGATAGACGGCAAATTACTCCAGGTCGGGGAACCGAACGATGTTTTCTGCTCCCCAGAAAGCAGGGAGGTGGCAGAGCTCGTTGGAATCGAGAACATCCTGGCGGGAGTGATCACCGATAAAGACGGCAGCCTGACCACTATCGATGTCCAGGGAGAAACGCTCCAGGCAATTTCAGAACTTTCCGTCGATGACCGGGTCGATGTTCTCGTCAGACCGGAAGACATCACCTTTACGTTATCAAGGGACCAGAGCAGCGCGAGAAACGTATTCAGAGGAGAGATCGCCCGGATGAACTCCGAAGGATCTCTCCTTCGTATTGTCGTCGACTGTGGCTTTCCGCTCATGGGTGTCCTTACTGTAACCTCCGCGCAGGAACTCGACCTCGAGGTCGGCAAGACCATTTTCGCCCACTTCAAGGCGACCGCAATCCACCTCATCAAGAGACCCAATTAAGCCCCTTGAACTCTGCCTTCCCGATTACCATATAATTCCGACTACTACCTAATCATATGGGGAAAGAAAGTTGAAACTTTTACCGGTTGATTTCGTAAGTGATATTGAAACCAGAAAAAATAAGAATCGAAAATAAAAAAAGGAGAATTTCAAGATGGAAAAAACAATGGTAATTATTCAGGGATGCTCGATAGGAATGTGTTACGTGGCGATACAGCTTCTGTTGATTTCTCACTTGGCCTCTCTTCTCTAGAGGGGTTTCCCTGCTCTCCTTGCAGGACCCCAGGCTTTGCCAGGCAAAGCCTGGGGTTTTTTTCACAGGAGAGCAGAGATCGTTTAAAAGGCCCGCTTCACTCTATCTTCCAGATTACTTTGTGGCTGAGTGTTATCCTGGTATGTCCTTCGCACCCCTTCGCGGAATGGCATGTATGTAAAGTCTCGCATGATATCCTGGAGGCGTGAGGCGTCCCCGTAATATCCCTTGCCGATGATGAGCGACAACCGCCAGGCCATTATGTGCAGGATGTGAGGTCCCAGACTCCATAACCAGTCCTGCCAGACCAATTTTTCCACTATCTTTTCGATCCACGAGGGGATTCGGATCGAGCGCACCGACGACCCGGTGGCTTCCGCGATCCCCCTCGTGATTTCGCCCATCGTCGTCTTCTCGGGGCTTGAGATGAAAAAGGTTTTGTTCCGGACTCTTGGATCATCTGACTCGATCAGACGGAGAATAGCCTCGACCATATCATCCAGGTAGAGGAGGCTCATGAGTCCGGTCCAATCGATATCAGCCGGTGAAAAGGGGCTTCTCGCCCACCTGGCAAAGAGTCCAAACATCCCCGCGCCCCTGAATCCGGGTCCATAGACAGTTGGCGGTCTCAGGATGATGTATGAAAACCCCAGTTTCCCGGCCAGATTACTCACGATCTCTTCCGCCCTAAGTTTCGTCCTTCCATATTCTGTCCTGGGTGTACAGGGAGAATCCTCGTTCACGATAGAAGTGGTTGGGTCAGCTTTGTCGACGACCATCTGAGTACTGGTAAAGAGGAAGGTCTTCCCGGGGAGCATGTTTGAAAGGGACTCTATCATGTTCTTCGTCCCAAGATCGTTGACACGAATGCCATTGCTCCTGATCTCAGTCGTGGTGAACGCTCCGAGATGGAGGACAACATCGAAGGGGGGGAGGGTTACCTTTTCGGGCAAGTGGTCGAGAAGGTCCCAGACAAATGTCTTGACACCGAGAGCTTTGATCCTGTCCGCCCTTTCACGCTCCACGTCATTGGAGGGAGGTGGATAACTGGCCACGATCTCATCCGGACCGTAACGCTCCGAGCAGATCTCAACTGTCCGTACACCGATAAAACCAGTCGCTCCAGTGAGGAATATCTTCATCGGTTTTCCCGGTCCCTATAATTCTTTCGAGAGCTCGAGGACGCGTTGATAGGGTATCGCTGTCCAGCTCTCCGCCTTCATGGCACCAAGCGTCTGCGTGATCATTGAGACCTTTGCGGCAACCTCCTCATCCTGTGCTTCGTATATGTCCATGAAGTCATAGGGTCCCAGGAGGAAGTAGTGTGAAAGCCACTTGATCCCGGGGCATTTTTCAGTTATGGTATCTTTCCACTTCTTCCCCACTTCTTCCCTGTTCTTGAAACTGCCGGCAATTTCCGGAGAGAGTTTGGTCATCAGCACAAATGTGGGCATGGGAGTCCTCCTTCCCGTTTAGGGCTTGATCCCTTTCCCTGGAACGATAAACCAGAAAGCATCACTATTTATGATCTGCTAACCCTGATTCTAAGAAAAAAGGATGGGGCTGTCAACGTGGTCACTAACTGGAACAGGGTCACTAAAATGTTGAAATATCCTGCCGATTGAGTATAATATGGAAAACAGCCATAAATAGAGGGAGAAATAAATGAGCGAGAAAATGCGGGTCGTAATGAAGGTGAACGAAGGACCTGGCGTGGAGATCACGGAGGCAGGTATCCCCAGCCCTGAACCTGGGGAGGCGTTAATAAAGACGAAGGCGATGTCGATCTGTGGAACGGATGTTCACATTTACCACTGGGACAGGTGGTCGGAGCAGCGAATCAACACCCCGATAATTATCGGTCACGAGTTTTCGGGCGAGGTGGTTGAGATCGTGGGTGATACGACCCGTTTCAAAATCGGGGACCTTGTCTCGGCCGAGACCCATATCAGTGACTGGACCTGTTACCAATGCCGTACCGGGAATGCCCATATCTGTGAGAACGTCTCTATCCTCGGCGTTGACAGGGATGGATCGTACGCCGAATACATAGCTGTACCGATCGAAAACATCTGGCCCATTCAGGACGGCATTCCCCCGGAAATCGCATCTGTCATGGAGCCACTTGGAAATGCCGTTCATACAGCCTTCTCCGGGAAACTTGCAGGCTGCTCTGTCCTGGTAACAGGTTGTGGTCCCATTGGTCTCTTTTCTATCGCTGTCTCCAGGGTCGGCGGTGCAGGCCGTATTTACGCGACCGAGGTCATGCCGGTCCGCCGTGATCTTGCCAAGAAGATGGGGGCAGATGTCGTGATTGATCCTGTCGAGCAGAATGCAGCCGAGATTATCATGGATGAAACCGGGGGAATCGGAGCCGATGTCCTACTCGAGATGTCCGGCCATCCAGATGCTATCCATCAGGGGCTCGCCGCCTTGAGGAAAGGAGGGAGGGCTTCTCTGCTGGGGATACCGGCCGGCAGCATGGAACTTGACCTCGCCGAAGAGTTAATTTTCAAGGAAATCGAGATGAAGGGGATCAACGGGAGGCTGATGTTTGATACCTGGTATCAGATGGACAGGCTCTTCGAATCGGGGAAGCTCGATATCAGCCCTGTCATCACACACCACATGAGCCTCGACCAGTTCGACGAGGCAATCAGGCTAATCGACTCCGGTGAGGCAGGAAAAGTAGTACTGCACCACTGAATCATGCTGGTCTTGCAGTCTAATCTACTTCTGTTCTATACTATGAAGGGGCACTGAAATCAGTGCCCCTTCCTGTTCAGGGACTACCTATCTGTTAAGGATTTCGATTCTCCTTACCAGTAGTTATAGTCCGCTTTGCCCGATAAGAGACTCCTACCAAAGGAGGCGTCCGCAATCAATAGCCACAACGGTTCTTTCGGGTGTCTCCGACTCGTAGGTCTCACCCTGGTAGGTCCAGTGAATGTCGTATCCCGGGTTGATGGTATATGTACCGCAAGACGTAAATTCCTGGTTTCCAGCCGGATTCAGCTGGGTAGTCACCACGAACATCATCATGGCCTGTTCGTCTGCCTGGAGCTCATCGATCCACCATTCGATCATTGTAGCCCCATGACCCTGTCCCAGAGATGTGACTTCGATCTCACCATGTGAAAATGATGTCACTTCAACAGAGAATTCAGCGGGAATTATGTCTTTTACGTAGATATCAGTGACATAATCATCGGCGCGCATATGGATGGCGTTCTTCCAGCTCTCTTCCGTAAATGTACAGACCGTATCAGGACCGGCAATCCTCTTACAAAATCGTAGCGACCAGTCTCCTGAGATAAGTTCACGATTTGGAGTAGCCATCAGGAAGGAGTATGTGACGACCAACAGAGACAGCCATATCAGTGCTGCACGTAGTAATCTCCATTTGGAGAATCCACGGCAGAATTTCTCAGCGGTTTCAATCCTTCCAGCCTCTATTTCAATGGTCTCGATCGGCATCCTGAAACTCCTTTTTTCTGACCTCATAAGACTCCTCTACTCTCTACCCGGTGAGTACCAGATTCATATCGGTAAATATTGAGGAGCCTCCATGTGGGGAATAATGCCACATTATTACTTTGTACACACAACTATTATACCATAAAATGTATCAGAGTGTCAAGCGAACCACTCTTAGGTTCACACCGCTCATCGGCCTGAACCGCAGTCAGGGACCGATAATGGACTGGATTATACGATTTCGGGGTTATCAGGGTAGGCTTGGCGAATCTCATTCGCTTCAGGATTGTGTTCGCAGCAGGTGGTGCGATTCATTTTTCAGGATGTCGGGAGGGTCATACTATCAGGCTAAATGGTGGTTATTCCAGGCATGTGTCTATCGGTCGCCATCTTCCCAGAGATCGATGATCTCATCCCTCTCCACACCGGTAGAGATGTAACGAATAGGACAGATGACGAGCTCCTCGATTCTCTTGAGATAATCTATCGCCTCGATTGGAAGACCCTGTCTGTCTACCAGACCACATGTTCCTTCTTTCCACCCCACGATTTCCTCGTAGATCGGATCGAGCTTGCTCAGTTTTCCCAGGTTGGTCGGGAAATCAACCATGAGCTTCCCGTCGCAGTGATAGCCGGTCCCGATCTTGATCGATTCTATCCCGTCAAGGACATCGAGTTTGGTCAACGCGAGTTCGGTGATCCCGCTAAGCCTGACGGAATACCTCACAGCCGGTGCGTCGAACCAGCCGCATCTTCTAGGTCGTCCGGTAGTCGCTCCATACTCGTTTCCTGCACTTCGCAGCTGGTTACCGGTTTCATCCTCGAGCTCTGTGGGTAAAGGACCGCCGCCGACTCGAGTGGTATAGGCCTTCGCGATGCCGATAACCCTGTCGATCCACGCCGGGCTGATTCCCAATCCGATGGCTACGGCACCAACAGTGGTGTTGGACGACGTTACATAGGGATAGGTCCCATGATCGATGTCGAGCATGGTCCCCTGGGCTCCTTCTGCAAGGACGGTTTTTCTTTCTTCAAGGCTTCTGGTCAGGTAGAGTGAAGTGTCTTCCATATAGGTCAGGAGCTTGTTCCTGTAGCCCATGACTTCATCGACGATCCCATCCTTTACAAGGTCCTCCCTGCTCCCAAGGTGGTTGAGCAGGAGATTTTTGATCTCCACGTTTTCACTTATCTGCCTACAGAGACAATCCGGATCCTCAAGATCAGCCACGCGAATCCCGACACGACTCGCTTTATCCTCATACGCAGGACCGATACCGCGACAGGTAGTCCCGATCTTCTCGTCGCCAAGACTCCCCTCTCTGGCTTTGTCAATGGCCTTGTGATAAGGAAGAATAAGATGGGTCCGACCACTGATCTTTATCCTCTCGCCTGTCTTAACCCCCTTATCTTCAAGTTCCTGGACCTCCTGAAAAAAGGTCACCGGATCGAAGACCACACCGTTACCGATGACGCAGTCAATGCCTGGATGGAGGATACCGGAGGGGATCTGATGGAGGATGAATTTTTCCCCGTCGATGACGACCGTATGACCGGCGTTCGCCCCTCCCTGATACCTGGCTACGATATCTACCGACTCGGTTAGGTAATCGACAATCTTCCCTTTCCCCTCATCCCCCCATTGTGTTCCGACGACTGCTGTGCAGCTCATAGGGCTTCCTTATGCTGGGATGTATGCGTTTATGACATAATTTGACCAAAAAAAATCCCCCGAACGCGGGGGAGCATTATCCTCTAGTTGAATATATGGTCAGCGGTTCATCCTGTCAAGTTAATGATCCGTTGGACGCATGGATCGACTCGCGTTACCAGATCCCACCGAGTCGGCTGTGCATCGGGCATGGATCATCCTGAACAACGATCGTTTTCATTTTGACTCTTACCCCTTGATAATAATGATGAGAACCATCGCGACCCCGACCTCCAGTTTCAAGACGATAGCCAGTATTCTACCTATCAATGCCCCGATACCGGCCCTGTAACTGACCCCACTTTTCAACCTGTAGAGATATTCGAGGGAAAAAGCGCCGAGAAAGGCACCAACGAAGGCTCCCACCATGGTCCCGATCCCGGGAAAGAGAAGCGGAGTACCTGTTATCCCTCCCATGACTCCCCCGAAAAAGGCCCCGAACATACCCCACTTCGAGGCTCCATACCGCTTCGCCACGTAAAGACCGAGGAGAAATTCGACGGCTTCGCCGATGAGAGCCAGAACCAGAAGGAGTAGAATCCACGTAAGTGTCAGGCCCTGGAAATCGTTCAGGAATGCCTTCAGGAGGGCGATGCCAAGTATCAGCCAGTTTCCAGGAAGTCCCAGAGGTACCAGGAAAAGACCGAGCAGTAGACCCATGTAGAGGGCCATAGCGCCCAGAAAGGGGAGAACGGCATTCATCGGGCAGATACCCCTTCTTCGAGTTCTTGTAACAGCTTGAAGATCAGTGTGTAACAGTCCTTAACGACACCGGGATCTACATTTTCCGCCACGTCCCCCCGGGTGTGAATGGAGAGCGTCGCCCTGCTGAAATCGCTGCTCGTCAATGTAACCGCCCTGTAACCCCTGTGCGCGATAGGCATATGTTCGAGACCCGGTGACGTCGGGAAATAGACCTTGCGGAGGGCAATTCCTTCATCTTTGGCTATCTTTGTCAGGATCGTCTCGAGACGACCCCCTGTTCGAACAGTGGGAAAGCTGTGTCGAGATGAGAGGACCAGTCCACCGGTTGCGCCTACACCATCGAGGTTCAAGAAATAGGTGTTGTGTGGGTTATAATCGGCAGTCTTTCCCTGTATAAACCTGATGGCACCTGACAACCCCTCTTCTTCAGCCCCCGCCAACAGAAATACGACCTCAATACCATTCAACTCCTTTTCCTTAATTCCCCTCGCCAGTTCCAGTAAAATCGAGAGACCAGAGGCGTTGTCGATACCACCCGGAGAATCATTACTACTGACATTGGTGATCATAAGAAAAAAGGGGATTGCTAACAGGAGAGAGGGAAACCAGAGATAGATTATCGAGTCGGTCGCCCCTGCGATCATGAAACCCAGATAGAGGAGTGCTATGCCCGCTACACTGAAAAAAAACATCATGTGGATCGACAATCTGAGGTAGAGCGGCAGCGTTTGAGATTTCGAATCCCGGTGAGCCAGGAGGACGAGTCGACCCTTTACCTCTTTCGGCTTCAGAACAGCGACCAGGTTCGTGGAATTTCTTTTCAGCGCCCCCAGGTCGTAAAGTCTCTCTACTAATCCACTCCATCTCGTCCCCGGGATAGAAGCGATAAGGAGGCCCCCAAACAACAGGGCAGAGACGATGGGTACGCTGTGATGTAATTTCATTGCTGTCAGGACAACCAGCCAGACAACCAGCGGCAAGAGACGGACCCCGACCTCATTAGGAAACGCCGAAAAGGAGAATTTCTCGCTGGCAAGCGAGATGTCGGTCTCACCGAAGGCATTGACGAGATAATCGGCCGTTATCCTGTCCCCCATTGTGCCAGTCCTTCTCGGGATACTCAGCGACTCGATATCGCGGAAGACCCTGTCTTGATCATAGTTACCGATGTCACTCCCGGTCATACTGTTTCCCATCTATTCCTCGATATGTCCGTATCCACCTCCACCCGGACTCCGTATACTCAGTGTCTCGCCTGCCCGGAGGTGAACCTGCACCTTCGAGGGTAGTTCCTCTTCACTTCCGTCCTGCCTGATCAAGACGTTCTTCCCGGGCGTCCCCTTCTCACCCCCCTGCAATCCATAAGGAGAGGATACCCGCCTGTCTGAAATGACCGTAACGGTCGCATCCGAAAGCACGCGTATGTCTCTCCGGATTCCATCTCCACCTCGGTAGCGTCCACGACCTCCCGTTCCCCTCAGGATCTCGTAGCGAGCGAGTCGAAAGGGAAAGTAGCGTTCCAGTGCTTCAACAGGGGTGTTCATCGTGTTGGTCATGTGGGTATGTACCGCGTCCAGTCCGTCCTTGCCAGGTCGCGCTCCCATTCCCCCCGCGACTGTTTCGTAGTAAGCATAACCCTTTCCGCCTTTTTTGGCCACTCCGCCTATCGTCAGGTTGTTCATGGTCCCGCTGCTCGCGGCCGGAATACGGTCCGGTATTGCCTTCGAAAGCGCTCCGAAGAGGACATCCACGATCCTCTGGGAGGTCTCCACGTTTCCGGCAGCAACGGCTGAGGGGAATGCAGCGTTGATCACACTCCCTTCCGGGGCAATGACCTCTATAGGCTCGACACAGCCACAGTTCGAAGGGATACGATAAGGCAGGAGACATCTGAAAACATAGAAGACCGCTGACAGGGTGACAGCGAAGTTCGCGTTGATATTCCCCTTGACCTGGGCGTCTGTCCCGGTGAAATCGACGATTGCCCGGTCACCATCGATGGTTATCTCGACCCTGATCTCTACCGGTCCGTTTCCCATCCCGTCGTCGTCGAGGACATCCATGAAGGCATACCTTCCATCAGGCATCTCCTCGATCACGCTACGCATCACCCTCCCTGTGTACTCCTGAAGTCCCTCCGCGTAAGCCATCACCTTGTTCAGGCCATATCGGCAGATGAGCTCCTGGAGCCTCAGTTCACCCGTTTTCAAGGCGGCCAGCTGTGCGGTGAGGTCACCTCTCCTCTCCTCCGGTGTCCTGACGTTAGCAAGTATCAATTTCATCACATCATCCACGAGAGAGCCGCTCCGGATCATTCGAACGGGCGGGACGATAATGCCCTCCTGAAAGATTTCGCTGGCGAGTGGCATGGATCCGGGGCTCGACCCACCCACATCCGCGTGATGCGCCCTGTTCGCCACGTAGAAGCATGCATCTCCTGACTGATCCGAAAAGACCGGTGCGACCATGGTGATATCGGGAAGATGCGTTCCACCCCTGTAAGGATCGTTCAGAACGACCACATCACCACTCTCCATATCGTGCGCATCCAGGGCGTGTTCGACCGAAAGCGGCATCGAACCGAGATGGACCGGCATGTGATCTCCTTGTGCGATCATTCTTCCATCACCATCGAACACGGCGCACGAATAGTCCCTTCTCTCCTTGATGTTTGGTGAATACGCCGTTCTCATGAGTGATGCCCCCATCTCCTCGGCGACGGAACGAAACAGGTTTCTGAAGACTTCCAGTGTTACAGGATCATACTCCATGTTTCAGCTCACTTCCTGGAGGATGAGGTTCGCGTACCCGTCGACCACGGCTGAATAGTCCGGAGGGATAAGCGATGTCGCCGTGTATTCGACGATGATGGCTGGACCTTCGATACGGTTCCCCGGCCTCAGGTCCTCTCTCAGGTAAATACCCGTTACCCACGAACCTTTCCGGAAGACGACCTCCTTCTCCCCAACACGGGCAGCAGAGGGATCTTCACCAGACAATTCCCCGCATCTGATGCCCGGATGAGAAAGCTCTCCGATGACCCTGATCCTCGCCGTAACAACCTCCACCGGCTTATCGGGGCTCGAATAACCATATCGGACACGGTGGGTCTGGTGAAAATCTCGATTAGAGTTGCCTGACCAGCCAATATTGAGTTCATAACTTTGTCCGATATACCGCATATCGAGGGACGGAACCAGGTGAAAGCAATCATCTCCCCCGATCTCATCCGTTATCTTTCTCACTGCCAGGGTTCCCAATTGCGCGAAAATTTTTTCCGACCTATCCTTTGACCACTCCTCCCACTCCATCAACACACTCGATGAATGATCCATGACGACATCGGTCATGAGCATCCCCTTCGCAGATAGAGCACCCGGATCACTCGGGATCAATATCTTGTTGATGGAGAGATCCCTCGCTATATCACAGGCATGCAGGGCGCCGGCACCGCCAAAGGTGACCAGCGTGAAATCCCTCGGATCATGACCTCGTTCAAGGGATATCACTCGAATTGCGCGCTCCATGTTGACGTTTGCAACCTCGATAATCCCGGAAGCAGTCTCTACCGGGGTCTTTCCAACCTTACGGGCGAATCGATTCATGGTCTCGTCTACCCTGTCGATGTCGAGGGTTACCTTACCATCCAGGAACCATTTCTCCTCGAGCCTGCCCAGGTAAAGATGCGCGTCCGTAACGGTCAGGTCGTCTCCCATTCCATAGCATATCGGTCCGGGATCGGCACCGGCACTCCTCGGACCGACCCTCAGAGCGCCGCCCCGGTCGATCCACGCTATAGAACCGCCACCCGCGCCAACCGTGTGGACGTCCATCACCGGCACTCGGACAGGATAACCTCCCACATCTGCCTCAGTCGTGGTGCTGATCTCTCCCCTGCAGAGACAGACATCCGTAGATGTCCCCCCCATATCGAAACTTATGATCTCATCATGTCCCGACAATCTGCCCAGCTCGAGTGCGCCGATCACGCCCCCTGCAGGGCCTGAAAGGATGGTTCTGACCGGCTCGGCAGCCGCTCTACCGGCAGATATAAACCCGCCATTGGACTGCATAACCCGAAGGGCTTCCATCCCGAGATCCTTCCCAAGCCGTTCCAGGTAGTCTGACATGAGTACAGAGACATAAGCGTTTACGACCGTTGTGCTGCACCGCTCATACTCCCTGTACTCCGGGAGGATCTTGAAGGAGGCAGATATCGACCACTCTCCCCTGTTTCTCAGGAGTTCTTCCACGATCGCTTCATTGTGAGGATTGGTGTAGGAGTTCAGGAAACATATAGCGACGGCCTCAATCCCTTTTTCCTCAAGCTTTTTCGAGAGCATCTCTACCACATTCGTATCCACCGCTTCCTCCAGCTCTCCAAAAGGTCCCACCCGCTCCGAAAGCCCGAACCTGTCTGATCTCTCTACCAGCGGATCAGTTCGGTCTACCATGATATCATATATCCTCGGTCGAGTCTGCCTACCTATCTCAATGACATCCTCGAAACCTCTGGTAGTGAATAGGGCTGTCCTGGCACCCTTTTTCTCGAGGAGGGCGTTAGTCGCGACGGTTGATCCGTGTATGACCTGATGCGCTTTCCTGTCACCGAGAAGCCCGCTTACCCCGTCGATGACTGCCCTTGCCGGGTCATCAGGGGTAGATGGGACCTTATCGGTCTTAATTTCACCATCTATCATGGCGATAAAGTCAGTAAACGTCCCACCCGTATCTATTCCAATCCTTATTTCACTCATTCTGTCGATTCTTCCTCCGGCTTGTCCGTACTTCGTCATTCTTACCTCCCCCTTTCTTAAGGGGATTGAGGGGGATTTACATGATCTCTTCAAATCCCCCCTTGCCCCCCTTTTTCAAAGGGGGGAATCCGCGTCATTCCCTCAATACCCCCAAATGCGCTTGAACCGAACGAGCAAGCGCATCCGGGTGATATCCGCCCTCGAGAACGGATACCAGCCGACCTCCACAGTGATCCTCGGCCGCTCTCTTGACGAGCCGTGTCATTTCGCTATAACCACCCTCTGTCACCATCAATCCACCGAGCGGATCGTCTCTGTGGGCATCAAAACCGGCCGAGATAAGGATGAATTCGGGAGAAAACAGATCGAGCGCTCCAACGAGCGACACCTTGAAATGTTCCAGATAATCCTCCTCCGTCGTGCCCGATTGCAGGGGACAGTTCAGCGTAAAACCGACCCCCTCGCCGGCTCCCTTTTCACCCTTCAGACCTGTTCCTGGATAGTGATTCCCCTGGTGGATGGAGACATAGAAGACATCCGCCGAGTCGTAAAATATATCCTGGGTGCCATTCCCGTGATGCAGGTCCCAATCCACGCACAGGACCTTCTCGACAGGATACTCATTCAGGATATATCGCGCTCCTATTGCGATATTGTTGAAGAGGCAGAATCCCATGCTACAGGCTCTTGTCGCGTGATGTCCGGGGGGTCTTACAATAGCCATGGCATTGTCGATCCCTCCCTCCATGACACCATCGATCGCCTTGATCACCCCTCCTGCAGCGAGGAGGGCTATCTGATACGACTCGCTCGAGGCGTAGGTGTCAAAGTCAAGGTAGCCGCCACCTGAAGTGCTGGTCTCCATCACCCGCTTCACCATCTGCGGGGTGTGCACTTCGATCAGCAGTTCTTCGTCGACCTCATCCGGCTCGATCACCTCGAGCAGATCGAGCAGTCCACTTACCTGGAGACAGGAGAGAATTGCCTGGAGCCTCCCTGCATTTTCCGGGTGATTGCCCGTATCGTGTTCCTGGTACCTGCGGTGATATACCAGACCGGTCGCCATCAGTCCGCTCCTTTACTCGTTCTCGCCGATGATCTGGATGACTATCTCCCTTTGTCTCGACCTGTTGTCGAAATCTATGAAGATTATCTGCTGCCACGTCCCAAGCGCCAGCCTTCCACCGTTAAACGGGACCGTCAGGGAGGGTCCGATCAATGCGGCACGGACGTGAGAATGCCCGTTCCCGTCGCCCCACCTGAGGTTGTGTTTATATTCTATACTTCGTGGCACCAGCCTGCCCAGAAGCTCATCGAGATCGCTGATAGCCCCCGATTCGTACTCGATGGTCGTAAGTCCACCCGTCGATCCCGGAACAAATATGGTTGCGATACCATTCTTCAGGCCAGATTCCTCGACCACCCGGGCCACCCTTGGCGTAATATCGATGGTGTCGTTATTGCCGTTTGTATGGAGATCTAACCTCTCGCTCAAGACTGCCATTGTATCAGCTCCTTTCTCCAGATCTCCCCGTTAAAACTAAATTGTCAATCCGGACTGTTCTGAATATGAAAAGCAAGCGGGAACTCCAAAAGCGAAAG
Source organism: uncultured Gemmatimonadota bacterium (assembly GCA_964442125.1). Lineage (GTDB taxonomy): Bacteria > Gemmatimonadota > CAZMKB01 > CAZMKB01 > CAZNLH01 > CAYTWO01. The sequence goes on from CAYTWO010000002.1 coordinate 58,790, forward strand.
CTATAAGAGATGTTAAATAATGATACCTGGGTGAGGTACTGGTCAATGTTTTCATTGGACATTCCCCTACATTTTCATCCTCACCTCCGGGTTTTCCCTGTCGAGTTCCCACCTTAAGGGATTTTCTATTATATACTGCTGTACAAGGTTCAATTCGTTTTCATTGCGGATGACATGCTCGTAATAATTTCGTTGCCAGACTGAATGTCCTGTACGAGCTAACAGGCGGTTTACTTCAATTGCAGAAATCGATTTGAAAGCGCGAATAATATCACATAGTGTAGGGGCGCCGCTTGCTGCGCCCTTCCCCGACAGGGTAAGCCCTGCCCCTACAGGAGCGGTTTTGAAATCAGGGGGAAGGTAGGGTTTTATTTTTTAGGTATTAAGCTGACGATGATAATAGTTAGAAATGCCAGTACGAACGCGGGGACAAGTGAGTAGAGGAGACCGGAAATGGGAGAGTTGTCCCAGATGATAACGGTAGAAAATCCGACGACCATCCCCGCGAGTACCCCTTTTCTAGTCGTCTTTGACCACCTGAGAGAGAGGATCAAAGCGGGCCCGAATGCGGCTCCCAGGCCCCCCCACGCGAAGAGAACCTTGTCGAAGATGGACCTTGGCAGCTGGGACAGGAAGATCGCGGCAATACCGATAAAAAAGGTTACAACTCTGGAGATAATAAGGAGCTGTCTCTGGCTCGCCTCACGGTTGAAGCTCTGATGGTATACATCCTCCGACACCGCTGAGGTCGTTACGAGTAGCTGGGAATCCGCTGTCGACATCATTGCAGCCAGGGCACCACAGATCAGGATACCGGCGAACCACGCTGGGAATATTCTGATGGCCAGTTCCGGCATCATCTTCTCCGGGTCCGTGAAATAGCCCTCCCCAAAATAGGCCAGAGCGACAAGACCCATCAGGACCGCCCCTCCGTAAGCCAGAGTGGCCCAAACGATTGCTATTCTCCTCGATGTCTTGATGTCTCCTGTTGACCGTATACTCATGTATCTTACCAGGAGATGGGGCTGGCCACAATAACCGAAACCTACCCCAAATCCCCCCAGAATGCCGGCGATAAGGTTCCATCCCGTCCGCCCCCCAGTCGGGGTCAGTAACCGGGGATCGATCGCACCAATTTTCTCACTCAAGCCATCAATACCGCCGAGCTGATTCAGTGTCACCAACGGCAAAACGACCAGCGTGACAAGCATGATCCATCCCTGAATGAAATCGGTCCATGCGACCGCCAGGAATCCCCCCATCAGCGTGTAGAAGACGATAATAGCAGCCCCAATCATCACCCCCGAAATGTGATTCCACCCGAAGGTCTGCTCCAGGGATTTCCCCGCGGCGTCGAATTGTGCCGCTATGTAGAAAGCGAAACAGAAGGTGATGATACATGTCGCGACCAGCCGGATCGTCGGATCATTTCCCCCGAAACGGAGCTCCAGGAAGCGCGGAAGCGTGAGGGCGCCAAGACGCTCGCTCTCGCCCCTCAACCTCTTCGCGACGATGAACCATGACGCAGCGATCCCTGCCACACCACCGATCGCCGTCCAGAGCGCCGGTTCCAGCTTTTCCCCCGAAGGGTCTCCGAGACCTGTCGCGAAGGCCAGCCCCGTCAGTCCTAGGAGCATCCATCCGCTCTCACCTGAGGCCCTCTCGGAAAAAGCCACGACCCACGGACCCAGTCTTCGACCGGCAAGAAGGAAGTCCGGGAGTGTCTTGGTCATCCTTACGGTGATGATACCGACTACGAGGATAATAAGAAGGTAGATGATAAAGCCGGATGCAACAGGCGACATCACTCAGTCCTTTGTTTAACTGTCATTCCGTTTTAATAGTTTGTTTAATAGTTTAATAGGGACAGTCACCATTTAAACTTTCAACAGTTCAACAGGAAGACGATTTAAGCACCCCGTAGTAAACCACTGATCGCTTATAATGACGGGTTAGGTAGTCATTTCTGCTTGTCCGGCTCTATGAAGATTCGATCAAATCGGTTATCCGGGCGGTAAGCGCG
>CAYTWO010000002.1:60912-88022 GCA_964442125.1 uncultured Gemmatimonadota bacterium
GCTTGTCCGGCTCTATGAAGATTCGATCAAATCGGTTATCCGGGCGGTAAGCGCGTCGATTCCCAGCCGCTCCTGTTCCATCGAATCACGGTAACGCAGGGTTACAGAATTGTCCTCGAGTGTCTGCGAGTCAACGGTAACGCAGAACGGAGTTCCCGCCTCATCCTGACGACGGTAGCGCCTCCCGACAGCACCCTTCTCGTCGTAAAAGACGTGGAAATGGGGACGGAGGATTTCCTCGATCTTCCTGCCGACCTCTGGCATTCCATCTCTCTTCACCAGCGGGAATATCCCTACCTGAACCGGGGCGATCCTGGGCGACAACCTCAAGACCACCCTTTCTTCCTCTTCCTCATAGGCATCTACGAGACAAGTCAGGAGAGTTCGATCTAGCCCGGCAGAGGTTTCGACGATATATGGAACATACTTCTCCTGTGTTTGCTGGTCGAAATAGGACAGGTCCTTCCCCGAATGCTTTCTGTGACGAGAAAGGTCGAAGTCGGTCCGATTGTGGATTCCCTCCAGTTCCTTCCACCCGAACGGGAACTCGTACTGGATGTCATAGGCTGCTTTCGCGTAATGGGCCAGTTCGTCCTCCTTATGCTTATGCAGCCTCAACTTATCCTTGTTCAGGCCAAGGTGATGATACCATTTCAGCCTCTCATCTCTCCAGTATTCGAACCACTCATCGTCGTTTTCGGGCTTGACGAAGTACTGCATCTCCATCTGCTCGAACTCACGCGTGCGGAAGGTAAAGTTCCCGGGCGTAATCTCGTTTCGGAAGGCTTTGCCCACCTGCGCTATCCCGCATGGGATTTTCAGCCTTGCCGAGTTGAGGATATTGAGAAAATTGACGTAGATTCCCTGAGCCGTTTCCGGCCTGAGATAGATCAGGCTTGCCTGATCCTCTACCGGCCCCATGTGGGTCTTGAACATCAGGTTGAACAGCCTGGCTTCAGTGAGTTCGCCGCCGCATTTCGGACAGCGATCCCCTTCGAGCTCATCCGCGCGGAACCTGTTTTTACATTTCCTACAATCGACGAGTGGATCGGTGAAACCCTCCACATGACCAGATGCCTCCCAGATCCCCGGGTGCATGATGATGCTGGAGTCGACCCCGACGATCTCCTCCCTCATCTGAACCATCTCTCTCCACCACATGGCCTTTATGTTCTTCTTGAGCTCCACTCCGAGATGGCCGTAGTCGTAGCAGGCATTGATCCCTCCGTAAATTTCACTGGATTGGAATATATACCCCCTTCGCTTGCAAAGAGATACCAGCTTGTCCATCAGGTCGCTTCCACCCTTTTTTTTCATATTCATCCTCTGTTATAGTTAGCAGTTCCACTACCCATCCCTCACGTGATTCCGGACAAGCCGGAATGACCTCCCTTTCCCCCTTAATTGTACAACTTTACTACTATCCGCTAACTTCCGTTCGGTCATCTAATGTGATATGTATACGGAATATCGACGACTCTTTCTCCGACGCCGTCCTCATTGATCCAGTAAACATCCTCGATCCTCACACCCATCGACCTGCCTGGATAATAGAGACCCGGCTCAACCGTAAATACCATTCCTTTCTCCAGTCTGTCGTTGGACGCTGGTGTCAGTCCGAACCTTGGATCCTCATGGACATCGAGCCCGATCCCGTGACCTAGTGAATGGATGTAGCCGTCCGTGAAATTTCCCTCACTTCTTAGGGTTGGATGATCCTTCTGTTCGAAGTATTCAATGACGGCGCTGTTGATGTCACACGCACCGCTCCCCTCCTTCAGCAGACCCTCGGCGAGCTCATACGCCCCCTTGACGTCTTCGTAAAGTCGAAGAAATGTCTCAGGTGGGTCGCCGACAACCATCGACCTCGTCACGTCATAGTGGTACCCGCTCCTCGCATCGGATGGGAAAATATCGAAAATGATCGGCTCTCCGATCACGATCTCGTCCTCATCCTTTCCCCTGTTGTGCGGGACAGCTGTATCGTAACCGATAGAAAAGATCGTCTCATCATCTTCCAGTAATCCTTTTCCAGCGAGTGAAAGCGCGATGAATCGCTTCATATCCTTGATTTTCAACGGCTTGCCATTATCCAGGTTTAACAGGACACCATTCTTTCGCTCCGCTGACAGCAGCAGATCCACCACTTCCTGGATGACCTCTCCCGTCCGTCTTCCCACGGAGCGGATGGCCTCCACCTCTTCCCGATCCTTCGTCAGCCTGGCACGGGTAAAGAGGTCTGAGCCATCTTCGCGGATCCACTCAATATCCTGGAGTTCCTTCCGCAAGTCCTCCAGCAACGGGAAAAACAGGCTCATTCCGACCCTCCCATAAAACCCTATCTTTCCCCTGACATCGAGCTGTCCGAAAATTCTCGTGAAAAACTCCTTTTCGGTCTCGAGTGGACCCTTCCCCTTCTTTGCGATCTCCATGTATCCGAAATCCTGGTAGTCCATCAATTCGTATCCGGTAAGGGCTGCCTCCTCTCTTTCCATCGTACCGTGTATCAAAATTGGATTCTCTCCCCGTTTCTTTACCAGCACCGCGTTCGTCACGCCGGCGATCCCTGTGAGATATTTCACCGGCGGATTGCCATGGACCTTTCCGGTCACGATCGCAGCGTCAAGCCCTTTCTCTTCCATCAGTTTATCAAGGTCACTCTTCATCTTTTATCCCTCGTTATCGTCGATGTCTTCATTTCTCTGAATCTGACCCGTCATTGGCACAAACCGCACAGGGATCACCCGCTTCTTCTCGACACCCTCCTTGTTGGTGAGGACAACCAGCTCCTGATGAAAATCTCCAACCGGCATGACCAGTCTCCCCCCTGAAACCAGTTGATCGACAAGTGGTTTCGGGATCTTTTTTGAGGCCGCGGTGACAATGATGCCGTCGAACGGGGCCTCTTCCAGCCAGCCAGCATAGGCGTCACCATGCTTGACATGAATATTCTTGTAATAAAGACGCCTGAATTGTCCCTTCGCACCCTCCATAAGCGATTCCAGGATCTCGATAGTATAAACCTCCTGGACGATTTCCGCCAGGACAGCCGCCTGATAACCCGAACCAGTCCCAACCTCCAGGACCCTTTCAGCCCCTTTGAGTCCCAGCAACTCCGTCATCAAGGCTACGATATAGGGCTGAGAAATAGTCTGATCCTCCCCGATCGGGAGAGGATGGTCCTCGTAGGCTTGTCTCTGCTGGCTTTCCGGTACGAACTCATGACGGGGAACACTTCGCATCGCAGAGAGGACGAGTGGGTCTTTTACACCGCGCTTGACGATCTGTTTATCCACCATTTTTCGTCTCAGTGCGGCGTAACTGGTCTTATCCTTCGCGCCCCCCTCTTTCTTCCACAGGCTCATGCCACCACACCTCCCTCTTCATCCCTCGCTTTTCTGGTCAGCAGATGGGCCAGCCGGACCGGCTCAGGTAGCCTGTAGCTCGTGAGGCATCTGAGAACAATATCTACAGCATTCTCCGTGTCGATCATGTGACCCGGGGACACGTAGACCGGCTTGACTCCGTTCTTCGTTCGCAAGACCGAACCGACCTCGTTGCCTTCGAAGATAAGTGGTGCCCGGGAACCGGTTTCATTACCTATTACGTCATGATCACCGACCAGCCTTTTCTTGGCACAGCCCAGGGAAGGGATACCGAGGATCACCCCCATGTGAGAAGCAAGACCAAGCCCTCTTGGATGCGCTATCCCCTGCCCGTCGAAGAGGATAACATCAGGTCTGGCAACCAGTTTGCGAAATGCCGCGATCAACGGAGGTGCCTCACGAAAGCTCAAATAACCCGGTACATAGGGAAAATCGACTTTTCTATAGGAAACGGCTTCCTCGACTACGGAAAGCCCGGGGAGTTGCATCAGGACCACCGCAGCGACCAGGATCTTCTTGTTCTCTTTACAGTAGGAGACATCCGCTCCCGCGACGAACCTGGCCGTTATGGGTGCAGGGGTAAGGACCAACTTCTCCCTGAGTGCCTGCTGTATCTCCCTGGCCTCCTCGAACTCGACTTCCCACCGATGGAGATCCCTGACCTCCATTACCTGCTCCCGATATCATCGGGGGCAGAGGTGGTACCTCTTTCTACTTCGCTATTGTACTTATCAATGACCATCGTTGTCACTCTGCCTGCTTCCCCCGTCCCCATTACACCCCCGTCAACACTGTAAATCGGTACTACACCGGCTGTAGTGAACGTCAAAAAGGCCTCATCCGCGTTCTTGAGATCGTCCGGTCGATAGACCATTTCCTCAACCCCCACACCCTCTTCTTCCAGGATCTCCATGACAACGCTCCTCGTTATCCCGTCAAGGATACCGCTCTCCAGTGACGGTGTGCAGACCACCCCATCCTTTACGAAAAAGACATTGCTGGAAGTTCCCTCCGTCAGGTATCCCTGCATGTTCAAAAGGATCGCCTCTTTCCCTCCCCTTTGTTCGGCCTCACTCTTGGCCAGGATCAGGCTCAACCTGTTGGTTGTCTTTGCCAGTGCAGGGATTATGGGATCCATGGTAACAAACTCTCGCGATATGATGACTTCCCACCCCCTGGTATATGTGTCCTGCTGGTAATCGGGGATGGGAAATAGAGAAAAAAGAAATGTAGGATTCGAAGCCCTTTCTACACTGAGCCTCCAATCACCGACACCCCTTGATATGTTGATCCTCAGAGCGGCGTCGGTCCTTCCGTTAGCCTCCAGCAGGCGATCGATCTCTGTCACGAACTTCCCGTCCTCCCATGGCACATCGACCCGAATGATGGCCGCGGAACTCCTGAGCCTTTCCAGGTGTCTACCGAGGAGGAACGGTCTACCGTTTCTGATCAGCACCGTTTCATAGATACCGTCTCCATAAAGAAACCCCCTGTCGAGAACCGAGACCTTGGCTTCTTCCTCTCTCACCAGTTTACCGTTCAGATTGAATATCATGCCTTTGTGTCTCTCCAGTCCTTTTACTTTTCCTCGAGCTTGAGGACCTTCAAATCCTCGTCGATCGGCCCCGCAAGCCCCATCGAATAACCGTCCGGGTCAAGGTACTCCCTGGCAGCGCGTTGAACGTCCTCCAGTGTCGCGTCGGAGATTTCCCTGGAGAATTCCTCGAGGTAGGAGGACCCCAGCGAGTAAAACTCGATTTCACCCAGGATGTCGGCGATTCCCTTATTTTCTTCGAGTTCCAGGGCAAGCGAACCGAGGATGTTGCGTTTCGATTTTTCCAGCTCCTCCGCAGTAGGCCCGTCTCTGGCCATTTTCCTGACCTCCCCGACAACGATTTCGACCGTCTCCTCGATAACCTCCGGTGTTACACCTCCCAGGATAAAAAATGGAAGCTGCCCCACTCCACCGTCGAACGAACTGAAAATGAAATAGGCATAACCCTTCTCTTCCCTGACTATTCCACCGAGACGACCTCCGAGTCCGAATTGTCCCAGGATGTTATTCACCAGCTGTATCGATGCGTAATCAGGATTATCCCTCCTGACCCCCACATGACCCAGCGATAGGGAGACCTGGGATTTTTCTTCCATCGATACGACCCTGACCCTCGGCTTATCCGAGCCCTCGACGCTCGGAAGGATATAGCCGACGGGCTCCATGGGGCCATCCAGGTCACCGAAGATCTTCACTACTGTCTTTATGGATTTCTCGGGATCGAGATCGCCTACTATAACCATCGACATATTTGCGGGATAATAGTGTTCCCGGTGATAGGCTTCGACGTCGTTTGTGTCGAGTCCTGCTATCTCTTCCTTGTAACCCAGCACCCTGCGCCTATAGGGGTGATCGTCTGGAAAGATCATCTCCCGCATTGCCTGGAGGGAAACGGTGTGTTCGTTCTTTTCACCTTCCAGGATCTCGGTCATCATCTCCTGCTTCAAGCGCTCGAGGGCCTCTTCAGGGAACCGAGGTTTCATAACAACATCTGCGACCAGCTCCACAACATCCTCGTATTCCCTGGACAAAAGGTCTAGATCTACGGAGGTGTAATCGTGATTGACATTCACACGGATCTCCGTCCCATTGGCATCAAACTCCTCCGCAAGCCGTTCCCCGGTGAGATCTCCTGCACCCTCCAGGAGATAACGCGAAGTGAGGGCAGAGAGACCAGCCTTTCCCTCCGGGTCCGTGACGGATCCAGCTCGAAGAGTCACCTTCAGGTGGACCGACGGGCTGATCGGGTTACGCAAGGCCGTCACCACAAGTCCGTTGTCCAGTACCTTCCTTACCGGTTCGATCCGAGAAAAATCCGGGATGACGTACTTCTCGAGTTCTGGGACAGGAGAAGGGTGTAATCCCTCTTCCCTGAGAGTAGCTATGCGGCTGGATCGCTCTAATCCCTCAGATTGGTCCGCTCTCGTCGACACCCTTTCTTCGCCATCGGGGATAAACCACCCGACTGTCCTGTTTTCAGGTGTCATGTACCTTCTGGCCACTTCCATCACCCTTTTCGCGGTCACGTCCTCGACCAGTTCAGGGAACTCGAGGGCGTATTTATAGTGATAAACGGTGGCAAAGAATCCCAACTGGTGGGCCTGTTCCGTGACACTGTCGCTGTCGTAAACATACCTGGCCAGGAGCTGATTTTTCGCCCGATTCAATTCCTCCCCCTCCGGGGGCTCCATTTTCAGTTTTTCGACTTCTTCCAGAGTGGCTTTCTCCAGGAGATCGGGACTGACCCCATCCATTGCGGTAGCGTAGAGATAGAAGAGCCAGGGATACTTGGTAGGAATCAACAATGCACCCGCGCTAGACGCTAATCCCTTTTCGATCAACGCTCGGTAAAGCCTCGAACTCCTCGAGGCATCTTCGTACCAGTCCAGACCCCAGAGGTTGGTGCTCTCTCCTCCAGCAAGGAGAGCGTCGAGAACCATCAAGGGAACGAAATCCTCATCGCTTACAGGTGGAGTATGGTACGCAACACGTAGATAGGATGCAGGACCTCTCTTCCGGACAACGACACGTCTCTCACCGAACTGTTCCGGCTCCAGAGTCCTCAGTCCACTTGGTGTCGGACCGACCGGGATCTCCATAAAATACTCCCTCACCTTCTCAAGCGCATATTTGCTCTCAAAATCTCCCACTACGACAATTGTCGAGTTGTTCGGTATATAATAGGTGCCGTACAGGTTCAGGAGATCGCTCCTTGTAACCGTTTCGAGATCACTCAACCAGCCGATCGTTGGCCAGCTGTAAGGGTGTGCTTTGAAGGCGGCAGCCGTAACCTCAATATCCAGGACTTCCTTTGGATCGCTCTCTCCACCCTGAAACTCAGAAATGACGACGGTCCGTTCCTTCTCGAATTCCTGGGGATCTAACAGGCTCCTCTGCATTCGCTCCGCTTCCAACCTGAGGGCCAGTTCCAGTCCGGAGCTGGGAAGCGTCTCGAAGTAGGTTGTTTGATCGAGCCATGTGTAGCCGTTCCAGTATCCTCCCATCGCATCAATCATGCCTGTCAATTCCTTCCTGCTGATCCCTTCCGTCCCCTTGAAGTTCATGTGCTCCAGGAAGTGCGCAAGCCCGGTAATGCCTGGGGCCTCATTCCGCGAGCCTACATCGTACCAGGACCAGACACTGACGATCGGCGAGGTATGAACCTCTTTGAGTAGAACGCGCAGACCATTGGGAAGGAGGTGTTCTTCTACTCCTCCTTGATCGGAAAGGAGCAGAGATGTCCAGGCAATAATCAAGATCATTGCGAAACCGGAGATTTTGTACCGGGATCCTATTTTCATTTTAACTCCATCACTTTCGTCTACAGGAATTCTTAGTTTACTCTGAGGTGTCCAACCTGTCAAGCGGGTCTTCTAAATCCCCTTCAATACCCCGTCAATCATCTTCTCGGCCCGTTTTATCTCCTTCCAGTGCGCGCGCTTAAGGATATCCGAAACCGCCTGCTGTGTGATCTCGAGCCGCTCCGCCACGGCTTTCTGCCTTCCAAGCTCCCTGTAAAGTCTGATCACCTTGTTCTGGTGATCGCTCCACATGTTTCTGAAGATGTGGACGAGGGAGGCCATCTCGGTTAGAACCGTGTTGAATTCTACTTCCTCCCCAAGATCAAAAACGTAACACCATCCGGCAGACCTCGCTTTCCCTAGCAACTGCCTCGCCTTCTCTCCCGCATGACTGATCAAGACACTCTCGGTTCTGTTCTCACCGGGCAGGTCCAGGGCATCCCTCACAATTGCGAATCGGACCGATCCGGGATAGAGCTCCTCATTGATAATGGTGCAGACGCGATAACTCGTGTCGGGCCGCTTCAGGAGACCGAAAATTTCACCCCTCTCTCTCCGGAGGACCGGAGGTATAAAAAAATCCTCCCGGTAATTCCTGAAGAGATGACCGGCAAGCCATTGGGATTTGTTATAGATCCAATCCATGTCAACCCGACGGACCGGCCCAACAAATTGCCCCAGGACAACTGTTACGAGTTCACTAGCCATGCAAAACGATTTCTTTTCAGGTACGATATCGTGTAAACATCATCGGGAGTTCGTTTCAACACCACTTTTTGAAAACCGCTGAGTAAAATAGTGGCATGGAAAGAAAAAAACAAGGTTTATGCCTTGTTTTTTCGAGATGTCACACTTTTGTGACATTTTCAGGACGGTATCAGTACGACTTCACCAGATATGCTATCAGACCGAGTGCGATAAGGACAATCCCAGTGACCTGCTTCTCATGATGTTCCAGGTATGTCCACCGCAACCTCTCGAGCCCACGAAGTCCCAGGTAAACGAGTATCAACATGCAGCCCAGGGTAATAACGAGGTAGATCACCGAGATTCCTAATATAGCCGACCACCCAAATGTCCCCGCGGCAAAGTAGTAGGCTTCGATCTCCAGACAGGGAGATAGGAACATCGCCGATGAGAGAGAGGTTATGATCGCCACCTTCGACCTCTTGCTCGAACCCTGGATCTCCATGTCTCCGTGGTGATGATGCCCACCCTTGAGATCTATCCAGATAAATACAAGACCGAGTAAGACAAGAACGACCGGGGAGGCAATTTCCATGATAAACTGGTACGATGAAGTGATACGGATGCCAATTAAACCAATGATGATTCCAACGATAATCGTACCCGCGATATGCGCCCCACCGGCAATGACCGTAACGATGAGGGTCTCTCCCCTGGACCAGTGTTCCCCCCTCCCGATTGCCACGAGCGGGATCCAGTGATTCGGGATCATCGCGTGCAGCAAGCTCAAGACAAATGCGCCGGATATTATGTGTGTCAAGTTTCAATTCTCCAGGAGGACATTGCCGGTTAATGAATAACCTTCCTGACGGGGGACAGGTAAAAGGTATTACTCAAAGATAATGATTAGTGTCCTTAGAAAAGTCAAGGGTGTGATTCGGATGGAAACTGGGCGGCAAATATGGAAAATACAAGGCCTGGGCCTTGTATTTTCTCTTTTGAGCTCTTTCTTGACCCTGGCATCGATCTTGAATAACTCGTTCGATCTCATCCCCCATCCTCCCGCTCTCAACCACCGATCCCCTGTGTCCCGATCAGGATGGTCCGATGCAAACCACCACCTGCCCGGTCAACCAGAACGAGGCGGCCAGCTGGTCAACTTACCGGCCCCGACGCCCCGGACATTCACTCCCCTGCAAACTCTGAATGCACCTTAACTCTCTGTCCAGTTTTGCGGGAAGCACAATGATTCCCGTTCAGCAAAGAAGAGAATAAATGACCCCAAACCATCGGTGGGGCTAGTATCCGGCCCCCAGAACCCGGTCGAGGTTGAAGGCTGCGCTGATGAGGGACAGGTGGGTGAAAGCCTGGGGGAAATTCCCGAGAGCCTCTCCACTCGGCCCGATTTCCTCCGCATAGAGTCCCAGGTGGTTGGCATAGCCCAGCACCTGCTCGAATATCAAACGGGCTTGCTCCAACTTGCCAGGATCGGATCGACCGGCACGAGTCAGGGCTTCAACGAGCCAGAAGGTACAGATGCTGAAGGTTCCTTCTTCTCCAAACAACCCGTCAGTGGTTCGGTTGACATTATACCTGTAGACCAGGCTGTTAGAGACCAGTCCTCCTTTATCCGGTGGCCGGTTGATCGCCTCGAGGGTCTGGATCATTCGAGGATCCGTGGGTGACACAAAAAAGACCAGGGGCATGATCAGGTTCGACGCATCGAGCGTCTCGCTTCCGTAATATTGCTCGAAGGCTCGGCGTTTGGCATTCCATCCCCGACTCATGATGTCTTCATAGATCTCATCTCGTATTTTGAGCCATCGAACGTGGTCGGTAGGGAACGACCGCTTGTACGCAAGTCGCAACCCCCTGTCCAGGGCCACCCAGCACATCAACTTTGAATAGACGAAATGCTGTTTATTTTTCCGAATTTCCCAGATTCCATAGTCCTTATCTTGCCAGTGGTCACAAACCCAGTTGATCAAACGGCGAAGATGGGTCCAGAGTTCATAGGAAATCGGTTCCCCGTATTTGTTGAACAGATAGACTGAATCCATCAACTCTCCATAGATGTCGAGTTGGACCTGGTTATAGGCCTCGTTGCCCACCCGGACTGGACGCGATCCCCTGTACCCATCGAGATGATCCAGTATTTCCTCGGTCAAGGTGTGCCGGCCGTCGATTCCGTACATGACTTGCAAAGATCCATCCGGGTTCAGTTCATGACAACGGGCATCGAGCCAGTTCATGAACGTGGCTGCTTCCTGCGTGAACCCGATGCGCAGCAGCCCGTAAAGCGTAAACGCGGCATCCCTTATCCAGGTGTACCGATAGTCCCAGTTGCGACTACCTCCCGGGGTTTCCGGAAGGCTGCACGTGGGAGCGGCCACAATGGCCCCGGTGGGTTCGAAGGTGAGGAGTTTCAGGACCAGTGCCGATCGATTGACCGCTTCACGCCATCGTCCCCCGTAAGTACATTGAGAGAGCCAGGTCCGCCAATATATGACCGTCTTCTGAAAGAGTTCTGACTCTTCGGCTTCCATGACCGGCTCCCGGATGTCGTCTTCGGATTCCATTTCGTAGAGAGCAAAGATGCTGGATTGACCCTCGTTCAGGGCGAATTCAGCCGTAGCTCCGTTTCCCTCCGCTTTGAACGGAATCTTGCCGAGCAGTCCCAGATGACATTGAGGTGAATGAAACGCGGCGCCATTTTCAGAAATCGTAGTCCTGTGTATGGTGCGTCCGTAGTCGAAGGCGGGGAAACACGCCATCCGAAAGGTCATTGATCCACGCAGTACGCGTACTCTGCGAATCAGGCGGTGGAATTCGTGACGATTCCAGGCGGTCCCGACGGGCATGTAATCAATGATCTCTCCAACCCCATCCGGGGATAAAAAACGGGTAACCAGGACGTTCGTATCAGGCCAGTAAAACTGTTTATGCTTTATGTCATCGGTTGAAGGAGCAATCCGGAAATGTCCGCCCTTCTCGTCATCGAGAATCGATCCGAAAATACTCGGAGAATCGAAATGCGGGTAACAAAACCAGTCGATCGATCCATCAATTCCCACCAGGGCGATAGTATGCATATTACCGACAATTCCATAATTTTCAATGGGTTGGTAGACCATATCAGATTTCCTCCGCGATGATGATGCAGACCTTATTAACAAACCGGTCGCCCCGGCAGCAGACTTGAAGCCGCCCGATCCATGATCCACAATACTTTTCCACTCCTGGGACGGATCAGCTGCACAGGCAATTTTTCCGGCCGATATTCTCCTCCAAATACAGTTCTAAGGGTACCTGCCTTTTCACCACCGCTGACGAGAAAAATGACCCCTGAAGCATGGTTCAGTACGGGAGGGGTCAGGCTGATCCGGTGGGCATTGTAAGTTTCAATCCATTGGGCAGAGACCGCGAGTTTCTCCTCGAATAGAATTTCTGTTCCTGGAAAGAGGGAGGCCGTGTGCCCATCCGCACCCATTCCCAGCAGGACGAGGTCAAAACGCGGCCATTCACTATCACCGTATCGGAAAAACTCCTGTAATTCTGCCTCATAGTTCTCCGCAACCCTGACCGGATCCGGATTCTCCGCCCGGATACGGTGGACGTTTTCAGGGGGAACAGGCACCTTCGACAGCAGCGTCTCATATGCCATGCGATAGTTGCTATCGGGGTGTTCGGGTGGAACATGACGTTCATCTCCCCAGAAAAAGTGAGTACTTTCCCACGGTACGCGTTCAAGGAAGGGAGCAGATGGGTTTGCAAGCAAGGAATAAAGTCCCCTGGGTGTCGAGCCTCCTGACAGAGCAACCGTAAAGGTATTATTTTGAATGACTGCCTCCCCAGCACGATCCAGGAATTCTTGTGCCGCCATTCGTCTGAGCTCACCAGCATCCTCGACGACTCGAATGTCTGCTTTTACTTCATGCACCCTATATTCTCCTATCACACAGCGATCATATAATTTTTTCAAACTCTATTTCCCCGAAAACCTCATTGCAGCGTATCTGGCAGCACCCAGAAGTGCGGTCTTGTCGTTCATAATCACGCGGATGGGGATTAATTTGAGGAGAGATTCCATGCGTCCTTTCGCCACAAACGCGTCCATGAACGTGGATTCTTCCAATTTCTCGATGATCTTTGGCGCGATGCCGCCACCGATAAACAGACCCCCTGTGGCCATGAATTCTAAAGCCACATTCCCCGCTTTCGCGCCGAAGATGGATACAAACAGGTCCAGGGTATGATCGCAGAGCTCAGATCTCCCGTCTAACGCCGCCCGCGTGATGACAGCCGGCGGGTCTCCTTGAGAGATCGATTCGCCCAGCCAGTCAGGCTCTTCAGCCCGTTCTGTATCCCGAAGGAATTGGTAGATGTTGTAGAGTCCAGGGCCGGAGATCACGCGCTCGTAGCTGACGTGTGGATAATGCTCCAGCAGGTAGAAGAGCAGATCGGCTTCCAGTCGGTTCCTCGAGGCGAAGTCGGTATGACCCCCTTCCGAAGAAAACGGTAGATATTGACCTCCATACCGGGCAAGTCCAGCCACTCCGAATCCCGTTCCGGCCGAGAGGAGGGCTCGGTTTCCATCAGGCTCTCTCTTTCCCTCGTTGATAACTCTAAAATCACCGGGTTCGAGCACAGAGATCCCATGGGCATTCGCCTCGAGGTCGTTCATGATTTCGACGCGCTCGATGCTTAACTCGCTGGAAAGCCTCGATGAATCGACCACCCACGAGAGATTCGGCATCACACACCTTCCGTCACGCACTGGACAGGCAACACCGAAACAGGCGCAGTCTATCGCGGCTTTGTTTTCCGCGAGAAATTCCCTGACGATTTCGGTTAGACCGGAGTACCGGGGACTTGGATATGTCTGCTGAACGAAGGGCTGTAACCGTTCCCCGGTCAGACGAAACAAGCCCAGCCTCGTGTTTGTTCCTCCGATATCTCCAGAGAGGATCATGAACCACACCTCCTCCATTTGAACCCGTCCTCGGTGATTAAATCATCCGCCTCTTTCGGACCCCAGGTCCCCGCCGGGTAATTCGGGAACTCTCGGGGCGGCAACGCCTTCCATACGTCGAGAATCGGCTCGACAATGTGCCATCCGGCTTCAATCATGTCCTCTCGCCGGAAAAGAGTAGCATCTCCCAGCATGCAGTCATACAAAAGTCTCTCGTATCCCGTGCTGGGTGTGCTGCCGAAATAATCCTTGTACTGAAAGTCCATATCGACCGATCCCAACTCGACGATCGGACCGGGAACCTTGGCACCGAACCTCAGTGAGATTCCCTCCTCAGGCTGGATCCGAATCACCAGGAGATTCGACTGTAAGTGCTCTACCGGGGTCTTCTGGAACAGGATAAAGGGGGCACTCTTGAACTGAATCACGATTTCGGTCCCTCGACAGGGCATACGTTTCCCCGTCCGAAGATAGAATGGAACACCCGCCCATCGCCAGTTGTCGATGTTTAGTTTCATCGCAACAAACGTCTCAGTGACAGATTCATGGGATACATTCGGCTCAGAACGATAACCCGGCACACGCTTTCCTTCGATTGTCCCTTCGGCATACTGTCCCCTTACCACCTGCTCGAGAACGTCTTCCGGGGATATCGGCTGAATGGCATGCAGGATTTTGGCCTGTTCATCCCGAACCGCATTGGCTTCAAAAGAGATCGGCGGCTCCATCGCAGTCAGCGTAATCAGCTGAAAGATGTGGTTGGGGACCATATCCCTCAGGGTACCGGCTTTGTCATAATACCCACCTCGTTCCTCCACACCAATATCCTCTGCGACCGTGACCTGCACGTGGTCTACATACCGACGGTTCCAGATGGGTTCGAAGATGCTGTTCGCGAAGCGGAAGACCAATATGTTCTGAACGGTCTCCTTACCAAGGTAGTGGTCGATCCGGTAAATCTGCCGTTCACTAAGGACCTTTCTGACCTTATGATTCAGGGCACGGGCGGAATCGAGGTCCCGACCGAAAGGCTTTTCGATAATGACCCGCCTCCACCGATTGTCTCCCTCGCGTGCCATTCCGGCCTTTCCAAGCTGAGATACAATTTCGTCAAAGAAATCAGGTGCTGTGGCGAGGTAATAGAAATAATTTCCGCCTGTTCGATGTGTCTTGTCGATCTCTTCGAGGCGGCTCTTCAATCCCTGGAAGGCATCAGCATCCTTGAAGTCCCCGGAGAAGTAGTAGAGCCGTTTCTCAAGCCACCCACAGAAAGAAGGTTCGACGGAGCCCGTAGCATACTCGTGTAAATCCTTTTTGATCTTTTCCCCGAAGTCCTCTGAACTCATTTCGCGTCGCGCAAAACCGAGGACCGCAAATTCGCCGGGGAGCAAGCCGCTTTGGTACAGGTTGTGTAGGGCGGGAATGAGCTTTCGCTTGTTCAAATCACCGGACGCTCCGAAAATGACCATCACGCAGGGATCTACTATCTCCTTTGGAGGTCCATTGACGCGATCTTTTTCATCACCCTGTTCCATTTCTCACCTCCCGGATACCGGATAGTACTAGTGTTCTGTCATGTAAGAAGTGGCGCAAGATTGCGAAGTAATTTTGTCTGCCTGCAAGACTCGACTGAGCGAGCATAGCAGAGCTATGTGACTGAAGGAGCAACGCCGCAGGCAGATAAAAGGACAAGTAAGATGCGTCAGTTGTTGCATGACAGGACACTAGAGCCTAAGTTGAGCGATATCATCCCCTCGAGGGAGGTTCCACGTGACCCCCGAATTGTTTTCGCATAGCTGAAAGCAGTTTCTCGGCAAACGTATGCTCCTGCCTGGATCGGAAGCGCGTGTACAGAGCGGCGGATATCACGTCGGCCGGGATGGCCTCTTCGATCGCCGTCATGACCGTCCATCGGCCTTCTCCAGAGTCCTCAACATCTCCCGAATAACCCGACAGTCCGGGGTCATCAAGTAACGCGGTAGATATTAGATCAAGAAGCCATGAACCCACAACGCTCCCACGGCGCCATACTTCGGCAATATCCTCGAGTTTCAGATCGAACCGATAATCTTCAGGCAAATTATCGGAGCCGGCGTTTCTCAGAATGTCGAATCCCTCAGCATAAGCCTGCATCAGGCCATACTCGATGCCGTTGTGAACCATCTTCACGAAATGGCCGGCGCCGGGGGGACCACAGTGCAGGAAACCCTCCTCGGCTTCTCCCTCCTTCAACTCGCGTCCAGCTGTCTGTGAAATTTCACCCCGTCCCGGGGCAAGCGTTTTGAAGATGGGATCGAGGTGCTTCACTGTATTATCGTCTCCACCGATCATCAAGCAATAGCCGCGTTCCAATCCCCAGATTCCCCCGCTCGTCCCCACGTCCACGTAACGGATACCCTTCTGCTTCAACTCTTTTGCCCGGCGCACGTCGTCTTTAAAATAGGAGTTGCCTCCATCGATGACTATATCTCCCCGATCCATTAGTTCCGCCAGTAACATGATCGTCTGCTCCGTCGGGTCACCAGCGGGCAGCATGATCCAGACGGATCTCGGAGCACTCAACATCCCGACCAGTTCATCCAGTGAGGAGGCTCCTTTCGCTCCTTCGCTGACCAACTGGATTACCTTTTCCGGATGTCGGTTATAGACAACGCATTGATGACCTCCGCTCAACAGGCGCCGTGTCATGTTCGCCCCCATCCTTCCCATTCCAATCATGCCGATCTGCATTGTATACCCCTTTCCGTAATTGATTGTCAAATCTACCCGGATGCCCTGGGTGATCAAAACCCCGACCCGGGTTCACAGTACTATCGGTCATCCGATGAGAGATATGTCTCCGAATTAAATTTAACCTAATTTGAATCATGTTAAATCCTTACTGTAGAGCCTGGCGAATCGCATCCTGCAGGGTCACCAATCCCGATTGCACATCCGATCCCAGATGGGTCCTGAGCACGCGTCGGCCACGTTCGGCCAATACCTGAAGATCACCCTGCGCCTGGGCCGTCTTCACGACACCGAACGTGAACGCCTTTCCGGGAACCGGCAAGTCGAGTGCGTCGTCGCACGTGATTTGCAGGAATACCCCTGAATTCGGTCCGCCTTTATAGGCTTGACCGGTTGAGTGCAGAAAGCGCGGGCCAAAACCCAGACAGGTGGCGACACGTCTCGCGTCTCGAATGGCCAGCCGGATGTCCTGGAGTTGAGGGAAGTAGTCGGGATTGTTCTCGAGATATGCCAGTAGAGCGAAATAATCACCATCTTCAACACGATCCAGGTGCGCTTTGAGGTAACAGGTGAGCGTCGGGGCATCCCCCGCCTTATCTTTCAGGGAAGATGCGTTCCGCGAATCGGCAAACAGCTTGATTCCCTTTTCTTCCAGGATTGGCGCGGTCTCGGGAAACGAGCCGGTCTTCTCGTATGCTTCCATCACACACCGGGTCGCCACTTTGCTTGCCTCCACATCCGGCTGGTCGAAGGGATTTATGCCCATCACCGAACCGGTCACCGCCGTGGCGAACATCCACCTGAAGAATTCCTGACCCAGATCATATGCATCGGCGACATGAATCGTCACAACCGGGTGTCCCGCCCGTTCGAGCGCCTCGACGGCTTCATCCTGTGCCGTCTCCGGGGCGGAATCCATTCGGGTATAGATAAAAACACGGTCTTCACCGTAAACCTCCGGCCGACCCAATGAATCAGAATGGACAGGGATGAGTCCCTTACCATTCTTTCCGGTCGACTCGGCCAGCAACTGCTCCAACCAGGCCCCGAAGCCTCCAAGCGCAGGAGAAGTAACCAGCGTCACCTTGTCAAAGCCGTTATTGGCACAGACCCCCAAAAGGATCCCCAGAACGGCACCGGGATTGTCCTTGACAGGCAGGCACGCGGAGCAGGAAATCTCCATCTCACCCGCACGATCGAGAAGCTTCTGGACATCCAGACCCATGATTGCCGCGGGTACCATTCCGAAATCCGATAAGGCGGAATAACGCCCGCCTATACCCGGTACACCGTGAAAGATATGGCGGAACCGTTCTATCCGTGCAACATGTTGGAGCAAAGAGTCGGGGTCCGTAATGGCGATAAATTGGTCTCCAACGTTCTCCTCGCCAACTTCCTGCTTGACGCGTTCGAAGAAATAGTCCTTTAGAATGTTTGGCTCCAGCGTTGTCCCTGATTTGCTCGAGACGACGTACAGCGTCCTGGCCAAATCGAGCCTGTTCTCAAAGGACTTGATCTGGAGGGGATCCGTGGAATCGAGAACGTGAAGCCTTGGAAATCCATCGACCTTCCCGAACGTACTGGAAAGGACTTCCGGGCAGAGGCTCGACCCACCCATTCCAAGCAGCAGCACATCCGAAAAATCGCCGGCTTTCACTTCGTCGGCAATGTCTTTCAGATGCTGGATGTCCTCGAGCTGGACCTCCGATATCCCCAACCAGCCCAACCAGTTCCCCTCATCAGCCTGAGTCCAGATGGACGGATCACGCGACCACAGCCTCCTCACTTTCCCATTGACCTGCCAGTCATCGAGTACTCCTTGGACCTGAAACGCCAGATCCTGCGGGAGGAGAACGGTCTGTCGATCGATCTTTGCAGCCTCGGCCAGCCGGCACCTTTCATCCAGCGCGTTCAACAGCTTATCGAATGCAGCAGAAAAAAGCTGGACGCCGTCCTTGAGCAAATTATCCGTTACCTCTTTCATGGAGATTCCGACTTGCTCCAGGGATTTCATCGTCTTATCCGCTGCCTCGACGCCTTCCTCGAGGCTCTGCCTGAGCCTCCCATGCTGCTTGAAGGCTTCATAGGTGGTCGGGGGAAGCGTGTTGATGGTGTCGGGTCCGATGAGTTCCTCGACGTATAGGACATCGGAATAATTAGGGTTCTTCGTGCCGGTGCTTGCCCACAGTATACGCTGTGTCTGGGCACCTTTTTGAACAAGATCCTGCCAGCGATCACCGGAAAAGATCTCCATGTACCGCTGGTAGGTCAGCCTGGCATTGGCAATAGCTACTTTACCCTGAATGTCTTCGAGAAGGGAACGTTCACTTCCTCCTTGAACGGTTTTGAGTCGAGCTTTCACGATTCCATCGATCGCACTGTCAATACGGCTGATAAAAAAGCTGGCCACGCTGGCCACGCGACTAACATCGCGCCCACCGGCACTGAGCTTTTCCAAACCGGAAATGTATGCCTCGGCCACACGCAGGTAGGACTCCATGGCAAACAACAATGTGACGTTGATATTGATCCCCTCGCTGATGAGCTGTTCAATGGCAGGGATCCCCTCGGGTGTAGCCGGGACCTTCACCATCAGATTCTGGCGATCGACAGCCTGCCAGAGCCTCCTGGCTTCCTCGATCGTTCTCTCGGTATCGTGTGCCAGGTAAGGTGAGACCTCGAGGCTCACGTAACCATCACGGCCATTCGTACCGTCGTAGACCGGCCTCAACACATCCGCCGCATCCCGAATATCATGGATTGCCAACTCCTCGTAAAGCGCAACGACATCCCAGTCTTTCTGCTGTCTGAACGTCTCCAGCAGGTCCGCGTAATCCGTGCTGCCGGCAATGGCTTTCTCGAAGATGGCCGGATTGGAAGTGACCCCGGTCAATCCATCCTCCTCGACCAGGCGTTTCAACTCACCTCCGGTGATCAGACCACGACGAATGTAATCGAGCCAGACGGACTGACCGTATTCATTCAACGCTAATATAGAATTCATGGCTTTTTTCTCCTTATTCTCTGTCTATACCCACCTATTAGTCTATTATCTTCTCGAATGCTTACAACCGAATTGGGCTGCAGACAGGCGAAAGACTGACTGTCTGCTCCAATTCGGTTTGTCGAAGGCTACTCGAAACGTCTACCTTCGACATCTCTTATGAACCTACCGTCTGGGGCTATGACAATCTCCCTCAGTTCACTTTCCCCAGTTGCCCTTTGGCGGCAAGAACCACCTTTTCCAGGGTGAATCCAAACTTCTTCTGCAGCTCCTGAAGCGGCGCAGAGGCACCGAATGTCTTCATCCCGATGCTATGGCCGGTCAAACCGACATATTGTGCCCACCCGAGGGTGGACGCCAATTCTACCGAGACGCGCGCGGTCACCGCCGGCGGGATGACGCTGTCCCGGTATTCCCGGCTCTGCTGCTCGAACAATTCCCAGGACGGCATACTCACCACCCTGGCTTTAATTCCCTCTTCCTTCAGTTGCTCGTACGCCTGGATGCACAGCCACACCTCGCTCCCGCTCGCCAGTAGAAGGACATCAGGGATCCCGGAATCAGTATCGGCCAATACATATGCCCCTTTTGCCACTCCGTCGGCGGATGTGTACTTTTCGCGGTCCATCGTCGGCAGGGACTGCCGTGAGAGCACGAGGGCTACCGGTTCATGGCGAAGTTGCATAATCACCCGCCATGCCTCAACGACCTCATTGGCATCCGCTGGACGCAGCGTGACAAGACCCGGGATAGCCCGCAGGGAGGCCAGGTGCTCCACAGGTTGGTGGGTCGGACCATCCTGACCGACACCAATTGAGTCATGCGTATAAATATATATAACAGGGAGTTCCATGAGAGCACTCAGCCTGATTGCTGGCCTGGAGTAATCACTGAAGATCAGAAAGCCTGATCCATATGGTCGAACCTTGCAATGCGATAATCCGTTTAAAATAGACGTCATGGCATGTTCCCGAACGCCAAAATGGAAATTTTTCCCGCCGTAGTTTTCAGATGTCAGATCTCCGGCACCCTCAAATGTAAGACGGGTCTTGGTCGATGGTGCGAGGTCCGCCGAACCGCCAATCAGCCACGGTACGTTCTGGGCTATGACGTTGAGGACTATGCCCGAAGCCTCACGCCCGGCTATTCCCCTGGGATCCGCTGGAAATGCTGGCAGGCCTTTGTCCCAGTCATCAGGAAGCTGGCGGTGCTGCATTTTATAGAGATGATCGGCCAGTTCCGGATACTCATTTTGATATTCATCGAACCTTGCCATCCAGCCCTCTCGCAATGAGTTTCCACGCTTCCCCATCCCGTTCTTGAAATGCTCGAGAACGTCCTTGGGTACGTAAAAGCTGGCATCCTCCGGCCACCCGTAATTCCGTTTCGTCAGCCGGATCTCTTCCTCACCCAGCGGTTCGCCGTGGGCCGCGCTTGTGTCTTGTTTGTTCGGCGCTCCATAAGCGATATGGCTGTCGACAATAATGAGTGTCGGTCGATCGTGTGTCTTCTTGAAGGTAAGGAACGCCCGCTCGAGCATTTCCAGGTCATTGGCGTCACCTATGCGCAACACGTTCCAGCCGTATGCCATAAATCTTGTCGCCACGTCTTCCGTAAAGGCCCAGTCGGTGTGACCTTCGATAGTGATCTTATTGTTATCGTAAACCCAGCATAAGTTGGACAACTTGAGATGACCCGCGAAAGAGGCCGCTTCAGCGGAAACCCCTTCCATCATACAACCATCCCCGCACAACGCGTAGACATCATAATCAAACAACTCGAAACCGGGACGGTTGAAATGAGAGGCCATCCACTGTTCCCCGAGCGCCATACCGACGCTCACAGCGACACCCTGTCCCAGGGGGCCGGTCGTGGTTTCAACGCCGGATGTCCATCGGTATTCCGGATGACCTGGGCATTTGCTGCCGAGCCTACGGAAGTGCTTGATTTCATCAAGTTTAACCGACAATTCCCCAAGCATCTCGTACTTCGGATTCACAGCCTTCACACCGCATAGATTGAGCATTGAATAGAGGAGCATCGAGGCGTGTCCGATGGAGAGCACAAAGCGATCACGGTTGGGCCATATCGGATCATCCGGATCAAACCTTAAAAATCGCTGCCACAGGCAGTATACGACAGGTGCCATCGCCATCGCTGTCCCCGGATGACCGGAATTCGCCGCCTGGACGGCGTCCATCGACAACGTTCGGATGGTATTAACGCATAATTGATCAATTTTTTCACCAGTTTCATTCACCATTATTTACCTCTTTGCATGTTCCAAGTGGACCGCCCTCATTCGTACGATTTTCCATCTTTAATAAAAACAGGAGACACATCCCATATAGTTATCACAACTCGAACGAAAGTCAAATGTCATGAAAGTGATATAAAAAGGTTGTCTTTTCTGATCCGCCAACTAAATAACAACATAGTGTATCCATTCAGACAGGATAAACATCCAGACTCGCATGCCTCGATCACGATTTTATTCTTCAGGATGAACTCAGGCCCGTTCGCCTGCAGCTCGAGCTCCTCAAACCGGAATTGATCCAGCACCAGATGGGCATAGAGAGTACGGTGGTAATATGCGGGAAGGAATACTGGGAACGTATCATCACTTTTGATGAACTTGTCCTGGAAGGCGCCATCTCCCCCGAAGATGTCGAACTGTTTCAGTATGTGGAAACTGCAGCAGAATCGCTCAAATTAGGTAAAAGGTATTACTCAGAGATAATGATTCGTGTCCCCTTAAAAGTCGAGGGTGTGATTCGGAGGGAATCTGAGCGGCAAATATGGAAAATACAAGGTTTGAGCCTTGTATTTTCTCTTTTGAGCAGCCCTACACAAAACAGGAAGACCTGAAAATTTGCTTCCCTTGACAACTACTCTTATTTTGTGTTAGAATGGGGTTAGAATAATCAATCATACAATATAAGTCTAATCCTAACAATTAGTTACTTTAGGAAATTTATCGACAGCCTCCCTCTTAACGACATTCTTTATCTGACGCCACGGTGATTGAGCCGTGATCGATTCAAGGTGTTCCATCGACTCGACATGACGATCCTGAGAAATCACATACAGTCCGGCTCTCTGGCCTGGGGATTGCTAGGGCTTCTGGTCGGAATCGGTGACTTCCTGCGAATTAGCCTTAGCAGTACCGGTCAGATTCCCATCCGGTTCCTCCTGATAATGGCCCTTCTCTATACAGGGATCGGAGGTCTGGCAGGGCTCCTTGCCGCTCTATTGGTCAGATCGATCCGTATTCTCTTCAGAGATGACAGGGACAACCTGTTCGCCCATTATATAGCCCTGGGCATCGGATTTCTCCTCGTGATCGGATTTCTGTCCCGACCTTCTCAAATAATCATTCTCCGCCCATTTATCCGCTCTCCGGCCATCGTCCTCCTTATCGCCTCTATCCTGATAATCGGCTGGCTGCTCCATCTTCCTATTCATCATACCTATCGATGGGGACCACAGCGGTGGTTCAAGAGACGGCGAATCAATGAAACCCGGTTTGGTGCTCGTTTCACAATGGCGATATTCGCCCTGATCCTGATCGTTACCCTGGGACATACCCTCTGGACAATCATCCCATCCCTATCCAGAAACTCTCCCTGGCGGTCGACCGGTCGGAATGGTTTACTCCCAAACGTCATCATCATCACGCTCGATACCACTCGTAGAGATCACCTCTCCAGTTATGGGTATCCACTGAACACCACTCCCAATATCGATCGGCTGGCCAGAGACGGTGTTATCTATACGAATGCCTTCTCTACCTCGGGATGGACGCTACCGTCTCACTCTTCCCTATTCACCGGCCTCTACCCATATGAACACGGGGCCCATCGATTTGCCGCCCAATCGACAGATCAAAGAGCTTCAGAAAAATTCGGCATCCACCCTCTGCATAGCGACCATCAGACGTTGGCCGAGACCCTTAGCGCTCACGGCTACCGGACCGGAGCCATCATCGGAGGGCCGTTCCTCTCCTCGACGTTCGGTGTAGCCCAGGGATTCGAAGTATATAACGACCATTTTCCCTGGGATGACTTCCTCCTGCGGTCCGAATGGATCCAGCTCTATCCGGTCCGGAAGTTCAGCCAGCTGATGGGAATATCATTGCGCCTACTGTTTCCATCTAGCAACCAGAGGCGAGCTGATCATGTAAGCCAGTACGCGGTGAGATGGCTGAATAGGGGGGATGAACGGCCCTTCTTCCTTTTCCTGAACTATTTCGACCCACATTCTCCCTATGACCCCCCGCCACCTTTTAATCGACTGTTCGAGACCGACACGCTGGGAATGGTCCGCCCACCCTCTTCTTTGACGAGTAAGATGAATATCCTGACCGGGACATTCGACTACGATCCGAAGTTCATCCGTTATCAGATCAGCCAATACGACGGGGAAATCTCTTACATGGATTACTACCTCGGCGCGGTAATCGATTACCTGAAAGAAGTGAAGATATACGATAATACCCTGATCATAATCACTTCCGACCACGGGGAGATCCTGGGAGAGCACAACCGATTCGGCCATGGAAGGCCCCTGTTCGAACAGCTCCTCCAAATCCCCCTGATAATCAAGTTTCCAGGAGGTGTCCGGTCCGGAGAGGTCATCGATGAATCCATCCAATTAGTAGACCTGATGGCTGTGATATTATCGTCTCTGGATTTACCGCTCCCCGACAATGTCTATCGCCCTCCGTCTCTAGCCCTTGACCAGGAGGCTCACGAGGTCATCTCCGAAGTCTATCCGAAGATAGCCGCTCGTTTAGAAAATACATCCTCCTTCGAAGATACATCGAGCGCTAGTGACCGCATCTTGACGGAACATCTGGATTGCTATTTGACATGTACGCAACGGGTCATCTACATCGATTCCTATAAGTACATCCGGGCTTCCTGTGGACGAGAGGAACTCTACCACCTCGATTCAGACCCGGGTGAAACAATCAATCGTGTCGAGACAGATAAGGAGGTTGTCCGGCAATGCCGGTTACGTCTTGAGAATTGGTTGGCCGAAACTCGGACTCACATAAAGGTCGAAGAGGATTTTGCACCCGATCCGTCGCTCCGCGCCAAGCTCACGGCTCTAGGTTACCTTCAATAGACTGACATTTCCCAATAAAAAGCACCTTATTGAAAACCCCTAATCCAACCATCCTTCCGGTCCCACACAAACCGACAGGTCCCCATGTCTACTTCACTATCCTTCAGGGATCTCATTTACGTTTTCCGTTATCGAATCCGATCATGTTTTGTGGAACCCTTTCATCGGTCTCTCTGTATAATAGGCGATCATTGGACCGAAAACGTTACGCCAGGTCAGAAAACCAACAGTCAAGGAGGAGGCAATGTCATTGTTTCGTCGGTTTATTTTCCAGTTTATTGTCCCTGCCATCGTCCTGGGGCTCCTTTTCGCATCCCACAGCCATCTGGCAGCCAGACCTGAAACGGGGCACAAAGGATCTGCCAAGGGATCGAGTTGGCTGGGTATTTCTATCCAGAACATCAGTGAAGAGATCATGGAGGCTACCGGACTCAAAACTGCCCAGGGTGTCCTTGTCAACGAGGTCTTCGATGACACTCCGGCCGAGAAGGGCGGTTTGAAAGCCGGAGATGTCCTCAAAAAGTACAACGACGAGGAAATAGAGGAAGTGGAACAGTTCGTCGGCCTTGTCAGGGAGAGCGAACCTGGAGACGAAGTCAAGCTAACGCTCACCCGTGATGACCAGGAAGTGGAACTCGACGTTGAAATCGGTGAAAGACCCGAGGAATATCACCTGGAGATGTCGAGAGAGGGGTGGCCCAATATCCATGAACACAGGGGATTTGAGCCCCTTTCCGATTCGTTCCAGCTTCAGTCGGGAGGATATATTGGCGTAAAGATTCAGGACCTGAACCCGCAGCTGGCCGAGGCATTCGGTCTTAAGAAGGATGAAGGCGCCCTGGTGCTCGAAGCCGAAGAAGACGGCCCCGCCTTTGAGGCCGGGATCCGTGGGGGCGACATTATAATAAAGGTCGACGACGACGAGATCGATGATACTGGCTCCCTGAAATCAGTTATCAGGGAAAAGGATGAAGGGGATGAGGTGGAGATCACTGTCCTCCGGAACAAGAAGAAGAAATCCTTCGAGGTGACGGTAGGAGAGTCTCCCGGATTTTCGTCGATCGAAAGGCACCTGGGAATGATAGACCTCGGTGATGAATTGGAGGGGCTCAAGGACATCCGAATCGAAATCCAGACAGATATCAAGGAGGAAATTGCAAAACTCAAGGAGGAAATGAAGGCCCTAAAGGACGAATTGGAGGAACTGAAGAGGGATAACTAGCAAAGCCCTGCTGGAGGGGGATAGGTCAGCCCCTTATATCATACATTGTGAGATTTACTTTTAAATTCGACCCTGTATTCTCAGGTGGATCTCCCGGCCCCCCACGTCACGTCCAATATATCCTGTCATGTTCATTATGAAAGAAGGGGGAGATAGACTCCCCCTTCAATTTCAAGTTTTCCGTCAGTGTCCAGCACGATGCCCCTCGTTAGAACAGCATGGTCCTGATCACTCAGACGTTCAAACTATTGGACTGGTGCACCGCTCTCGGTCGCCTCCCCGGGACCGCAAGGATCTAAATGGGCGTAATGCTGCAGGTCATAGAACTTAGCCGTGTCATTCCAGATACCCCACGTCGTTCCATCCCTATTGTCGCTCAGGTCGATTTCATAGAACCGAACGCCTCCCGATTCAAGGTAGGCAATGGTGAAATAGACCATTGGGGGGTCGATATAACCGGTGACTGGAGCCGGGAATGAAGGACTGCCTTCAAGGATTGCCTGACCATGAAACACACCGCCACCCGCCAGGGCGACCCATATCTCAGGTGTGTAGTTAACATCCTGCATGCAGATATTCCACTGACCAACATCCTTTTCGCACAGCTCGTAAACGAAGAAGGGGTCAGGATCTCCCTGAGCAAGACCTCCAATTATCCACGTATTGGGCCACCATGGATGGTTGTCTGCAACAAAGAGCGCGCCGGCGATTGAACCGGGGAAATCAGCCCCAACATCGTAACTAAATCCTGTGAATGCCATTGCATCAAGATCATACTCGTGGATGACATCTCCACCGGCAGTCTGGTCATGCACCCAGAGGACGGGGAAAGGTTGGCAACTGTTTTCATAAGCGAACCCGTAGGTGCTCGTGGTCGTGACAAGGTCGAATGTTCCAAGGATATTGCCTCCACGATCGACCATCCAAACCGGATCTCCCCAGTTTGAAACGTAGAAGAAATCATCCTTGTGGTTGTAGGCGATGGCACGACACTGGAAATTACCTACAATCGTTTCTTCCAGGGTTTCATTAATGAAATCCATCCCCCAGATCGTACCACCCGCGGCACCGCCATACATTAGCCTACCGTCAAAAGCAAGGTCACGTAGACCTTGGACGCCAGGGATGCTGAACTCCTTCAGCAGGTTGGCATCCTTGTCGTACTGGTGGATCAGGTTACTGGCCCATCGGGCACTGTAATAATACGTGCCGTCATATTCTGCACCAGTATTACCCGGGGCACCTGTTATTGTTGCCGTATCAAAGGTGAATAGCAGGTCCCATGGTGCCAGTAAACCCGCCCAATTGTCAGGCGCTACCTCGTTTGATTGTATTGCTGGATTCCTGTCGACTTGACCGACTCCAGCAAAGCTTGTAGCTACTACTACAACCACAAGCGCGATGCAGATGAAAAAAGAGCGCATTGTACACCTCCATGGTTGAAAGGGAAAAAGTAACTTCTCGCAAAGGCAGTGTACCATAACTTTAAAAATTTGTCAAGTGCTATTTTCGCTTTTGTCAAGCCAAAATAGAAATGTCCTATTTCGCTGATTATATTCTGTTTGGCATATATGCCTTTCAGGACAAAGGACTACAGCATTTTTTGGTAAATAGAGTAAATAG
>CAYTWO010000003.1:0-2438 GCA_964442125.1 uncultured Gemmatimonadota bacterium
ACACGAGTCGGGAATCGATTCCGGACAAGCCGGAATGACGAGGACCCGGACAAGCGAGAATGACCGTCAGCTATGAAGAAAGATCAAAGTAGTATATAATCAGATGAAATCTCCCATGATCTTTTCCAGGATGACGACCGCCACTTCCCTGCTCCGGTCACCTCCATGGACTACCGGTCCTACACACGAAGGGCAGCCGTGCTCACAGGAACACCCCTTGATAAGGTGATTCGAGCGCTCGACGAGTTCCCTGTATTTGGCGAAGAGAAGCTCGCTGAAACCGACACCACCCGGGTAGCCGTCGTACAGGAAGAGGGTGGGACGAAAAGAGGTCGTCTGAGACCGCCGGAGCATCTCGTCCGGTCTGGCAGAGTTATAAACACCGCGTCCCACTGGAGAGCTCCTGATATACCACTCAGCGAACCGGTCACCGATGGACCGTCCCAGATCCCTGTATTCACACATCAGCATGACGCAGGCAACCGTGTGCATGGCGTAAGCCACCCCGAGTAGACCGTCGACCAGCGAATACCTGTCCTGACCGAGATGGGACAGGTAATCGTAGGGAATCGCGATCCAGAATCCGGTCGTGTGGATCTCCTGTTCGGGCAGGTTTATCTCCCCATATCCCAGATTTTCCTGGGTATAAAATCGGATCTTCTTGAAGCCTTCCGCCTTTTCACGCACTTCCACCTCTCCCCACTCCACACAAAGCTCCTTTTCGTCCTCCCCTATCCTGTCCAGAACATCGAGGATCCTGACGCGTGTCGAACTGATGGCGTCCGTGTAATAATTTACCTTCACCCGGTGAACGTAGGCCTTGCGCCTGTCATGGTCCAGCCGGTCGACGTGATACTGCTCCCCCTCATTGATATAGATGGCTCCCTCGTAGATCGTCGTAAACGCCGAATTGTAATCCACTTCAGCGATGACCTGCTCTACGTCCGTGGTGTCAACGATCACGAAATTCTCTGAAGAGACATGGCGGATACTGATCTCATCGGCGGGATAAGTCTCACTGGACCAGTGCCATTTATCTCCGGCCCGATGCAGCACGCCGGAGTCCTCCAGGTACCGGAGGAGTTCACCGAGATCCTCCTGACCAAACGTCTCCTCCTCCCGGAATGGAAGTTCGAAGGCGGCGCACTGGATATGGGCAAGGAGGATGACGAGGTTGTCCGGATTCACCCGACCATGCTCCGGGGATTGACCGAAGAAGTAATCGGTATTCGTCATTATAAACTGGTCAAGGGAGAGGCTGCGCGCGATCAGTACGGCGATCGACCTCCCGGCTCTCCTCCCGGCACGACCGGCCTGCTGGTAAGTGCTCGAAATTGTCCCGGGGTATCCCGTCATTATGCAGGCGTCGAGCTGCCCGATATCGATCCCCAGTTCCAGTGCGTTTGTACCGACCACACCTTTCACCCTTCCCTCCCTCAAACCCCGCTCTATCTCCCTGCGAAGGTCGGGAAGATATCCTCCCCTGTAGCCACGTACTATCTCCTCCTCGCCGGGTCCTTTCTTCAGGTCTTCCCGGAGATAAGAGACGAGGATCTCGACTCCCAGCCTGGATGTGGTAAAAACGATGGTCTGGATATCCCTCTTCAGGAACTCGAGGGCGAACCTCTTGGCTTCGAGGAGGGGATCGACGCGGAAACCTGTCTCCCTGTTCAGGACAGGCGGATTATAGAGGATAAACTCCTTGTTCCCGGTAGGAGCTCCGTTTTCGTCGATGACCGTGACGCGTTCTTCGACGAGCCGCTCGGTGTGTTCCCTGGGGTTGGCTATCGTAGCGGAACAGCAGACGAATTGGGGTGAGGAGCCGTAAAATTCGCAGATCCTCTTTAATCGACGGAGGACATTGGTAACATGACTCCCGAAGACACCCCTGTAACTGTGAACCTCATCCACGACTACCCACTTGAGACCCTGAAAAAATTTGATCCACTTGACGTGATGCGGCAATATCCCCATATGCAGCATGTCGGGGTTTGTCACCACTATATGAGCCCTCTCCCGAATATCTCTCCGCTGATCCGCCGGCGTATCTCCGTCATAGGTGTACGATCGTATCGGACGTGAAAGATCCGTCGACAGAGCGTGGAGTTCCGCCACCTGATCCTGAGAAAGGGCCTTGGTGGGGAAGAGATAGAGGGCCCTTCCAGTGTCATCTTCGAGGATCGAGTTTACCACGGGGAGGTTGTAGCACAGGGTCTTTCCAGATGCCGTGGGGCTGACCACGACAACGTTCTCTTTACCCTGGACAGCGTCCCAGGCCTGTTTCTGGTGGGTATAGAGCCTCTCTATCCCATCATTCCGCAGGGCCTTCACGAGTGAAGTGTCCAGTTCCGACGGAAGGTCCATGTATTTCCCTTCCTCCTCGGCGGAAACTCTCCAGGAAATGATGGTCCCTTCCCGCGATCCCTTTTTTATCTCTT
>CAYTWO010000003.1:2538-26600 GCA_964442125.1 uncultured Gemmatimonadota bacterium
AAGGTAAGGAGATCCTGAACCTTCCCCTGAACGGCGATCCACGTTCACCCTTCGAGCCCGTGAATATTACCGCAACCGCTTTGGATGGTACCGGGGAAGCTTCCTTTCGGATTATCGGCCCATATCTTACTCCAAATGAAACCCAGGTTCTCTGGCTTATCTACGCGATTCAGAACGAGGTAAAAGGAGAAGACCCAAGCTTTGCGGTCGCCGAGATCAACATGGAAAAATTCATCCACACTTCACTCATCGAAAATAGCCTGGGTACGTCCACCGACCTCTTTCTCCTCAACCAGGATGGGGATATCCTCGTCTCGAACAGTCACCCCGAAATGTTCATGAGCAATATATCACATCCAGAAGAGGGCTGTTTCGAGTGTCACGAGAACTTCGATCTGCCACAGAGGGTATTAACCATGCCGGAAGGGTGGGGAAAGTGGGCCAACACGGAGCACGACGAAGTGTACGCTTTCTCCTCTTTCGATTTCGGGAATAACATCTGGAGTGTGATTCTCGGGTTCCCTGAATACTCGTTAGCCAACCTTATCGGTCGTTTCCAGCATCACTTTTACATCGTGCTTGCACTGACATTCAGCATCCTTGGCCTGCTGGCATCCGTCCTGATCGACATACGCAGAAAAAAAATCAAGGCGGAAGAACGTACCAGCTACCTTCAGCAGCGGGCCTCATTTCAGAGAGACAGGCGGGAGATGAACCGGCGATACACCGACCTGGTCGAGCAGGCCAACGATGCCATCTATATCAAGCACATCGATCGCTTCGTGCTGGTTAACCGCGCCTGGGAGGAGCTCTCGGGCTATTCCCGGGAAGAGTTGCTCTCCCCGGACTTCGACATTCTCAGCCTGATCTCACCGGAAGAACGGGACTACATCCGAGAGAGAGGGGAGAGGCATGCAATGGGAAGACCTATGGAACCGACTTATGAGTTTACACTGATAAGAAAGGATGGAAAGGAGGTGGAGGTCGAGGTCAACGTCACCTACATCCAATATGACGGGAAACCGGCCGTCCAGGGAGTCATCAGGGACATCAGTGAGAGGAAACGGGCTGAAGAACAAAAGGAACTCATGTTATCCCTTACAAACACCATCCGTGAGAGCAGCGACCTGCACGAACTGGCCAAAAACGCCCTCGCGTGTGTGACAAAGATCCTCGACATGAGCACCGGAGCGCTTTACATCCACGACGAACAGAAAAACGAACTCCAGTTGGTCGCCCATGAAGGAATATGGGAAGGGATATTGTCTATCCAGGAAAATTACAATATGAACAAAGGAGAGAAAGGGATCGCCGTCAAGACCGCTCTTCAGCAGGACATCATTATAGTGGAAGACATGGCCGCTTCACCCCTCCTCTCCTACATCCCGGATCGTTCCTCGCTCAAGGGGAAATCACTCATCAGCATACCCTTGAATTCTCAGGACATCCTCCTCGGCGTCCTGCAGTTGGCCCAGGATACACTACATGCCAACTGGAGCTACGACCTCACGTACCTCAAACAGATCGCCAATGCGATCGCGATAGGTCTGCATCGAAGAAAGATCTCGTCCGAACTCGCCGAGAGCGAGAGACGACTCAAGCATCTCTTTGAAAACAGCACAGAGGTGATCTATTCGACGACACCGGAGGGCAAACTGAAGGAGGTCAATAAAGCCGGGATCAATCTCTTCAGTGGCAGCCACGACGAGAAACTGGCAGGGATAGATATCACAAAGCTCCGGAGATCAAAGCTTCAGTGGAGCAGATATGTCGAAAAGATAGAGATGGATGGATTCATTAAAGACATGGAAGTTGAATATTTGTGCCAGGACGGCGAAGTGCATGATTTCCTGGAGAGCATCATCGCCATGCGTGACGAAAGAGGAAAAATCATGGAATTTCAGGGGATCATGAGAGATATCACCTCATTGAAGAAAGTCGAAGAGGAGATGATCCTGAAGAACGCTGAACTGGAGCGGGTCAACACCGAACTACGGGAGCTCGACCTGATGAAGGACAACTTCATCGCGACGATATCTCATGAACTGAGGACTCCGCTTACCTCGATCAAGGGGTCGATAGATTTACTCCTCAAGGGGATGGCCGGGAAACTGGATAAGAAGAAGGAGGAAATTCTCAACATCTGTAATAGAAATTCTGAGCGCCTCATTACCCTGGTCAATGACCTGCTCGAGATCCAGCACCTCGAATCGGGCAGAACAGAACTGAAGCTTCAACCGATAGAGATCGAAGATCTCATACCGGAAGTCATGGAAAGAGCAAATAACGACACCGGTAAAAAAGATGTTCACCTGATTGCCAGGATCGACAAGGAAGACCATGGCAAGATAATCATGGCCGACCAGTCAAAAATCTCTCACGCTATGTTTAATCTCCTGACTAACGCCATAAAATTTTCCGACAAAGGGACGGTTGTGGTTGAAGTCGCATATCACAACGGTGAAGTCCACCTGTCTGTCACCGATGAAGGAGCAGGTATTCCAAGAGAAATGAGAGAGAAGATATTTGATAAATTCACTCAGGGAGACGGCAGCATGACCCGTGAGCAGGGTGGTACAGGCCTGGGCCTGGCGATCACGCGAACGATTGTCGAGAAACATGGAGGTCGAATCTGGGTGGAGAGCGAAGAAGGGACTGGAAGCAAGTTTACGTTCAGTCTCCCGTGCTACCCGAAAAAGGAAAGAGATGAGCAGCTGGGCGAACAGGCGGGAGGTAAGGTTGACGAATAGAACGGTTCTCCTGATGGAGGATGAAATAGACATTTCTCTCCTGGCTCAGTTTACCCTGGAGAGTGCAGGTTTCAAGGTCCTGGTGGCCTATAACGGGAAAGATGGCCTCGAACTGCTGGAAGGTGAGAGTGCGATCGACCTGATCATCCTCGATATCATGATGCCCGGTATGGACGGCTATGAAGTGCTCAAACGGCTCAAATCCGATCCGGAGAAAAAGGGTATCCCCGTCCTGATCTTCAGTGCCATGGTTCAGGAAAGGGAGGTCGAGAAGGGGTATCAGCTTGGGGCTGACGGATATATAAAGAAACCGTTCGACGCCAAGCTGATGATTACAGAAGTCGAGCGGTTTTTATCCAAAAGGAAAGGCACTAACGAGAAGATCGTCTCTGATTAGCTCTCTTGCTCCTCTTAGTCAAGCTCCATTCGATAACCTCGTCCATCCGTTTGATACACTTGAACGTGAGACCCTTCCTGACCCTTTCCGGGACTTCACTCAGGTCCTTCTCATTCTTTTCAGGAAGGATGATGGTCTTTATTCCGGCCCTCTTTGCTGCAAGGACCTTCTCCTTGATACCCCCCACCGGCAGAATAAGTCCTCTCAGGGTGATCTCTCCCGTCATTGCAATGTCATTTCTGACCGGCCTACCCATCAGAAGTGACACGAGGGAACAGAAAATCGTCAGGCCGGCCGATGGACCATCTTTCGGGATCGACCCGGCCGGGACATGAATATGAATATCATGGTTGCTGAAGTAATCTTCTTCTATACCATAAGTGTCGGCATTGGACCTGATATAACTCAGGGCAGCCTGTGCAGATTCCTGCATGACCTCTCCAAGCTGACCCGTCAAATTCAGGTTCCCCTTCCCTTTCATCTTGGTTGATTCGACAAAGATGATGTCACCACCTGATTGAGTCCAGGCCATACCTGTCGCGACACCAGCCTCAGATGTTCGTTCGGCGACCTCGAAATAAAACCTCTGAGGACCGAGAAAGTCGGAAACGGTCGTGGACTTTATGGTGATAGTCTCTTTCAATCCTTCCGTGACTTTCCTTGCTACCCCCCGGCAAATCGAGGCGATCTCTCTCTCCAGGTTTCTAACACCTGCCTCACGGGTATAGTAACGTATGATCTCAGAGAGCGCAGATTTATAGAATTTCACGTTCTTTTCAGACAAGCCGTGGGCTTCGAGCTGTTTCGGAATCAGGTACTGTCGGGCTATCATGATCTTCTCTTCTTCGGTATAGCCCGGCAGTTCGAGGACCTCCATCCTGTCTCTGAGCGGCGGCGGTATCGTGTCCAGTATGTTTGCTGTCGCTATAAACATAGTGCTGGACAGGTCGAAGGGGACCTCGAGGTAATGATCGGAAAACGAGAAGTTCTGTTCGGGATCGAGGACCTCCAGCAGCGCGGATGAAGGATCTCCCCTGAAATCGGTCCCGAGCTTGTCGACCTCGTCGAGCATGAACACAGGGTTGTTCGATGCGGCCTTTTTCATTCCCTGAATGATCCTACCGGGAAGGGCACCGACATAAGTCCTCCTGTGACCCCTGATCTCAGCTTCATCACGCACACCGCCAAGGGACATCCTGAAGAATTTCCTCCCGATCGCCCTTGCTATCGACTTCCCTAAGGAGGTCTTTCCGACACCGGGAGGACCTACGAAGCAGAGGATAGGCCCCTTCATCGTCCCCTTGAGCTTCCGAACGGCCAGGTACTCGAGTACCCGGTTCTTCACCTTCTCGAGGTTGTAGTGATCTTCGTGCAGTATCTTCTCAGCGGCAGGAATATCCAGCTGGTCATCAGTACTTATAGACCAGGGAAGGTCGAGTAACCAGTCGATATAGGTCCTTGATACGGTATATTCAGCGGAAGCAGGTGGGATCTTGGACAGTCGATCGACTTCCTTGAGGGCAACCTCCTCGGCCTCTTTAGACATACCGGCCTCTCTGATCTTCACCTTGAGATCCCCAACCTCCATAGACCTCTCGTCCTCTTCACCCAGCTCTTTCTGGATAGCCTTCAGCTGTTCTCTCAGGTAATAATCTTTCTGGGTCCGGTCCATCTCACCTTTTACCTGTGATTGCAGGTCCCTGCTCAGTTTGAGGACCTGGACTTCTTTGTCCAGAAAAGCGGTGACCATCTTCAGTCGCTTCCTGATATTCGCCTCCTCGAGGACTTTCTGCTTCTGACGTATCCCGATCTGTGTCAGGTTAGAGACGATGAGATCGCACAGATAACCCGGATTGTCAATCCTCTGGATGACTTCGAGGGCGTCTGGAGGAAAACTCGGTGACAGCTCAAGTGCTTCTTCCGCAAGACCCTGGAGGTTGAGCATCAGGGCGCTGATCTCGACTTCATTATCGTAGACGTCATTCAGGCTCTCGACGGTAACCTTGAGACACGGTTCATATTGTGTATACTCGACCACCCGGAACCTCTCGGTACCGCGAACGACCACCGTTTGTGAGCCATCGCTCAGCTTCAGGAACTTAAGGACCTGAACCGCACAACCTACATCGAAAAGGTCCTTCAATCCCGGGTCCTCAACGTTTGGATCTCTTTGTGTGATTATGCCGATGACCTTTTCAGTGGCAATGGCGTAGCTGATCACCTCGACCGACTTCCGCCTGCCGACAGCAAGTGGCACAATAAGCCCTGGATAGATGACCGTATTTCTTAGCGGCAGAATAGGAAGCTCGGGGGTAAGCTTCGTGTCCTTTCCCTCCGCCTCATCGAGAAGATCGAGGACTTTGTTCTTATCGAACTCTTTAAATTTCATCGGATATCCAATTGAAAGTTATCGGTAGACCACTGAACAATAACGGGATCTCCATTCTGACTCAAGCAATTTATATGCCACAGCCCACAACGTGTCATTATGGCAGATAAATCGAGTCGATCTTGTCTGAAAAATCAAGGAAGAGAGCAGAAAGACCGGCTCAATAACGTCCTTATCGCCTTCACATCCATTTTGCCATTTGCTTCAATCATCAAGGCAACAAGTCCTGTAATTCTGGCAGCTGCAAAACTCGGCCCTTTGAAATTGTCCTCCCTGCTCTTGCCGGGGATCTTCCTGGGGTAGGATGGAGCATAGAATGAAACGGGCGCGTCGTGAGATGTATATAGACCGCCATTGACAGAGGAGGTAACCCCAATGACGCCCGGCAAGCAGGCCGGGTAATTGGTTTCATTGTCATCACAAGCTGCCGCGACGACTACTGTACCTGCCTTTATTGCCTCATCACAGGCTTTCTTTAGGGGTTGAACCGCCTCCTCGTTCCGGGTGCCCAGGCTGAGATTGACCACATCGGCTTTTCCTTCCTTGATGGCCCAATAAATCGCCTGGACAAGGATTGCGCTGGACGACATCAAGTGAGCGTCAAGTATCTTGACACTGGTCATCCTGCACTCCGGCGCAATGAATCGGATCACACCGGCGCAGGCCGTCCCGTGCCCCATGGCATCCGCCAGATCATCGCTGACACCCTCTTCGTCTATCCGCACGCCCCGCTCGAGGCGACCAACATGAGGGTGCCCATCCATAATGCCACTATCGATAACAACCACCTGGACGCCTCTACCAGTTGACTCCTCGATCCCGAGTGACTCGA
This sequence comes from uncultured Gemmatimonadota bacterium, assembly GCA_964442125.1. Classification (GTDB taxonomy): domain Bacteria; phylum Gemmatimonadota; class CAZMKB01; order CAZMKB01; family CAZNLH01; genus CAYTWO01. The sequence continues at coordinate 8,907 of CAYTWO010000003.1, forward strand.
ATAATGAAACAGGAATCCCCAATTCTTCCAACAGATCTTTATTTCTCAAGGTCCGACTGTGCCTCCTCAAGGTAAGACATCCTCATTTTCGACAATAATCGCCTCTTTTCCACGCCTGTAAGGTTACCGTCGGCATCCGAATCCGCACCGGACTGGAGGACAGAATAGAGACCTTCCCGGTCCATCAATTCCTCGTGCGTACCCTCTTCGACAATCCTGCCTTCCTCCATGACAAATATTTTTTCGACGTCCTGCACCATATTCAACCGGTGCGTTATGATGAGCGTCGTCCTTTCCTCCATCAGTTTTTTGAGGGCCAACTGGACCCACTGGTCAGACATCCAGTCGAGTGAAGAGGTGGCTTCATCCAGGATCAGAATGCTGGGTGATCTGAGGACAGCCCTGGCTATCGCTATCCTCTGCCTCTGCCCTCCCGACAGTCTAAAACCTCTCTCCCCCAGGATGGAATCGTATTTATCCGGTAACGCATCGACGAACTCATGGACAAAAGCTATTCTGGCAGCCTCAACGATCTCTTCCTTCGTCACGTCCCTTACCCCATATGAGATGTTCTCCAGAACACTGGTGTGAAGAATAAAGGTCTCCTGCGCAACGATCCCGATTTGCTTCACGTAGCCCCGGATCCTGACCTTTTCCAGTTCCTGTCCATCCACGAGGATCCTCCCCTTCGTCGGGCTGTAAAGCCTCAGAATAAGGTCTGCTACCGTTGTCTTCCCGGCACCGCTTCGTCCAACCAGGGCATATCGCTTCCCTGCCTCGAGGACAAAATTCACGTCTCGCAGGACTACCCTCCCCCCATCATAGGAAAAACAAACCTTCTGGAACTCGAGGCCGCCACGAATGTTTTCGAGTGTAATCGGGTTCTTTATCTCTCGGCTCGGGATCTCTATATCGAGATATTCAAAGATCCTGTCGATCGACGCTCTGCCCCGCTGGAGCCTCAGGTATACCGAAAGCAGGTTCTGTATAGGAGCGAATACCCTCATCTGATAGACCTCAAACGCTATCAATCCTCCAACGGTCATCACACCGATCATGACCATGTAACCGCCGATCCCCAGGATGATCAAAGAACTCAATGCTAAAAGGAGCCCATTCGACCCCTCGGAAAGCGAGTTGACCACCTGGAACCGCAGGATCTTTTTGATCTGTTCCTTGTTCTTTCGTAAAAACCTGCGCGCGACAAAGATCTCGAGACCGTGAGAACGGACAAACTTGATACCCGAAAATGTCTCGACGACGAAGCTGGCGATATCGGCGTTGATATCCCTTATATCCCTTGCCAGCAACCTGATCATAGGCCTGAAGTACCGAATGATGAAGTATGATATCGGGATCAAAACACTGCTCAGGAGAAACAGTTTCCAGTTCAGCCAGACCAGGATAGCGGAGGTTCCAACCAGGGTAAGAATACTGCCCGCGAGAGTAAGCAAGGCACCCGTGGCTATCGCCTGGACCTCGGCGATATCTCCGTTGATGCGAGCCACCATGTCACCCACCTTGGCCCCGGAAAAGAAGTTCATAGGGACCCTGTTGAGATGGCGAAACAGGTTCAACCGCATGTCGAGAAGGACCCTCGCGGTAACCCACGTGTTCAGGTACGCGCCGAAGGCCGAAGTGACGAAGCGTAACACAGCAACCAGAAACATCGATACGACGATAATCGTTAACATCCTCGTATCCTTTCCTATAAAAATCTTATCGATGAGATATTTCATGAAGAGCGGATAGGCCAGCGCAAACAGGGTGGATGTCATCATGAGGACAAAGACTATCAGGATCCTTTTCCAGTAAGGTCTCACGAAGTTCATGATTTTAACAAAGCGATCCCTGTCCTGTGGATCGATATATTTCAACAAATTCAGCACCTTAACCCCTGATCCCAGCTTGATCTGGCCTGTTCTTCTCTACCGACAGATTCTTTTCCTTGATGGCGTCCCTGTAATAACACATATAACCAGAATCGCAAAATTCCGGCGTTCCTCGCAGGCGTCGAGCCTCTTCCATCACCTCAACTTCTCCTTTCCCAGAAAGGACCATATCCAGGATATTGCGAACTACGATCACGCTCTTGGCCTTGCGGTCAAGAGATGATTCCCGGCCAACGATCTTGAGGGCGTTTATACCTGCCTGCCGGAGCCTGGGAATCGCACATAATCCACACGCACCGTTCGTCAAACCGCGGATCGTCATCGAATATCCACAATTCTTGCAAAACCAGAGCCATTCTCGATAATCTTCAATATTTTTCAGCCACTCCTCTTCCAGATTCCCCTCTACCGGCTGGAGGTCCCCGTTAGAAAGCGTCGTATACTCCCACGGCGTGTAGCAGAAACTCTCCATTTGAGGAACATTGTGCTGCGTGTGGCAGTGTCCCTCCTGAAAAACACAGGTATCATTCAAGATAAATGCCTCAACCTCCAGGTCCGAGACCCTCGACCGGATAGACGCGATCTCCGAAAGAGAAAGCTGGCGTGGCAAGATCACCCTCCTGGCTCCTACATCCCTGAAAAAGTCGATCGCTTCCACGTTGTGAGCAACTGCCATGGTACTGACAATGATCGGCTTGTCGATACGACTATCGCTGACCGCGAGCATCAGGCCGACATCACTGACTATGAGTCCGTCGGGATCGACCTCCTGCACAATGTCCTGTATGATCGGCAGGAGAACTTCCAGCTGCCTGCCTGTGTAATACGGAGCGTTAAATGCTATGAAGACTTCTTTACCGAGACGGTGCGCAATACTTACCGCCTCTTTGAGATCCGATATCTCGCCGAAATTAGCCGTGACGGGTCCCCGCCTGTTGGTCCAGATCGACTCGCTGAAGGTATTGACCCATTCCCGGGGCATTATGCCCGTATAAAACTCATCCGCTCCACACCGGGATAGAATTTCGACCTCCTGAACATTGCTTAACGGCGCAAGAATTCTCATCGTTTCACTCGTCAGATAGGTATTCCGGGTTGATAGACGATACGATCCAGTGACCCTGAGATGTCTCCATTGAACACGGATTCGAGCATCACCAGCGAGTTGGCGTAGAATATCGTGTTTCCCCTCTGAATCAGTTCCAGGGAGCGGTTCGAAAACGGTGACTGCGAGTTGCTCAGCTTGTGAGTAAAATCCTGGCACTCCCTCCGGCAGCCCATGTACTCGGTAAACTTATCTTCCTTGGGAAGATTGAACGATCCCGGCATGCAAACCCGGCCCGTTGCCACATATCCGTAAGGGACATAGAGCGAAAAAAAGACGTCTTTCTCCTCCACTTCCACTTTGATCCCCTGAAATAGATTGTCGAACTCATGACGATCCACACCCCATTCCCTGAGGGATTTCTGGTAAAGCGGATTCGTCAGGCTCGATTGCTGAACGACCGTGAGACCCTCCTGTGGAGCGGTACTGGATACGTAATAAGGAGCGACCCGCGGATCCCGTATCATCCGGTTCATCATTCTCCCGAAGACCGGTTTGAACTCCGGGAACTGCCGCCTCAGAACCCTCAGGACTCCCCAGTCATTTACAATCACTTCGATCGCTTTCGAAGGATCGGATTCTTCCCGAAGTAAAGAAAAACGTGACTTCAAGGCTTCAATACCGGAATCTGTCGACGGTGGAGTCACGTAGGAAAAATCCAGCCCGGCTTCCCGGGTTATCCTGATGGCCTCTTTCAAGTCTTTGTTGTCCGGGATGAGCCTCTGACAAAATTCGGTGCCGAAGTAGACTCTCTGCAACCTTTCAGGAGTCAGACATCGTCTCAAAAGATTTTTCAGGTTACCATCGGCGGGATCCACGAATGGAGGCTCGAACCACGCGTCGAGGACTCGTGGCACTGCTGGTTTTCCACTCCCGGAGAAAAATACTCGCAGCCCATCGGGCCGAGGGAAAAGAATAGACCAAAAACGCATTAAATCAACCCTCCTTACCTGTCAGATGATCAAAATATAATACTTTTCAGTCGATCATCCAAGCTGATCACTATCGTAGAACGGGTCAAGAAAGGCGATCCCATGAACGAGAGGTGCATGTTTCAGTGTGTGTCAATTAGAGAAATTGGGGGAACTCCAGATAGCTAAACCGGTTGACTATTAGGGGGATATATGATATAATTATGTGTCGAAGGTTGATGCTTCGTGCAGGTTTCAACAACAGATACGGAGCTGAAAGTCCTCAATTGCATGCGGCCTTAAGCTCGATTAGGTCATGAGTCAAACGCTGGTCACTCATCGAGACCGCCAGGTTAATGTCATGGAGGTCTTCTTTTATCTCTGCAAGGAAAAAAAGAAACAATTACCGGACCGATGAAAACGTTTTTGAAGAATCTACTCGAAAAATGGAAAGTCGTCGCGACAAAAATTGCGGTGGTTCAGACAACCATTATTCTCTTCATCATATATTTCTTGTTCTTCAGCATCATGTCCCTCCTTGTTTTTGTCACCCGAAGGGATCTTCTGGACAAACGACTGATCCCGGTAAAGTCATACTGGAAAGAGAAAGAAACTCACGGGTCACATCAAGATCAGTACAAACACCAATTTTGAGCATGAAGTTATCAACGTTACCGCAAATCACCACAACCAGGATGGATACATATTAATATGAATATTCTCGGTATCTCTTGCTTCTATCACGACTCCGCCGCCTGTCTCCTTCAGGACGGAAAGGTCATCGCCGCGGCTTCTGAAGAACGCTTTAGCCGGATAAAGCACGACCAGAATTTTCCCGCGAACGCGATCCAATATTGCCTCCGAGAAGGTGGTATATCGGCGAATCAGCTGGATTACGTAGGCTTCTATGACAAGCCCTTCCTCAAGTTCGAGAGGATCCTCTACACATATATCGCTACATTCCCTTGGTCCTTTCCATCCTTCATCAAGGCAATCCCGATCTGGCTGAAACATAAACTGTGGATCCCCCATCTCATCAGGAAACATCTGGAGTACAAGGGGGAGGTCCTGTTCATCGAGCACCATATGTCTCACGCGGCAAGCTCTTTTCTGGTCTCACCATTCAAGGAGGCAGCCGTACTGTCTATCGACGGTGTCGGAGAATGGGCAACGGCAACATACGGTGTCGGCCGTGATCAGGATATAGAAATCCTGAAGGAAATTCGTTTCCCGCACTCCCTGGGTCTCCTTTACAGCGCGTTCACTTACTACCTGGGATTCAAGGTGAACAGCGCTGAGTACAAAGTCATGGGACTCGCTCCTTACGGAGAGCCCCGTTACCTGGATGAGATCCGAGAGCTAATTTCCATTGCCGATGATGGAAGTTTCAAGATCAACATGAGATATTTCTCATATGATTACGGTCTGACGATGACCAACCACGAATTTGATCGGCTCTTTGGTCATCCTGTGAGGAAACCGGGAGATAAGCTTGAACAGAGACATATGGATCTCGCCGCCAGCGTGCAGCGAATAACCGAAGAGGTTGTCCTCAAAATGGCACACCACCTCCACAGAGAGACCGGCCTGGAAGACCTCTGTATGTCGGGAGGCGTTGCCCTCAACTGCGTTGCCAACGGCAGGGTCATCAGAGAGACCCCATTCAAGAACCTGTTCGTGCAGCCTGCGGCGGGGGATGCCGGTGGAGCTGTTGGAGTGGCTGCATACATCCATCACCATATAAACAGTAATCCGCGTGATTTTGTATGGAACCACACTTTCCTCGGACCGGGGTTCTCCCGTGAGGAGATAAGGGAATATCTCGATGGTATGGGGGCTCCATATCGTCAACTCGAGAGAGAGGATCTCCTTCAAACGGTCGCCCGTCTCATCGAGGAGCAGAATGTCATAGGATGGTTCCAGGGAAGGATGGAATTTGGTCCACGAGCTCTTGGCAACCGGAGCATTATAGCCGACGCGCGTAACCCGGATAACAAAGATGTGGTTAACCTGAAAATCAAATTCAGGGAGAGCTTCAGGCCATTTGCTCCGACCGTCCTCGAAGATCGCTGCATGGATTATTTCGAGCTGGACAGACCAAGCCCCTATATGCTGCTCGTGGCTCAGGTCAGGGAGGACAATCGGACGATTCCTTCGGTCACCCACGTGGACGGTTCTGCAAGAATCCAGACGGTCAACCGCCAGGAAAATCCGCTCTATTACGACCTGATCGAAGAGTTCTACGGTCAGACCGGATGTCCCGTGATTATCAACACCTCGTTCAATGTCCGGGGAGAACCGATTGTCTGCACACCACAGGATGCTTTTGCGTGTTTTATGCGAACCAACATGGATTTCCTGGTAATGGAAAATTGTCTACTGGACAAAAATGATATGGAAGAGATTGCCAGGAAGTATGATTTTTCACGGGAGTTCGAACCGGATTAATTTACAGAAACGATGAACGCAACAGAGGAACAATGATGGGAAAACTAAAAAATATCACAGAGAAGCTCTCAATTTTCAGCGAGATCTGGTACTTTATGAAGTATCGGAAAAAATGGTGGTTAGGGCCCATTTTCATCATCCTTCTCCTGCTCAGTCTCCTGATCATCCTGACAGAGGGATCAGCCCTGGCACCATTTATTTACACACTATTCTAGTTATAACTCACATTCCGTTTGAATGGGATAACTGGGCTGGGCTTACCAGTAATCCCTGAGGTGCCTGACGGTCAATCGTCTCTTCTGAAGTGCGTCGATCCCCTCCACGGCCGCTGATGCTCCGGACATGGTCGTAATATAAGGGACATCATAGACCAGTGTCGCCCTCCTCATCGCGTAATCATCGAATTGAGACTTCTTCCCGAGTGGTGTGTTGATCAGCAAATGTATGGACCTGTCCCTGATGAAATCGACGATGTCAGGTCTGCCCTCGGTGACCTTGTTGATTCTCTGGCATTGGACGTCTCGACCAGACAGGTATTCAAAGGTCCCTTTCGTGGCGACAACCTCGAATCCGAGCTCCACGAAGCGTTTGGCAATAGGGAGAACTGTCTTCTTGTCCTCGTCGTTGACACTGATGAAGACTTTGCCGGAGAGGGGGAACCTCATCCCGGCTGCGAGCTGCGCCTTTGCAAAGCTCAGCCCAAAATCGAAATCAATACCCATGACCTCACCCGTAGACCTCATCTCTGGCCCGAGCAAAAAGTCGACACCAGGGAACTTTTCGAAGGGAAAGACCGACTCCTTGACCGCCACGTGCCTCATCTCTGATTCAGGGGGAAGATCCATCTCTCTCAACTTCATTCCAACCATCACCTTGGTGCCAATCTTCGCGAGAGGCACACCTGTCGCTTTACTGATAAATGGGACGGTTCGCGATGCCCTCGGATTCACCTCGAGGACATAGATCAGGTCATCCTTTATCGCGAATTGAATGTTGATCAGGCCAATCACATTAAGAGACAAGGCCAGCCTGCGCGTCATCTCTTTCATTTCCTGTATATGCTCGTTGGAGATCATATAAGGTGGAAAAACACAAGCGCTGTCGCCGGAATGGATCCCGGCCTCTTCGATATGCTGCATTATACCGCCGATATAGACTTCCTCCCCATCTGATACCGCGTCTACATCGACCTCGAAGGCGTCTTCAAGAAATTTATCGATCAGGACAGGGTGATCGGGTGATGCCTTAAACGCCTGCTCGACGGTAGACTTGAACGTAAGCATATCGTAAACCACGACCATGGCCCGCCCGCCCAGCACGTAAGACGGCCTCACAAGAAGGGGGAAATCTATCTCTTCAGCGACAGTCAAGGCTTCCCCTTCGGTCCTGGCTATTCCCCGCTCCGGTTGGTTCAACCCGAGTGAGTCGAGCAACCTGCCAAAGCGATCCCTGTCCTCCGCCAGGTCTATGTCCTCGGGATCTGTACCGACAATCGGCACACCCCCTTGCTTGAGGGGAATGGCAAGTTTGAGGGGTGTCTGACCGCCGAATTGGACAACTACGCCATCAGGTTTCTCGACCTCGATAACGTTCAGGACATCCTCGAGGGTCAACGGCTCGAAATAGAGCCGATCCGATATGTCGTAATCCGTGCTGACGGTTTCCGGGTTGCTGTTGACCATGACAGTCTCGTATCCCTCCTCCTTGAGAGCGAATGAGGCCTGGACACAACAGTAATCGAATTCTATCCCCTGACCGATCCTGTTGGGCCCACCCCCCAGGATGACAATCTTTTTGCCGGTTCCAGCCTTGACCTCTCCTTCATCCTCGTAAGTCGAGTAATAATATGGTGTGTAAGCCTCGAACTCACCCGCGCAGGTGTCCACCGCATTGAAGACCGGGGCGATACCAAGAGATTCTCTATGTTGTCTGATCACGCCCTCGCCGCATCCCAGGATGTTTCCAAGCTGGACATCCGAATATCCCATCCGTTTGAGTTTTCTCAGCATATATTCCCCGATATCCTCCAGTCGCCCCCCCTGGATATCTCTTTCCACATCGACAAGCCTTTTCACTTGACGGAGAAACCACGGGTCTATGTGCGTCGCCTCTGCAATCTCACCGATCGAAATACCCAGCTCGAGGGCTCTCTTCACGTAAAAGATCCTCTCCGCGTTCGGTACCGCCAGCATCCTTATCACGTCCTCATCATCAATACTTCCCTTGCCATCCTGGCCCAGGCCGTATCGGCCAATCTCGAGTGACCTTATTCCCTTCTGGAGAGATTCGAGGAACGTCCTTCCGATCGACATAGCTTCCCCTACCGATTTCATCTGACTCGTCAGGGTGCTGTCGGCGCCCGGGAACTTTTCGAAAGCCCACCTCGGAATTTTTGTGACCACATAATCGATAGTCGGCTCGAAGCTGGACAGTGTCTCTCGTGTGATGTCATTGGGAATCTCATCGAGGGTATATCCTACACTGAGTTTGGCCGCGATCTTGGCTATCGGGAAGCCAGTGGCCTTTGAAGCGAGCGCGCTCGACCGGGAAACCCTCGGATTCATTTCGATGACGACCATTCGCCCGTTTTCAGGATTTAGGGCGAACTGAATATTGGAACCGCCGGTCTCGACGCCGACTTCCCGAATTATGGCGATCGACGCGTCACGCATCTGCTGGTACTCTTTGTCCGTCAATGTCTGGGCCGGCGCCACGGTGATGCTATCCCCCGTGTGAATCCCCATCGGGTCAACGTTTTCGATCGAGCAGATGACCACGACGTTATCGTTGCTGTCCCGCATTACCTCCAGCTCATATTCTTTCCAGCCCAGGAGAAACTCCTCCACAAGAAGTTCGTGAACCGGGCTTTGCAGGAGTCCATGCCGCACAAGATCCAGGTACTCCTCTCTGTTGTAAGCTATCCCACCCCCGGCTCCTCCCAGTGTAAACGATGGTCTCACGATCGCCGGCAGACCAATCTTTTCCAGCGCATCCTTCCCCTCATCCACGGAATGAACATACTCGCCGGCGGGAAGGTCTAATCCGATCCCGCGCATACTCTCTACAAAGAGCTGGCGGTTTTCGGCCTTTTGAATCACATCGAGCTGAGCCCCTATCAATTCCACACCATAGCGCTGGAGGAATCCTGACTCGGCCAGTTCCACCGCCAGGTTGAGAGCGGTCTGACCGCCAAGGGTGGGCAGAAGCGCCTGAGGTCGCTCCCTGGCGATAATCATCTCGAGGACCTCGACACATATCGGCTCGATGAATATCCGGTCTGCCGTCTCCGGGTCCGTCATAATCGTCGCCGGGTTGCTGTTGACGAGGATGACCTGATAACCATCTCCCTTCAGCGCTTTGCAGGCCTGAGTACCGGAATAATCAAATTCACACGCCTGACCGATAATAATCGGCCCGGATCCTATGACGAGAATGCTTTGAATGTCACTCCGCCGAGGCATGTCTTCCATCCATCAAATCGATAAATCTCTGGAACAGGTATGAAGCGTCGTGGGGACCCGGGGATGCCTCAGGATGATACTGGACCGAGAATACAGGCAATTCCTCATGGATCAATCCCTCTACAGTTCCGTCGTTGAGGTTGATGTGCGACACACTGAAACCGGTCTCTTCAACCGAGCTTCCATCAACCGCAAAACCATGGTTCTGACTGGTTATTTCGACCTTTCCGGTCCGGAGATCCTTAACGGGCTGGTTGGCACCCCTGTGGCCGAACTTGAGCTTGAAGGTCCTTGCTCCCGCGGCCAATGCGAGTACCTGATGACCCAGGCAAATTCCGAATATCGGAAGCCCTATCTCCATCAGCTCCAAAACGTGGTCCCTCACACCTTCCACACCAAAGGGATCTCCCGGCCCGTTGGAGAGGAACACACCATCCGGTTTCAGGTCCATCGCATCACCGGCCGAGAAGCTAGAGGGCACGACGGTTACTCGACATCCATGCTCAACAAGGAGTCTCAAGATGTTCCGCTTGATCCCGTAGTCATATGCAACCACGTGGAATTGCCTGCCATCTCTCGTTATTTCATTACGATCCGCCTTCTGGCTGATCCCTGACGGGAAGCCAAAACGTTTATTCAACCCCTCCTCCCAGAGATATGGACCCTGAACAGTCACATCACGAACCAGATCCCTGCCGACAAGACCGGGATATTCGAGGACCTTGCCGTGAAGTGACCGTTCATCAAAATCGACGGTCGAAATAATCCCACGCATCGCCCCAAGGCTCCTTATCTTGAGGACAAGCCGGCGTGTATCTATCCCCTCGAGGGAAACGATCCCGTTTTCCTCCAGGTAATCGCCGAGAGAAGAAACCGCCCTCCAGTTGCTTGGTATCGGGTTATATTCCCGGACTACAAATCCCCGCAAAAATGGTCTGCCTGATTCCACGTCCTCCTGGTTCACGCCGGTGTTCCCGATCTCGGGGCAGGTCATCGTGACGATCTGCTCAGAATAAGACGGATCCGTCAAAATTTCCTGATACCCGGTCAGGGACGTGTTGAAAACGATCTCGCCCAGCGCCTCACCGATCGCTCCAAAGGATATACCATGAAAAACGGTTCCATCTTCCAGGAGTAATATCCCCTTTGTCTCCATTCTACTCTCCGTCTTCTCCATAAAATTCGGGATACAGGCTTATATACTTATCGACTCTTGCCAATAAATTCAAGAAAAAAACCCATCGCGATCCGATCAGGGAAATCGCATGGGCTTTTTTGCTTACTCCGAGGGCAATTTCAGAGCAACCGCTTATGGGGCACCGACAGGATATAACAGGTTGATAGAATCGTATTCGTTGTACCCGGCCTTACCAATCGAAAAAGACAGAGTCGAAGGTGTATCCCGCCCCGACCGTTATTTGCTGCATGTGTTGAACGTCATCCTCCAAGAAGTGGGCAAAATCGCGGTAATCGATCCTCAGGTGGGTAGAAGGAGTCATCCGTATTTTCAGCCCAATACCTCCGTTTAACGCCAGGTTCGTTGTGGCGTCGCCCGGATCGGCGACGGTAATCGCGCCTGCCCCTATCGTCAGGTATGGGTAGATCACCTCTGTAATCCGCAGGTTGGTGATCATATTGCCATAATACATGATGTAGATCGAGTCGTTTTTGTCAGGGATAAACGAAAGGGTTGCCTCGAAGCCCCAGGAGGGCGACAGATCGTTTACAATAGTTGCGCCCAGCGTAGCGTAACCGGTTTTATCCTCAAAGTTGACAACCGGCTTATCTCTTCCAAACATGAAGACACCGGCAAAGGGATACACGCCGTTTATTACCGGGGTACCAGCGCCTGCACTCGCAACTGAACCCGACAGAGATAAAGTTATCAAAAATAGACAGATACCGATTCCTTTCTTCACTTTTCCAAAACCTCCTCGTCTAACCTGTTTTATCATTATTCTAATTCGCTTTTTCCTCGATTCTTATGAGATCGCCAATATCGGTCCCTGAATCTTCGATCGTTGCCACTGGCAGTTCTACCGCTCGTTTCGCCTTCCAGAAAATCCGTGTTAGGTGGTTAGGAGCAATCCCTTTTCTCAGGCCAATGACGCAACTGGACCTGTCGAGAAAGATGACATCCATGCCGAATTTCATACCAACGGTGTGGATCCCGGTGCAAGGATCAATTACCAGCCCGTCTCCCTTTGGGAGATCTTTTCTGCCCAGCAAACCCTTCAGCCTGCCAAAAAAAGTGTCAGCGATCCCTGCCTCATCGGCAAGGGTAACCTCTTTCGTGGCATTTTCAATTTTCAATTTTCTCAATTTCAGCTCGTGCAACCAGTGTCCCATCCCGGAACACTAAAAGAATTTTTCCAATAACCTTATCACCTGGAGTACCGCTGGTCCCAATACAACGACGAAGAGGGGCGGAAAGATAAATATGACCAGTGGAATGGCCATCTTGACCCCGGCCTTATTGGCCTGTTCCTCTGCATTCTGACGGATTTTGGTGCGCAACGTATCGGAATAGGCCTTGAGGACCTGTCCCAGACTGGTCCCCAGGGTCTCCGATTGTATCAGCATCGTCAACAACGAGCGAAGTTCCCTTACATTTATGCGGTTTCTCATATTTCTGTACGCCTCAATCCTAGTGCTTCCAGCCTGAATCTCATGATTCAGGAGTAGAAACTCCTCGGCAAGCACGAGATTGATATACCGCATGTTCTCCCCTACCTTGAGGAGGGCCACATTCAGGCCGAGACCGGCTTCGAGGCAGATCATCAGCAGGTCAATCGCATCATGGACGTTCCTGCCGATCATCCGGTTCCTTTTCCTGATTTTACCCGTCAGCCACAGGTTGAAGAGTGAATATCCCGCGACAAACGAGAGTATCAGGAGGAACAGAATCGTCAGAGAACCCTGTCCTTCCATCAGACCGTATACGAGATAGATGGCAGGCAGCGCGACAGAAGATGTCGTCCGGATCCCGAGATATGCCTGAACCTGCCTCGAGCCCCTGATCCCCGCTTTGGTAAACCTCAATCGTTCTGTCTGGGATAAGTTCTCGATATTCTTCGCGTTTAACATCGAGAACAGACCGATCACTTTTTCTTTGATCCTTGTAAAAAAGCCTTCTAACTCTTCCTCTGACTCTCTCCCCTGCCTTGTAATTCGGTCGAGGAGGACCTCCCTCGGCGGCTGGTTCAACCGTAATAACCTCTGTGTGGCAGGATTCATTCTATCTCCAGCGTAAGTCAGAATGGTCAGACTAACGAAGAGCATAGAAAGAAAGAGAAGTATCAACACCATATATATCATGGGACTTCAAAAACCTCTGAATGTTACAATCCTCTTGATGAGCAAAGCACCGATCAAGAGGGAGACGGCTGAAACCTGGAGTAATCTCACTCCAGCGGGACTGCTGAATAACACATCCAGATAATCCTGATTGGTCATCAACATGATCCCAACAATGATGAGAGGGAGCACGCTCAGCACAGTCCCGGTAAAGCGACCCTGTGCCGTTATCGCCCTGAGGTGTCCTTTCACCTTCTGTTTTTCCCGGATCGCTAAGCTGATCTTGTCGAGGATTTCAGTAAGATTCCCCCCCGTTTCCTTCTGGATCCTTACCGCAGTTACAAACAAGTTCAGCTCGGGTAGATTCATTTTCCCCATCATCTTGTCGAGGACCACGAGAGTATCGAGTCCAAGATCCATCTGCTCAATTGCCCTCTGAAACTCAGCCCCTACAGGTTCTTCCATCTCTTCTGCCAGTATACGCAAGGAGCCCTGCAGGGTATAGCCTGACCTCAGACCACTATTCATCAGGTCGAGTGCATCGGGAAATTGTTCCAGGAATTTCTCCTTTCGCCTCTTGATACAACCCAGGACATAGAATATCGGTGAGACTCCAAAGAGCAAGCCTCCCAAAAGGATAAGAACACCCGGAAGATCCGCCTTTGCACAGAGATATAACCCGAGAAACATCAGAAATAGAGAAAGGAGGTAAAATTCCCCCACCCGTATACGGATATTTGCACGGTTCAAGAGAAGGTTAAAGGAACGTGCCAGGCGGTAACGGTCAAGGAACTGATCGAAGGTCGGGATTTCGCTCAGGAGCTCATCGCGCAGGATACTCGGGGCGACCTCTTCTTCCCCCAGCCCCCTCAGTCTTTTCTCGATCCTCTGCTCACGCTTGATCCACCCTTTTTCCGGGATACTGGATAACGCGATGAAAATGAAGAACAAGGTAAGAAAAATCAGTATGAAAATGATTAACAGCATCGTTCACCATCAGCTCTCGAACAGATCCCCAGATAACTTGATGTTTGCTTTTTCGAGTCTTTTCATAAAAGTTGGACGGACACCGGTCTGATTATATTTCCCGATTACCTTTCCTTTGTCATCGACCCCTACCTGATCAAACACAAAAAGATCATGCATTGAAATCGTGTTCAGCTTCATCCCAATGATCTCGGTAATGTTGGCAATTCGACGGCTCCCATCGCTCAGGCGAATCATGTGGATTATCAAATTGATTGCCGAACTGATCTGTTCCCTCATTGCCTGTTCCGGTAGATCCATACCGGCCATGAGGATCATGTTCTCGAGTCGCTGGATTGCATCCTTTGGATTATTGGCATGGAGAGTCGAAATGGAACCGTCGTGCCCGGTGTTCATTGCCTGTAACATTTCGACGACCTCTTCACCCCGGACCTCCCCGATGATGATCCTGTCAGGCCGCATCCTCAGGGCATTGATGAGGAGATCTCTCTGCGTCACCCTCCCCCTCCCCTCGATATTGGGAAGCTTCGTCTCGAGCCTGACCACGTGCTCCTGCTGGAGCTGTAATTCAGCAGAATCCTCGATCGTAATAATCCTTTCCTTACTCGAGATATAACTGGACAGGACATTCAGAAGGGTTGTCTTACCCGAACCGGCGCCTCCTGTAATTACTATATTGAGGCGCGCCATTACAGCTCCCTTCAACAGGTCGAGAATATCGGGTGTCAGTGTCCTGTACGAGAGGAGATCCCTCGCTGTAAGGGGATCGAGCCCGAAACGACGAATCGAAAGTACCGGCCCATCGAGGGCTAAAGGTGGAATGATGACGTTGACCCTCGAACCATCAGGAAGCCTGGCGTCCACCATCGGAGACGATTCGTCTACCCTTCTACCCACCTTGGAGAGGATACGTTCAATGATCTGCATCAAATGAGCGTCATCCTTGAATATCTGGGGATAGGGCTCGAGTATACCAAATCGCTCGATATAGACCTGCTCAGAGGTGTTGATCAGAATATCATTGATATGCGGGTCCTTGAGGAGAGGCTCAAGAGGTCCAAACCCGAAAATTTCGTTCTCGACCTCCTCCATGATCTGTACACGCTCTCTACCGCTCAGGGGGAAGGAATCTTTCTTGATGAGGCTTGAAATCACATCACGGATATCGTTCTGAAGCGAATCCCGGTCGAACTGGTCGAGAGAATCCAGATCTAATTTTTCAACCAATTGCCGGTGAATCCTGGACTTGATCTCCTGGTAGAGTATAAACTTTTCCCTGTAGTCTTTTCCTTTTTCGGCAAGGAGTTCAGCCCGAGTACCTCTCTCGAGAGATGTCCTTTTCAACCTGTCGTAAAGGCTCATTCGTTCTTGCTCCTTGACATCAGGGAAATCACCCTTTTGAACATTCGACCCTGTAGATGATTTGATTTTTCCCCGGCGGCATTACCTGTCAGTTCATTGGCGAGTTCATTGAAATTTTTCGTAATGGAAGATGACGGTGCCAGTCTCTGGAGGGGAATTCCACCATTTATGGCATTGATGACCGTTGAGTAATCGTTGGGAATTTTCCAGAAGACAGGGAATTTCAAGGCTGATTCGAAACGGACAGGATCGACCTCTCCTTCCGACATGAATCGATTCACGATGATCTTGATCTTCTCTTCGGGGAAATTGAGTCTCTGGAAAATCTCGAGACAACGCTGAGTATTCCGGATGGTTGGAAGGTCGAGTACCGAGATCAAGAGGATTGAATCGGAGATCTCCATCGCCTCGATAATCACGTCGTCGAAAGAGTGTGTGGTATCGATTATCACAAAATCGAACAGCGTCCTCATCGTTTCCACGATTTTGTTGACGTGATCCGGTGTGATAAGATCAGACTCTTCTGCCAGCTTCGGTTCCGTCAGGGCATGAACCCCTGTTTCATGCCTGATCAGGGACGATCGAATCAATTCATGGTCGAGCTCCCTGATTCTGGAGACGAGATCTGATATCGTAAATGTGGGATGCAGGTCGAGGAAGATTGAAATATCTCCGAACTGCAGGTCGAGATCAATTAGCGCGACCGATTTCTTACAGTTCAGGGAGAGACTTACAGCAAGATTGGTGGCCACCGTTGTCTTACCGAGCCCCCCCTTGTTGCTGAAGACAGTCAAGACTTTCCCGTCCTCAGGCTTTCTTGCCCTCTCAAACCTCTCCTCCGTCCAGACTCTTTCGACGAGTCTGCGCATCGAGGCCGCTTCAAAAGGTTCTTTGACGAAATATTTTACTCCGGCGTTGACAGCCTTGATCACTATGTCCGAATCGGGACTATCTCCGAACGCCAGGAAAACAGTTCCCGGAACTGTATGGCGCATTCCCTCGATAAAGGAGATATGATCTTCCAGTCCCCCACCAACCTCGACCAGTACCATTGTCGGAGAACCCTCCGTAATTCCTGCGGTAGCCCGTTCAAGATTGTCTGAATCACCTGCAACCTCTATCCCCTCCATCTCCCTGAATACATCGAGCAGATCCTGAAGTTTCTCCTGCGTTTTGTATAGAACGTAGACAGTTGTCAATTTAGGCTCCATCGTATAGGTGGTTTCCCTCAGTCGGGTGGCATAACCAAACGCGCGCTCTTGACAAAGGAGACCTCATCCTCGTAACTGACCTCCCCAATATTCAGGATGTTCATGGTTATGACCTGTACGCTGTCTCCAAAGGACTCGTTGATAAATAGACTCATAATCTTGTTCACCTCATCCGGATAGTTGGGGCTATGTACGGGGACCTTGATGATGCGCGGACTATCGAACGGCATCCTATAGTCGGAACCCTTGACCGTCAGAGTCGATGGATCCCACCAGGCATTCGGATCCTCAAAAACCCGATACCCTGCCTTGAGGGCCATCATACCGCTCGGATGGTTGATCCGATTCAATATTGTCCCAACACGGATCATCTGATCTCCACTGTAGCACTCCTCGTCAGGCAATCCGAATCCTCCGCCGTAATCAACACCATATACCCGGCGAAGGTGAGGGAGGCTATCCACATCGTTAAACGACATATTCATCGTATCTCCAACGTCGGTACTTCCATTGAAACCGGTGAGCAGAGGGTCGTAAAAATCAACACCATCTCTCCACTTTCCATCTCCATTTTTGTCGATGAATCTGTCTGTAAGGGTGTATGGTACCGCACAGTAGATTCCCGCGACAGAGACCAGCTTTGCCATTGCCTTCCCCGAGATGTTCAAGGTGTCGACACCAAAAATCGTCGAAAAGAACGGTTTGAGAGGAATTACGCCATCTACCACGACCGTATCGGCTACACTCGATCCATCCCCCCTGATGGTAACGTCCCAAGTCCAGGTGACCGCCGAATCACCGAGTACCGGATTACTCTCAAGAGCGGCCAGGACAAACGGTCTGATATCCTCAACCTGGGGCATCGAAATCATCTCAACGGCCCCCCGGATCGCCGCCATATCGAGTGCCTGCTGGAGTTGATTTCTAACCGTGTACATGTAGGCAACATCGATGGCCAGACCGCAAAAACCGAGGAAAACGAACATACCGCCCGCTACGAACAACAGGGCCTGCCCCCGA
>CAYTWO010000003.1:26700-41165 GCA_964442125.1 uncultured Gemmatimonadota bacterium
AGAGCGGGGATCGTAAAACCGCTGAGTGAAACACCGCTATTAAAATCCAGACTGCTTATCTCGGGAGCGATCTCCAGATTGATGATCCCGGAGTCCAGGACCGTCGGAAGAAATACGAGCTTTATCCCAAACTCCTTGAATTCGATAGTGACGGAACTAAATCCAGAAAAGCCACCCGCCTGAACGACCGGAATGGGAAACTCTCCTCCCGACAGGAACGTTGCTTCCTTCCCGCTTAACGTAACGAGATTGGGCTCTGCAAGGATACGTATCAGGCCTTTTTGCTCGAGAGCCTTGATCACAGCCGTCATGCTGTTCCGAGGTTGACCGATAAAGAGGTTCGCGTTGTCGATCGGAAATTCAATGGTAGTTCCCTGCGGTACCCCCCGGAACGACGTTATATTCTCCGTCCAGCTCCCAAGGTGAACGTCGTTGCCGAAGACCAGAAGATCGAATCCGAGTTCCTTCAAGGCTGTCCTGTCGACCTCGGCAAATCTTACTTCGAGCATAACCTGCTTGTAATTGCGGTTGGAATGAACCTTGATGTCACGTATCTCGATCGATCCGTCTTTTCCCCACAAGATCAATGAAGTTTCCCCCAGGATCTTCCCGTTAATCAGGATCTGTCGCGGTGATATTACGATGACGTCGGCTATTTCAGGCTGGGGAATCGAGACCCGGTCGAGTGGAGTATCGACATTCAGCAGAAATGATTTGCCAAGTCCCACTTCGACTTTTTTGGGTTGCTCGATCTCGGATTGTCCCGTGAGAAGGATAGGAAACAGGAGGATAAAAAAAAGAGGCGCAGAAAAAATCCGCACGATGTATTCTTTTAACTTTCTCCAGACCATAAGTAATCTCCGTGGTATGTAACGCGCCTTCCAAATAAAAAAATGTCTTCAAAGATGTTAAGGGTTATCAAAGACCATCTCCTCCCGCTCCATTCCCCGAATCACCTCGATCTTTACCTTTTGCTCTCTACTCGTCCCCTTCGCGGTTGGTGATGGCCTATCCTCTGTCTGTACATTCGTGCCGATGTTATCCGTTTTTTCCTCAATAACTCTTTCTTTACCGGCCCCCAAGAGGCTTGAAATTGTCGTACCCTCTGTAATCATAGAATCCTGATCGGTAATATTCCTCATGACCAGGTACAGAACTCCCTGGTTCTCTGCGAGCGCAAGTCGCTGAGCTTCATCAGGTGTAACGAGAAGGGTCACGCTACCCCACTTGCCCGCCCCAATTCCCCCACCGGCCCCGTTATCAACCGACAGAACCCTGACGTTTTGCAGGATCGATTTTGAGATATAACCGCCCCCTTTTTTATCCGTTTGGATCGTGGCAAGCACGTCCACACGGCTGTTTGGATTTAAAAATTCATTCACCATCGCATTGGAACTAACCGCTATGGTCATAGCTCGCATCCCCGGCGGCGTAATTGATGCAATCCCGTCGCCCGTGCCATCTTTTGTGAGATGGGCCGAAAGAACCGGTTCCCCAGCGATAAAATTCCTGGCAACAGTTTTTCCGACCACGTCCTCAGATCTCTCGAAACTACCCGCTGGAACGAGTCTCTCCGGCCATGAGAGGACCTCCAAGTTTTCCTCCGTCAATTGCAAACCGGCCTCCATATCCGCTGCTACAACCACGATATCCCTGTATGGTTCTGCTGAAAGGACAGACTCTACATTAATTCCCCGAAGGTAGAGAAAAATCGATAAACTGGCAAGAAAGCTGAACGTAACGGCCAGGTAGACGATGAGTTTGGTTTTCATGAGGATCATTTTATGCCCATTTAGATATAGCCCTCATAGTAACATGAGGCAGAACGGACCATCATGATATTCGATCCGATAAACGCCTTTACAAATGGAACAGGTATGAACAAAAAATCTATTGCCGCTGTGACACGAATCATGTTATCTGAGCCGGCCCTGACTAAAATATAAGAGGCCTCGAGATTGGCATCCCCTAAAAGGTCCTCGACGACCTGGACAACAACCTCCTGGTTATTGAGGACCTCCGGTGTGACAGAAGCCACCCTGGCTCCTTCCCTTACGGCTCCCGTCAGGATGCTCAACGTCATCCATGCCCTGCCGAACTCCGAAATACCGATTACCAGCAACAGTAATAAAGGCAAGATTAGGGCCAACTCCATGACAGATTGACCCCGTTCCCCCTTTTTTTTCTTATTCGAATTTTTCGGTACCATGGGAAAAGATAAAAGGAAAATAGTGTCCCGAGGCTAACACTACATTATTATGAAGGGAGATTCACGGGAAGTTTACCCCTCCTTATACAAACCGGTATAAGTGCTTTCACGTCTCAGTAACCTGCACTGTCTATGACCTAAGTTGAGGGATTTTCTCGCTCGACAGAATTGCTCAAATTAGGTATGAGGAACAAACATTTCAATACCAGGCAACCTCCAATTCGGGTTCATCCCGAATTTCATATCGATGATTGAAGACAGGGTGAAAATCAAAACCAAAGAGATGAAACAATTGATACTACACTTCAATGGGAAGTCGGATGTTTCCCAAGAACCAGCCGTTCGAAAGCCTTTGACGGTTATCCTCACGGATGTATTAAGCCCGCCGTTATCTCCTCAAAAACAGTGGTGATCTCCACCCCCAGCGCTTCCAATGCTACAATTGTCCCAAGGGCAATGATGGCCAACAGTAGCGCGTACTCAACTAATCCCTGTCCACCTTCGCTACGAATCAGTCTTCTCAGGAGTCCCATTAATCCTCTCCTCCTTCTAATGTTAGGGTTTGATATTTAGCCTAAGTTGAGCGATTTTCTCACTCGATCTACACAGATCTCTTTGCGACAAAACCACTCAAATTAGGTTTGAATCTAGCAGAGCTCGAAAAGAGGGACAAATTTACCGTCCTCGAAGTTCAAGCTTTTACTTCACCAATCGATCTTGTTCACTACCTTAAATTGTTAAACTCCAGGGTCGGTTATCATGCTCCCTGATATCGGAAAGAAAAAGACTTTAGTCTTACGATGTACCGGGCCGTTGAAACTCCTCCTATTTAGTTTAAACATTATAGCATAAATTAAAAATCTTGTCAAGGCCTTCCGGGCGATATGCCTCATTAATTTTGCATATATTCTATATAATGGGTAATAATTAACCATTATTTGGATGAATGGACACTAAATCGAATTGCAGTGAGCGATATCGGCTAACTACATAGCGACCGGGGTAGGAATAAAAGTCAGAAGAAAGGAGACAATAGTGATCCATCCCACTACCCTTCTCCACCTTCCGATAGGAATGTCTTCGTAGAGAACCGGTGGATGAGGGATTTTTATCAACAGCAGGATCAAGACGACCCAAAGGAGCCAACCTGGCCAGAAAAAGCCGAGAGGGATCAGGGCGACAAAAAAGACTCGGGAAATTTTTTTCTGGACTGGACCAAAAATGGCATAACAAATATGTCCCCCGTCGAGCTGACCGATGGGGAGAAGATTTAATGCCGTGACGAATAAACCCGCCCAACCGGCAAAGGCGATCGGGTGCAGAAAGAGTTCATATCCTTCCGGCATGGTTCCCACCACCAGTCTTTCGAGCATAGAGAAGAGGATCGAACTCCCCAGTGAAATGCCTTCGACTCCACCCGGGGGGAGTTCCTGGATAGTCGATTTAGAAAGACCATAGACAACGGCCGGAATGGATGCCAGAAGGCCGGCGAGTGGACCTGCAGCTCCAATTTCGAGCAACATCTTACGAGAATGGATAGCGGAGCGCATCTTAATGAAAGCACCTAGAGTCCCCAGGAGGGTCGGAAATGGAATGAAATAAGGGAGGCTTACGTTGAGGCCGTATCTTCGGGCGGCAAAATAATGTCCCAACTCGTGAAGTCCAAGGATCCCGATGATCGTGATCGAAAAGGGAAGGCCGATAAAAATGCTCCATATATCAGCCCGAAGGTTTGCTCCCTCGAGGAAAGCTCCAACAAACAGTGTACTCACAACCGTAGCCAGAAAGAGAATTAGATTGAGCTTCCACTCTCCACGTTCCCTTGCCTGGAGAGGAAAAGCTGCAATGAGGAAATTTTTGCCCCCAACTTTCTCAACATAACATGACCCGCCAATGGAACAAATTGCCGATTTAAGTGTCTTCGGTACAGCCGAGTTAAGAGGTGTCATTTCACCACGAAATATCTCTTCGTTCTTATGATTGACAACCGTGAACGAGCTCACCAAAGTCAAAAAAAGGCTTTTCAATTCCTGTGAAGATATTTTCTCATCTATATCAAACAATAGTCCCTCCAGGAGTCTCAATCACAATTACCAGTCTAAAGTATAGTCTTGCGAGAAGAAGTGGCAAGATAATTGCACATAAAGACCCATGACAGTAATTACCGATAGTCATAAACCAACCAGCCTGATTGGGTCCGCGATTTATACCCCTTGACATCGATAGAAATTTAGGATATAATAATATGTGCGATGTGCAGAATATAAACTTTCCAAATTTTCCCCATTGGATCTTTAATTCTTTCGCTGAGAAACCCTGTCTGTTGAATAATCGTAAGGAATGAACGAATCACTAAATTCCAAGGAGTAAATACCCTCCTGAGCACCCTTCATAAATCACAAAAACAAAGATTATAAAAAAGATGTCAAATCGGTTTCTATATTAATCCAGACATCTTAGAGTTCTCTTGAGTCCTGGTCAAAGCTATGCGAAAAAGCACATCAACAAAAGGTCACGTTTCTAAAAAGGAGAAAGTCTCAACGATGAAAGAAAAGGCAGTAAAAAACGGGGACATCATTGAGGTTCCGGACGAACCTGGTCAAATGTACATAGACATTACAAATCTCAAATCGAAGAGTATTACAGAATTACAGGAAATGGCCGAAGAGTTTAAAATCAACAACCTCGGCAATATTAAAAAACAGGACCTGATATATCTTATCGAGCAGAATATGCTCGATAACGATGTCATTTTACGGGGTGAGGGTGTACTCGAAATATTGCCTGAAGGATACGGATTCCTGAGATCGCAAGATTGGAACTACCTTTATGGACCGGATGACATCTATGTCTCTCCATCACAGATCAAACGTTTCAGCCTATCAACCGGAGATGTAGTTCAAGGGCAGGTAAGACCGCCGAAGGAAGGAGAACGCTATCTGGCTCTCTTGAAGGTAGAGTCCGTAGACTACGAAGATCCAGAGAAGTGCAAACACAAGATCTTCTTCGACAACCTTACTCCCCTGTATGCGGAAGAAAGAATAAACCTGGAGAATAAGAGCGGTGATATGGCGATGCGCGTCATCAACATGATGTCGCCCATCGGAAAGGGGCAGAGAGGGCTGATAGTATCACCCCCGAAGGCCGGCAAGACTATCCTCCTGCAGAAAATCGCCAACTCAATCACGGAAAATCATCCGGAAATTCTGCTGATCGTCCTCCTCATCGATGAAAGACCGGAGGAAGTTACGGACATGGAGAGAAACGTCGAAGCAGAGGTTATCAGCTCCACGTTCGATGAACCAGCAGATCGACACGTTCAGGTTGCGGAGATGGTGATCGAAAAAGCAAAGCGTCTTGTGGAACACCAGAAGGACGTCGTTGTTCTCCTGGACAGTATCACAAGACTGGCGCGAGCCCATAACGTCGTCATACCTCACAGCGGAAAGATTCTATCGGGTGGTGTAGACGCTCACGCCCTTCACAAACCAAAGCGATTCTTTGGCGCGGCGAGGAATATAGAAGAAGGAGGGAGCCTCACCATTATAGCCACATCCCTGGTGGAGACCGGTAGTCGAATGGACGAGGTCATCTTCGAAGAGTTCAAAGGGACAGGTAACATGGAGCTTGTCCTGAAAAGAGAACTCGCAGATAAAAGGATATTCCCTGCGATCGATATCAATCTTTCCGGGACAAGGAGAGAAGAACTTCTTTTACCAAAAGAGGAACTCAACCGTATCTGGATCCTGAGGAAATTCCTGAGCGAGATGGGATCAATCGAGGCCATGGAATTCCTGTTGAAAAAGATGTCTGAAACAAAGACCAACTCTGACTTCCTTGCATCGATGAACACATAGATGACAGGTACCGGCAGAATACTGGCGGTTGACTTCGGGAAACGACGAGTCGGACTTGCCATCAGCGATCCCACCGGAAGTATCGCCTTCCCACTAAAGACCATCGACAGAAAGAAAGACCCTGATCCCCTGGAAGGGCAGATCGCCTCTATCGTCACGGAACATGAGGTACAGAGAGTGGTGATCGGACTCCCTCTGACGGAAAGCGGCAAAAAAGGCCGCCGTGCCATCGAGGTAGAATCCTTCGTGTCAAGATTAAGACCCAAGATCGATTGCCAGGTGCTTACGTGGGATGAAAGATACAGTACAGTCAGAGCTGTCAAGGTCCTGCATGAGATCGGCGAGAAGACGGGAAACGACAAGGGCAAGATAGACAGGATCTCGGCGGTATTTATTCTCCAGAATTATCTCGAAGCGATACAGAGAGGGTCTTGTTGAGACGTCACTTTGGTATCATCCTGCTCATTGCCTTTATTATCTGGTCAGCCGCACCATTTTTCTACCTTTCTTTTTCGACATTCAATCTACCAGAGTGTGAAGATCACTATATCAAACTTCCAGCTGGAGCCACACTCAAAGATGCGACCACTACTCTGGAAAAAGAGGGGATTATCGAACATCCCTACATTTTCATGATCCTCGTGATCCTGATGGGCGGCGAAAACAGTCTAATCGCAGGAACCTATTGTTTCGAGGGTGAGACATCTCTGCACAGAATAGCTGATATTATGATAAGGGGTAGAGTGGCTTATAAGCAGGTCACAATTCCCGAGGGTTTGAACTTTACCAGCATCGCAGATATCCTGAGTGAGTCGATCGAATGCAGCAGAGAGGAGATAATGAAACTGGAAGAGGACACGGAATTGCTTGCCTATCTGGATCTCGGTACCGGCAGCCTGGAAGGTTTCCTCTTTCCAGACACCTATCACATCCCTGTCGATATAACACCAGCGGAATTCCTGATGGCGATGATCAGGAGATATAAAGAGGTGTTCAACGATACTCTCAAGGAGAGGACTGAGACACTCGAGTTTTCGGAAGTCGAGATTGTCACCCTGGCATCTATCATCGAGAAGGAGACGAAACTGGATTCGGAGCGGAAGATCATATCCGGTGTCTTTCACAACCGGTTAAAGAAGGGAATCCCTCTCGAAGCGGATCCCACCGTGCGATACGCACTGGAGAAATATACCGGTCGGATCCTTTACAAGGATCTCGAGGTCGATTCCCCTTATAATACGTATAAATACAAGGACCTCCCCCCCGGTCCCATCTGCAGCCCCGGAGAGGCTTCGATCCGGGCTGCCCTCTATCCTGACGATGTCGATTACCTCTATTTCGTGGCTGCCGGTGACGGCACGCACATCTTCACGCGAACGCTCGCCAGGCACAACCAGGCCAGAAAAAGAGTTAAGAGTAAATATTGATCAGTGAATCAGGACGAGCTTCCGCGTCACCTCGATCGCTCCCTGCTTAAGACGATAGAGGTAGATACCTGAAGGCAATGAGGCCTCCCTGTCATCTCTTCCATTCCATTGGACAAAGTAATCGTCGGGAGGGAGGTTGTCGTTCACCAGGACTTTAACGAGCCTCCCCCTCAAATCGTAAACCTTCAGCGTCACAGGAATCTGAGTGGCTGAATCCGGAGTGGCGCTGACCCTGTAACTGATAGTGGTGTGTCCGTTTTCTGACGGCAGGAACGGATTGGGAAAATTCTGCGAGAGGGATAGCTCACCGATGATCGAGGGAGGTGTAGGCGGAACTACCGTCAGAGGAAGAAGGTCTTTGATCTCTTCATATTTTGCCTGGGCAGAAATGGCATTGGTCCTCAGGTCCGCGAAGTTACCTCCTCCAAGGACCGCGAAGACGACAGACATGGTATCCAATGGTTCGATCGTAAAGGGACCCACCGAGAGCATTTGAGACCAGTCGTTGAGTGTCCCTCCCCGGGTGACATTGAAGCCTCCGGTCAGGAAATTATACTTCGATGTTTCGGAAAATCCGTTGTAGACATACGCCGGATTATCAATCGCCCGATATGACGTAGGTGTATGGCTCAGCAGAGAAACCCCGACATATTCGTCAAAAGACTCGCCCCACATATATCCCAGGGAATTCTCCGGAAGCCAATCGACATAATTTCGATCGAACGAGCTGCCGTCGAGATCCCAATCGAAATAGAGACCCGTATAGAGGTTTGTCAGGGAGTCAGCCGGATTCGAATTGATTACGAAGTAGACCAGAATGACATAGTCGTTATTGACGTTATCGGAATAAGCGAAACTCCGCTGCAGGATATGAAGGTCCATGGGACTGTCCGCCCCCCCGTCGTGGAATGCCGCATATCCCTCCTGGTCAGCTACCTCGCCGGCCGTTGTAAATGTCAGGTTTCCTCCAGGCAGTACCCTCCAGTCACTCTCCCCTCCATCCGTTCCATCTGAGACCCGCGAAGAACTTGCTGCCGCGAGGAAGGCTCCATGAAAGAGCCAGTTAGTCCCGCTGCCCGGGAAACGAAACCCTTCACCAATCGCGCTTGCGCCGTTGTAATATCCATATTGCCCGAAATTCGTGATGGTAAACGTCACATTTCCGATATCGTGATTGCCGTAACTTCCAGCCGGAACCGTTCCGATGACGGATGTAAAAGCCAGTGTATCTGATCCACCTCCTGACCAGGTGATGACAAGGAAGAACGGCACTCTCTCCCCATCTGTGACATCATTACCGAAATCTATGGTAAAGGGGGATCCCGTGTTACTGGCCTCCTCCCCACCGGCGAGATCGCCATACGATGCAGTCGGCTGGGTGATATAAACATATGGATGTTCGGTAGTTAGAAGTGCCTGGAGACTATTGACGGACGTACCGCTATTACTCAGTGTAAGCACGAGATTGACCGTTTCGCCAGGATCGGGGGCGTTGTTGGAATTATCTCTGTAAGCGATGTCGACAACGGAGATAAAAGGCTCTGAAGGTGAACCGATGAGGCTGAGGGCAGCAGGTAGATCGATCAAACCGGTTCCGAAAGAGTTATCCTCACCCGAATCTCCGAGGTCTCTCGCCGAATTGAGGATGGCATATTTCACCTGGTCTCCTGTCAGCGACGGATTGACACCGAGGAGCAGGGCCGCTGCACCGGAGGCATGGGGAGTCGAAAAAGATGTCCCGCTCATGGAGTGGTAACCTCCACCGACAACTGTCCCCCTCGCCATCCGAATTTCATTCCCGGGAGCCACGACTTCCGGTTTGACCGTAGAACTGTCACATGTCGAGGGCCCGCGGCTGCTGAACGAGGCAATATCAAGACTTTCTGTAACCGCACCCACAGCAAAGGCGTTGACAGGGGAAGCGATCCGGCTTGCCGGCGAAGCTGTCGTGAATGGACCGGGCCCCGTATTCCCCTGCGAAAAAAAGACGGCCGCTCCCATGACTTCAACGGCGTCGATAGCACCGTAGAGTGAACTTTCGCAGGATCCTCTTCCATATGTGAGATTTGTCCCCCACGAATTGTTGATCACTCGCGGTACATCTTCGATGGTCATGGGATCACCATCAGGATCAGCAGCCCACTCGAAACACTCGAGAAGGACACCGGTGGTTGTTACCTGAGTACCGCTGTTGTCTGATTCAAACGCGTTTGCCGCTATCCACATCGCCCCCGGGGCGACACCAACCGTATCGGCACCCTCAGATCCCAGAATAATACTCATGACTCCGGTACCATGGGTGGTAGATCCCGCTACATTATCATCTACAGGGGTGTTCGTGTGATTGTAGGGATCGAACCAGCACTCAGACAACGGGAATCCCTTTCCACCCCTCCACTTGCTGGAGAGCGCAGGATGGTTCACATCGACCCCTGAATCGAAGGTGCAGACAAGGACATCCTTCCCGGTATGACCCATCTGCCAGAGAGCATCAGCACCGATAATACCGAGGTTGGGCTCGAAACCCTGGGAGGACATGGGGGCTACGGATTTCGTTACGGGCAGTGGAAGCGTGATCACATCGTTGAGGAAAATCGTGTCCACATCATCCCTCTTCGAACAGTCCAGGATCACCGAGGGTGATGCTGTAACGAAGACGGCATTATCAATCCAGAACGATCGGAAGTCGTGGATCCCTCCCCCCTTCATGGAATCGTTCAAAAACGCGATGAAATCCCTCTGGGAACCGGTTGCCTTCTCCTTCAAGGCAAGGATGGTCTGAAGGTGCCTGTCCCTGAAATTTGTCCCAGCCCGGTCGTAGGACCTCTTCATACGCCCCAGATCGACCCGTTCTTTCATGACCACGATCACTGACAAAGAGGTATCCGGGGAAGATGTGGCGAGTAAAGAATCGAGAGGAGGATCCAGCGAGGCATGGATGGATGACCATGAAATCAGCAAAAAGGTGAGTGGGAAGAGAAAATGTTTAGCCATTTGGGGATCTACGCTCTTTCTGGTAGCGCCATATTTTCGATGACCCGACGAACCGGTGCAAAACTTTTCCTGTGAATCGGCAGGATCCCCAGTTCTCGAATGGCTTTCAGGTGCTCTTGCGTCGGATATCCCTTGTTTCTCGAAAATCCATAGCCGGGATACCTGGAATCTAAAGCCCTCATGATCCTGTCCCGTACCACCTTGGCCACGATTGATGCCCCGGCGATACAACGACACTTCGCGTCCCCACCTACGATAGCATCCTGAAAAATCCGGACATCGGGAAGAAAAAGACCGTCGATAAGGAGGCAATCCGGCTCACTTTTCAGGTCACGGATCGCCCGCTGCATCGCGAGCCGGGTTGCGGCCAGGATGTTGATCTCATCTATTTCTTCCTGCCATGATATCCCTACCCCGATATCCAGAGCTCGTTCCATGATGACTTCAAAGAGCTCTTCGCGGCGCTTCTCGGCCAGCTTCTTGGAATCGTCGATTCCCTCTATCGAATCAGAGGGGTCGAACACGGCAGCAGCAGCCAGAACAGGTCCTGCGAGAGGACCCCGTCCTGCTTCATCTATTCCCGCAATCCTCGCGAATCCGCTACGGTAATACTCTCTCTCTATCTCGATCAGTTGATCCTGGCTAACCACAGCGGTAACCTGACCTTACTCCTTCTCCGCTATCCTGGTCGCTTTTCCCTTGAGTTTTCTGAGGTAAAAGAGCTTCGCACGCCGGACCTTTCCCCTTCTCACGACATCTATTGCCTGGATGAAGGGTGAATGGAGGGGGAATATTCGCTCTACGCCGATCCCGTTGGAGATTTTTCTGACAGTAAAGGTGTGACTGATCCCCGCTCCACGCCTTTGCAGTACCACTCCCTGGAAGAGCTGAACCCTCTCCTTGTCTCCTTCTTTGATCTTGTAGTGAACCCTGACCGTATCTCCAGGTCCGAACTGTGGCAGATCCTTTTGAAGTTGTTCTTGTTCGATATCTTTTACTTTGTCCATGTCTATTCTCCTTCCTCATCGTGTTGACGCTTCATGTATTTTTCCCAGAGATCCGGTCTTCGTTCCTTTGTTATTTTACACGATTCATCATATCTCCAGCGCCTTATCTTTTCATGATCGCCCGAAAACAAGATCTCAGGAACCCGCAGGTTCTTGAAGTCTCGAGGTCTCGTGTATGTGGGGGCAGATAGTAATCCATCTGAAAAGGAATCATCGAAGGCTGACTCGAAATCCCCCATTACACCGGGCATGAGACGAACAACAGCATCGAGTAAGGTCAGACAAGCAGCCTCACCACCACTCAATATATAATCTCCCAGTGATATCTCGCTCGTCACCAGCGATTCCCTGACTCTCTCATCGACATCTTTATAGCGTCCACAGATCAGGACGATGGAATCCATGGTAGACAGGCGAATCGCCATATCCTGGTTAAATGGTTCTCCCCTTGCGGACAGGAGAACAATTTCTCTCTTCTCACCCAGCCTCCCGTTAAGGCTGTCCATTGCCTTGAAAATCGGTTCTGGCTTAAGGACCATCCCGGCACCCCCACCGAAAGGGTAATCATCGACTTTATGATGAGGGTCATCCGAGAACTGACGAAGTCCGATACTTTCAACAGAGACCAGTTTCTCGTCGATTCCCCTCTTCAATATGCCAAATGAAAGAGGAGACGAGAAAAACTCTGGAAATACAGTTATTATATAGATATTCAGCATGGTTTCACGTTCGCGTCGAGAAGACCCTCGGGAGGATCGATGATGACTCTGCCCCCCTCGAGATCGACCTCCTTGACAATCGCCGGCACAATCGGGATAAAGATTTCCCCCCGGCTCTCCCCTTCTATTACCAGTAGATCCTGAGGGCCGGTTCTCAATACCGCCCCTACTACACCAATCGCATCGCCCTCAGTCGTCACGACCAGATTTCCAACGAGTTCGTAATAATAATACTCGCCATCTTCGCATTCGACAAGGTCGTCCGTCGATACGAACAGATACTTTCCCTTCAGGGTGAACGGATCGACAGGTCTCTGCTCACCATTGCCACCCTCGGCGGGTTCAGCGAGTGTCAGCAGGTAATTTCCCTTGTGAAGGGTACTCTCGATGACCTCCACCTGGCTCAACCGGGATTCATCATGCCCGATCAACAGTCGACTCCCCGGCTCAAACCGCTGGGGAAAATCGGTCATGGAACCAACCAATACCTTTCCTTTCCTCCCGTGTGGCCTCAGGACTTTTCCCACCAGGAGACACCCTGGCCGCGTCATTATTCAGAGCTCTTTTCCGCCTTTTTCGGGGCCTTTTTGGCAGCGACCGCTTTTTTCTTTTCCTCTTTTGCCTCGGTCTTTGTCTCTTCCTCTGCTTTTACTTTCGCCGCGAACTTAGATTTGTGCCGTGCCTCGAGCAGCCCTTCCCGCGTCAGAATCGATCGAACCGTATCGGTCAACTCCACACCTTTACCCAGCCACTTCATGGCCTTTTCCTCGTCGATAACGACTTCGGCCGGGTCTTGCAATGGATCGTAATGCCCGATGGAATCTATGAAACGGCCATCTCTCGGATGCCGTGAATCGGCCACTACAACCCTGTAAAATGGCCTGTTCTTCCTTCCCATCCTCCTGAGTCTCATCTTCACTGCCATAATCCGATCTCCTTTTTCATC
Organism: uncultured Gemmatimonadota bacterium; assembly: GCA_964442125.1. GTDB lineage: Bacteria > Gemmatimonadota > CAZMKB01 > CAZMKB01 > CAZNLH01 > CAYTWO01. Next base: position 39,860 of record CAYTWO010000003.1, read on the forward strand.
TGTTTTCCCTTTATCAGTTTACCGCTTTCCTTGAACAGTTTCTTCATTCCCTTGAACTGGTTGAGAAGCCTGTTGACCTCCTGCACGGTCGTACCGCTTCCCCTCGCTACCCTGAGCCTCCGGCTGCCGTCCATGGCCTCAGGGTAAAGCCTCTCCTCGGGTGTCATCGATAATATTATCGCCTCGATCCTTGACACCTGATCCTGATCAAAGTCGATTTTCCCAGGCTGAAACGATTTGACCCCTGGGATCAGATCCAGTAGCTGGTTCATCGGACCCATCTTACGTAACTGCCTGATCGAGGTCAGAAAATCGTTGAGATCAAATTCGCCGCTTGTCTTTATCTTCCTCTCGACCTTTTCCAGTTCCTCCTGATCTATGGTCCTTTGTGCCTTCTCAACGAGAGTGACTATGTCTCCCTTGTTGAGGATCCTCGATGCCATTCTGTCCGGATAGAATGCCTCGATGTCATCAAGCCCCTCGCCTGTACCGATAAACTTGATCGGACAGGCTGTCACGCCATGAATCGAAAGTGCGGCTCCACCCCTCGCATCCCCCTCCATCTTGGTAAGAATAACACCTGTTATGCCGATCTCCCTGTGGAAGGTATCCGCAATGTTGACCGCGTCCTGACCCGTCATGCCATCGATAACCAGGAGGATTTCATGCGGATTAAAATCCTCAACCAGTGTCCGGACCTCTGAAATCATTCCCTGGTCGCAGTGAAGCCTTCCGGCGGTATCGATTACTATGACTTCAGCTCCACCTGATATCGCTGTTTTCATGCCGTCGGATACGATCTGAGTTACAGGATCTCCCGCCTCGCCGGAATATACCGGGACGCCCGCTGATTCGGCCAGGATCGTCAATTGCTCCACGGCGGCGGGCCTATAGATATCAGCGGCAATCAGGTAAGATTTTTTCCCTTTTTTCTCTATGAACCGTGTGAGTTTGACCGCCGTTGTCGTTTTCCCTGACCCCTGTAAACCCAGAAGAAGCAAAAGAGTAGGTGGCTCAGGGGAAAATTGAAGGTCCTGGTGCGATTTCCCAAGGATCTCGACAAGTTCTTCATGGACTATCTTGACAATATGTTGCCCGGGAGAGATACCCTTTATCCTGTCCAGGCCAACTGCCTTTTTCTCGACACGATCGAGGAAATCCTTTACTACTTTATAATTGACATCGGCCTCCAGAAGGGCCAGCTTTACCTCTCTGAGACCTTCCCCGATCTGTTTCTCCCCCAGAACTCCTTTAGCTCGAAGCCCTTTAAATATCCTCTCGAGCCTGCTTGATAGATCATCGAACA
>CAYTWO010000003.1:41265-77965 GCA_964442125.1 uncultured Gemmatimonadota bacterium
TACTCCTTCAACTTTTTGACGAATTCACGGGTCCTCCCCTCGACATCATCCGCGCCGTAGACACCTGAACCCGAGACCACACTATCCACACCAGCCCCTACGATTTCCCGAAGATTGCTCAGTTTCACTCCACCATCCACCTGGAGGAGAATAGACCTTTTCGAGGTATCGATCAACTGCCTCGCTTTTACGATCTTATCGAGGCAGAAACCAATGAAACCCTGGCCGGCAAATCCCGGATCGACACTCATAATCAGAATCAAATCGACGGCGTCGAGGAGATCTTCCAGTGAAGCAAGTGGAGTTGCCGGATTCAATGCGACCCCGGCGATCGCGCCACCTTCTCTGATCTCAGCAAGTCTTCTGTGGAGGTGTGTGCACCCCTCATGATGAACCGTGATGTATTTTACACCCAGGTCCAGGAAAGATGGGATATAATCCTCAGGGTGTTCGACCATCAGGTGAGCGTCAAGGTCAAGACCGGTATTGAGATCTGCAATAGCCTTCACCATGTCGTATCCGAACGTCAGGTTAGGTACAAAATGCCCATCCATGATATCGAGATGAAGCATGGTAGCCCCACCCCTCTCAACCGCTTTAACCGCCTCCTCAAGGTCTGATAGATCGCCCGCCAAAACGGATGGTGAGAGCTGAATCATTGTCGATCCTCCGGCTGATAATGTTCATGTCAAAAATAGAAACGATGGTCCTTTTTGAGAAATCTCCTTCAGCACAAGAGTGAAAATGGAGAAGTGGTCGGTATCACGGACTGACGGATACCGTTAACTCGACCTCCTGTCCCTTGACGACCCGGCTTCCGGGGGGCGGTTTCTGACCCAGGACAATCCCCTCTCGGACATCCTGACTGTATACTGAATCGATTCGCACGATCTGCAGTTCCATAACCTCCACGATCCGGCGTGTTTCGGCAAGACTTCTCCCCTCCAGAAGAGGCATGTCCACCGTCGTCCTCCCCAGGCTGACGTACAACTTGACCTCCGTTCCTCTCGGTACTCTCACCTTGAAAGGTGGTTCGGTACGGATTACTCCATCCTGTTTTATAATTTCGGAGACTTCACCAAGTTCTTCACCTGGTACCAGACCAGCCCTCTCTAACAATATCCTGGCCTGAGGCAGCCTGAAACCAACGACGTCGGGAACCATGACAGACTCCTGTCCAAGGCTGACCAGCACCTCGACTGTCCTCCCCCGCATTACAGAAAGTCCTTCTTCCGGAGATTGCGAAATAATGAAACCCGGGGGCATTTCCTCATTGAAGTTCTGACCCATAATCCCGAACTTCAGGTCTCTCTTTTCAAGGATGTCTCGAGCCCTGCTGACCTCCATACCAACGAGGGAGGGAACATCCACCACGTCTTTCTTGTCAACCCAGAGAGGCATAGCGACGTAATTGACAATCAGCAGCCCCGCGATGAAGGATATAACGATAAGCAGTAATGACAGGAGAAATCGCTTCATCTCAGGATATCACCTTATATTTTTTGCCCACCCTGGTAAAAGCCTCTATGGCCCGATCGCAATGTTTCATTGTATGTGCAGCAGAAAGTTGAACCCGGATCCTGGCCTGCCCCTTCCGAACAACGGGGTAGAAAAAGCCGATAACGTATATTCCATCTTCCAGGAGATCCCTGGAAAAATCCTGAGAGAGCTTGGCATCGTTTTCGAACTTCCCGAAGAGGATCGGGACGATAGGATGAACTCCGGGTGTTATATCGAATCCGGCTTTCGTCATCTTCTCCCGGAAATACCGAGTATTCAGCATCAACCGATCCCGAAGCTCGGAAGATTCGGAAATGAGGTCGATGACCGCGATCGTTGCTCCTGCGATCGGTGGAGCAAGTGTGTTGGAAAAAAGATATGGTCGACTCCTCTGCCGATAAAGATCGATTATCTCCTTTCGCCCCGTCGCAAATCCCCCTGAAGCCCCCCCAAGGGCCTTTCCGAAGGTCCCTGTGATGACATCCACCCTTCCCATCACACCACAGTGCTCGACAGATCCCCGACCCGTATCTCCCAGAAAACCAGTGGCATGAGCGTCATCAACCATTACCATTGCTCCATAGCGATCCGCAAGATCACAGATCTCGTCGAGCCTTGCAATATCCCCATCCATTGAAAAAACCCCATCCGTGGCGATCATACGGTATCTGGAACTACTCGTTTCTTTGAGCCTGGATTCGAGATCTTCCATATCCGAGTGTTTGTAAATAAAGCGACTCGCCTTACACAGTCGGATTCCGTCGATAATCGACGCGTGATTCAGTTCATCCGTAATAATCGCATCATCAGGCCCCAGTAGGGGTTCGAAGATCCCTCCGTTGGCGTCGAAGCATGCCGCAAAGAGAATCGTATCATCGGTCTGAAGGAAGTCGGATATCTTCTCCTCGAGCTGTTTGTGAATATCCTGGGTCCCGCATATAAACCGCACCGAACTCATTCCGTATCCCCATTCATCGAGCGCTTTATGGGCTGCTTCCAGCACAATCGGGTGACTCGACAGGCCGAGATAGTTATTCGCGCAAAAGTTGATTACCTCTTTATCACCCTTTACGGTGATATCAGCACCCTGCGGTGAGGTGATCACCCTTTCCACCTTGAAAAGGCCCGCTTCCCTGATCTCATCGAGGGTGGATCGCAGGTCCTCTTGTTCCTTTCCGTACATGCTATCCTCCTTTACATATGGGCAGCGAGCATGTTCCCATGGTTTTCCACGTAGGGTTTCAAATCGATAAAATCAACGGGATTATCACCAGCAGATAGAAACCAAGAATGCATTATAATTGAATGTCGAAGTCGTGTCAACATGGATGGTTGGTCGATTTGAGGCGGCTATTTGCGGGAGTGACAACTGAGCCCTTCATCCCGATCGGGATCCCACAGCCGGGCTCTTCATGAGTTATTTCAGTCTCTCCCCTGTTGGTAGATGAAGGTTACGAGATCTCTCATCTCTTTACCGTAAAATTTTGGCCACTGAAACTTCTTCTGTCGAAGCATCTCCTCCATCGTGGGGGCGTGGTTCCACATCGCAGTCGCAAAACCGATGTAATAATCCTTGATCTCGGTCGAACCCTTTGGTCTTACCCTTTCCGCAACATCAGTTGCTTCATGACACGACACACATCCCTTCTGGGTGAATACCTTCCGGCCGGTTTCCATATCACCCATTTCCCTGTAAAAGGGGTAATAGTAAAGAAAGGCTATAAGATCAGCCATCTCGTTCCCCACAAAAACCGGGAACTTGATTCCAAGCGCATTCATCCGGCCTCGCATCTTGTAGGAGTGATTCCAGAGAATGCCGCCGATCTCTGAGAGCGTCTTCTTAAAAGCAACCATCTCCAGCGATGGTATCCCACCTGTAGAATCCTTTATAAGGGAATGACACCGGGCACATTTCTTAATGTGAAAAAGCTTCTCGCCCTCAAACGGGTTGGGGGGTTGCTTAAACTCAATAGCTTCCCCTTTTCGGTCTCCGTATCGACGGATAAAGGCCTGAAGGTCAGCTATCTCCCTCCCTTCGAACCACGGCATCTCGATACCCCGCTGCTTCTGCATCTTGATCATCGAGGCACCAGTGTTCCACATTGCCTGAGCGAGCGGCATCGGGGTAATATAGCGAGCGAAATGATCTAAAGAACGAACCCGACTGTTTCCGATGGAGCTGACGGAGTGACAGTAATCACAAGCCTTTCTGTGGAAAACTATGCCTCCCACCTCCGGGTCCCCGGGGCTGTCAAAAATATTCAGGTAGTAGAGATAAGATATGACATTCTCCATCTCCTCTAAATCGAACCGTGGCCATTTAAGGCCTTCTATCCCCGCGTATTCGATCATCCTGGGGGTATGATTCCAGAAATCTCCCAGGATCTCCGGGAGATTCTTATTGGCGCTAACCCTGGCAAAATCCGGTCCCATCTCTCCCCCTGCTCCCCAGATCGAATGGCACGTCATGCATCCTTTAGAGGTCAGGAGTTCCTTACCTCTCATGGGATCCCCCAGGTCCTCCGAGGATGACCCACCAAGTAGGTGAGGCGGCATCAGCAGAACCATGGAATAAATCAATAAACAGCTCATCCCGAATTTCAATTTTTTGCTAAACAGGACTTTCATGGAATTATCGGCCATTATCACGTTAGTGCGTTCTCTACACCCTCCTCTGGTAGATAACCGGCGACCCGTTCAGAAACCTCTTCGACGGAGAGCTCCTTCCCCTCCTTGATCTCCCAGATCGATATTATAGGAAAGAACTTTGTGGCAATCATGTAGACCAGGATAAAACCCGCGAAGGTTCCGATCATGATCGACGTCTCAACAATTGATGGTAGATAGGAACCATGGTGATACAGCTCCAAACGGGGATTGACAGATGTTGGAACGACGATATTAAATCTCTCCAACCACATGCCGAGAACAACAAAGGATGACGCGATAACCGTTCCCCGGACTGTCCGCGTCTTCTTTCGGAACATCAGAACAAACGGTACTACGAAGCAGGAGATCACCATCAACCAGAAATAAGGTGCATATGTCCCTGTAAACTTATCCCAGAAGGCGCGCATCTCAGCCACCTCCTGCCCATAGAAAACCGTAATATACTCCGCAAAGGTAAAGTAGAACCACAACAGGCTCATGACGAGCAATAGAATCCCCATATTATTGAAATGGACATCTTTGAAATAATTCTTGAATCCATATACCTTCCTCAGGATTGCCATAGCTATGAGGAGTGCGGCAATCCCGGAGTATATGGCACCCACCACGAAATAGGGACCGAAGATCGTACTGTGCCAGCCTGGTCGCAGGGTGAGGGCAAAGATCCAGCCTATGACCGTATGGACCGATATAGCTATCGGGATTACGAGGACCGCCAACACCATGATAATCCGCTCGAGAAGTCTTTCCTGTTGCTTAGTTCCCTTGTAACCTATGGCCAGGATTCGATAAAACCAGGGGGCCTTCAATCTGAGATCTCTAATGCGGGCCAGATCCGGGATCATAGGGACGTAAAGATAGATCGCACTTGCGGTAAAATAGAGACCGATACTCGCGACATCCCATAATAGGGGAGAACGAAGGTGACCGTTGAAGACAATATTCATCATACGATCCGGTCTCCCGAGGTCAACAACGGGTTGAATCGCCCCGAAACCTATGACCAGGACTGTGATAAATTCCGCGGAGCGCGTAATGGATCTCCTCCACTCCGCTTTACTGATCCTCAAAATTGCCGATATAAGGGTTCCCGCGTGACTGATCCCGATGAAGAAAACAAAATCGATTATATAAATGCCCCAGTAGCTCGGCTCGTTCAGGCCGGTTACACCCAATCCATATTTATACTGAATGCTGTATGCGACTATCCCTCCAAGGAACAGGATCGCCATCAAGCCAAAAAAGATGTAAAAGGTACGAGTGGTCCTGACCAGAGGCCTCAGCAACACCCGTTCATCTTCCGTGCAAACTGCTAATTTTTCCTCGTAAGACATGTTTACGCTTCCGATAAATAGATTACCTTCGGTTCCGTACCGAGATCCTCCATCAGTTTGAATGCCCTTGGATCCTGGCTCAGTTCGTAGACACCGTGGTTCGGATTATCCAGGTCCCCAAAGGTTATCGCCCTGGGAGGACAACTTTCAACACATGCCGGTTGATAATCTTCCTCCCTCATAGATCGGCCCTCGACCCTTGCCTTTTCTCTCGCTTTCTGGAGGCGATGATGACAAAACGTGCACTTCTCGATGACCCCATTCGACCGAACTGAGACATCGGGATTGAGATGCCGCTTGAGCTCTTCGGGCCAGACCGGTTCGTACCAGTTGAAATACTTGACACTGTAAGGGCAGGCATTCGCGCAATATCTGCATCCGATACATCTCGGGTAAATCTGACCTATAATTCCGTCCTCACTTTTATATGTCGCGACGACGGGACAAACCTTGACGCAAGGAGGATTATCACAATGCATGCATGGGCGAGGTATGAACCTGGCCTTGACATCCGGGTAGATCCCCTCCTCGTGGACAAGGACCTTCATCCAGGAGATGCTTCTACCCAACTTCACCTGCTCCGGCTGACTGATCGGAACATTATTCTCCATCTTGCAGGCCACTTCACATGCCTGACAGCCCGTGCACATCGCGAGATCGATGATCATTCCATAGCGCGCCACTAAATCTCTCCCGACTCAAACCTAAGTTGATCTATTCTCCCACTCGAACTCCGCACATTTCTTCCCGACATAATCGCTCAAATTAGGTTAAACCATGTAAATCTTTACAGGTGTCGTCTGCCAGGACGGCAGCCCTGTACGCTTATCGTGCTCTCTTTCAAGGATTCCCATTACATTCGATCCAATATTCGCCCAAGTTCCAAACTTGTGTCCCAATCCAACCGGAACCGAAAGGACATCTTTTACGAGTCCCTCATAAATTTTCGCTCTTAGCTTTATTCTCCCCCGCTTCGATTCAAGCCAGACTATATCGCCGTTCCTGACGCCAACCTTCGAAGCTGTCTCCGGATTGATTTCAACCCAGCTGTCCCAAACGAGCTCCGCCATCGGACCACTCGATTCGATCACCCAGGGGACCCTGCCGCTGTCACCACCATCGATCTTGGACATGCGGAACGGAACGAGGAGATATGGATAATCGATTTCCTTATCTATTTCCGGACTCTCATAATGTGGAAGGGACGCAAGCTCATTGTCCGCTAATTCGCCGAGCTCAGGTACAAAAAATCGAACCTTCTTCTCCCTGTTCCGGCATACCCTTTCCCAATCGTCCCAATCAACGAACGGATCAAACCATCCGCCATTTTCAACGAGGAGTTTCCAGAATTCATCAAACTCCATTTTTGGTCTGATCCACCAGCCGCGACTTTCCAAGTTGCCCATGAGTGTTCTTTCAAACGGGTCATCGAGGATCATTCCTCTTCCAGCCTCGAAGAGCCCCCTGGCCCTGTACCTGAGGAGCTCTTCCATGTTTGAGAAGGGCAGGTTTGAATTTCCGCTGCCGCTGAACTCCCTGATCAGCTTCAAGATAACATCCCCGGTGCTTTGTGTATTATGTACGGGAGAGACAACCGGCTTGACAGTCCCCCAGATAGGAACTGGAAAAGTCTGCGGAGAGACGGTATCTCCCCAACTCTCGAAGCAGACGTGATCGGGCAGTAACAAGTCAGCGTAATGCGTTGTTTCATCGATAAAAGGCGAGAAGCTGACTACAAAAGGCACACTTCTTATCGCTTCTTCGAAGGCGTCATGATTGACCTGGGAGAAAACAGGATTGGTCTTGTAAACGAACAGGACTTCAACACTCTGCTCCGATTGCCACAACACCTTTTCCAGGAACCTGTCTATCCTGTAGTAATCAGACTTGAAGGCAATTCCCCCTTCAGCCATGTAATTCAGACCTGTTCTACTCGATTGACTTTCTCCGCCGTTCACAGCAGGGAGAGGTGCGAGAGGAAGTTCTCTCTGAACGGTCACTCCACCAGGCCTGTTCAAATTTCCTTTAAGCAGATTTAGTGTGTGAATAGCCATGAGAGTATAAAGGCCATTTGTATTATAGCTTGCTGAATAATCTCCTACGGCAAGAGACGATTCGGCTTCCCCGAACTTCTTACCCAGATGTATGATCGTACTTTCATCAACTCCCGTTATCCGTGAGACTTCTTCCGGATGATAAAACTGGAGAATCATGTCTCTCAATCCAACATGACTAATACTCTCTTTATCTGTCCAGTCTTCAAAACCTGAAGTCCGCCGAGAAACGAAATCGTGATCATAGAGCTCTTCTTTAATCAATATATAAGCCATCCCCAGCGCCAGCGCTCCGTAAGTGCCGGGAATAATAGGAATCCACTCTTCGGCCTGGGCGCCGGTACGAGATAGGCGATGCTCTATTTGTATCAACTCTCCCCTCTGCCCATCTCTTCCACCCATGATTTCCCCATAGGCTGTTTGGGCCTGAAGCGGGCACCACCATGCACCAAACAGGTCGGCCCCGAACGAGAAGATCGCATCGGTAGCCTCAAGATCAAATGCCGGGTAGCGGGTTATGCCGTGCATGAGGCTGAACATATGGGGATAGGCATCATTCTGGTCGTCCAGGTAGATTTCCCCACTCCCACCGACCGTCTTCATGAAGGTGTGGATGAGGTCCGCGTTAGAACCGCTGGTTGCTCCAGATAGAAAAACCACACCTTTTCCGTCTTTGGTGTTTATAAGTGGGGCGACTTTCTCTCTCAGTAATTCGAATCCTTCCTCCCAAGTGATATCACGCCACTTCCCAATCCCCTTCTCCCCTTCCCGAATCATTGGTCCTTTGATCCGATCCGGACTGTACAGGACCTGAACCCCGGCCATTCCGTTGGGACAGATTCCTCCCCGGTTTATCGGATTGCAGGTATTCCCCCTGATGCTGACAAGTGAACCATCCATCACTCGGCACCTGATTCCACAGGCTCCCGGACAAAGGGTGCAGGTGGAGTTAATCAGTTCTTCAATACCCGGAGTCCAACCTGCATCTGTACTATTTGACACGGTTTTCGATCCTAATGTCAGGTCAATTGGAACGGCGAGTCCACCAACAGTCGCTCCAAGAATTTTTACGAAATCTCTTCGCTTCATTTTCCATTCCAGTCAGCATAGCCAAATGCTACCTGTTAACTTCCAACTTACTTATGACATGCAATGCAATCGTTTGTAACTCCAAGATCATCATGACAATCCATGCAGTAATCCATATCAATCTTGACCAGTGGCCTGCCGGGAGGGGAGTCGGTCATGGCAATTTCACCGTGGCACCTTTGGCATTCAAGATCAGCGACTACTACATGCAGCCTGTGGGAGTAATAGACATGATCGGGGAGATGGAAAAGCTTCTGGAAATAGAGCCCATCTCCTGAACTCAGGATTTCTACCAGCTTCTCTTCTTCATGGCTATCCGTCATCACCTCTTCATGACAGACCATACATACCTTCCCGTCCGGTAACCCTGAGGTGGCATACTCCATGAAATAGGGGTGACATTCAATACACTCGACTCCAACTTCCTCTATATGTAGACGGTGATTGAATGCGACAGGTTGGTCGACCTCAGACCAGTCAAAATCGAAAACAAATACAAGGATCAGAACAACCAGCAGGACTGATATGAGAGTTATTGTAATGGATTTGCTCATTTCTGACAGTTGGTTCCCAAAAGGCTGCAAATAGTCTAATACCTGATCCTGATTCTGTTTCGAACAACCCGGGCCGAGACAATTTAAATTAAATAAGGGAAAAAATCAAATCGTTCCTCGACATTTCTCCAGCAGGACTCTTATCAGACTCTTTTTGCATCCTGCGGAAGAACGGGAAATCTCTCGATAAAAGCGAGGTACAACAAGACAAAACCAGACAGAAAGGTCAGCGTTATCATAAATTCCGGAAATCCGAGTGGTGGATTATCACCGTGCCACAGTGTAGGCACCACCAACAGATATCGTTCGAGCCACATTCCTACAAAAACCAGACAGGCTACCGGCAGTAATAAATGAGGCCTTTTCTTTACCGCATTGCTAAGAAGGATCACAAACGGGAGGACGAAACAGGTCGTCAAAATCACCAGTGAATAGGGCAGCCAGTGTTCCGTCTTGATCCTGTCGACTACAAAGGAAATCTCTTCCGGTATGTTACCATACCAGATCACGAGGTACTGAGACCAGAAGAAGTCCAGTGCAATAAGGCAAAATACAAAAATCATCACGCCAAGATCGCTGAAATGTGATTCCGTGATATAGTCCTCCAATCTATAGGCGTAAAACAGGATAATAACGACAATAGTAATGCCTGCGACCCCCAGATATAAATTTGTCATAAAGTAATAGGCACCAAATAATGTGCTGTACCAGTGAGGATCGAGAGACATGACGAGGTCAAAAGCAACCATTGAATAGACAACAACGTAAACGAACAGGATGACAGGTGAGAGAAATTTCAAAGCGTTCTCGGTCCGTTTTTTTTCCTGTTCATATCCTCTCCACCCCCTGGTTATAGCCTGAACAAGCCAGGTTGGCTTGAGACCTCCATTTTCCTTCAAAAGACCGACATCCGGGCGAAAAGAGTGGAAAAGGAAGATCAAATTGAGGATGTTTATCACGACAAAGTTGAAACTCTGCCTGACGAAGAGGTGGGTGATATTCAGCCAGAAACCCTTTTCTGGTACCGGATCATTGACCCATGGAAACACAATATCTTCACCGATAAATAGTATGAGAAAAAGTATGAGGGCGACGGGAGAAAAGAGCCCGAGCCCCTCCATGATGTGTTGAATGTTCTTCCCCCATTTGCCGTTTGTGGTATGAAGAAGCGCTGACACGGTGATCCCTGCCTGAGACAGACCTGTCCAGAAGAGCAGATTAACGAGGTAGACCTGCCAGATTCTCAGTTCTCCATTCTTGAGCGCTCCAAAGATGAAGACAACCATACCCGGGATTAAAAGGAGATAGAGAAGAACCTTTAAATTCCGATTAGCTTTCTCACTATTAACAATAGATATGTTCTCTCGATAAGAGCTATTGACCATAGGTTTTTTGAAGACTCCTCAAATGGTTGATTACTAGCCAGCGTTCCCGAAAGGTGAGTTCCTCTCTGTAGCTCGGCATGCTCAATCCTCCATCTACCAAAAGAAAGTAAAGGTCTTCATCCGAGTAATCGATATAATCCTCCTCGGTCAGATCAGGGGTGAAAAAATCATCTGTCATTTCCCTCCCTTTTGCGTCCCGGCCGTGACAAACCTGGCAGAACTGATTGTAAAGATCCCTTCCTTTTTCCGCAGCTCCCGCCGTAGGATCAGACTCTTCAGGATTCCTCAAGGACCCTTCGATCTCTGGGAAGTCGGTCAGCTCTCCACCCTCTATCGGAAGTGTCTGATCCGGGAGATTCAACGCATCTTCCTGAGGTCGCGGGCCCGGAGAATCATACATGTTACGAAACCAGGGCCAACCCCCCTCCAGCTCACAACCCCCGAGAAGTACGGCACCCGTCACGATTATTAAAAGAACGGGCCTATTGAATTCGTATTTCGGCTGCTCCATTTGTCTCCAGGACTTTCTTCAGCTGCTCTGAACCTGTTTCGGTGCTATCGATTGATATGCCAAACTTATCCTCTGAAAACGAAGGATCGTATGACGCGCTCAATTTAGATCGAGAGATGGGAGAAATCAGAAAATAACCGATGGCGGTTAGTAACGTCGATAGAAGGATTGTCAGCTCAAACGCTATTATAAGGTAAGGTGGTACTGATATAAGGGGTTTACCCCCGACGATAAGGGGATAAGCCTGCGTGCAATAAACCGTCAACCACGCCCCCGCCGCAAATCCAATCAACCCCCCCACAAGTGTCAGAAATCGGATGGGGCTTTGCTTCTCACCTAACACCTCGTCCACCTCATGGTAAGGTACAGGTGTAAAGGTTGAGATGTTGTCTATCCCCATTTCCTTGAGCTCTTTCAAGGCTTGTATGAATGACTCAAAATCGTCAAAGATTCCGAGGACTTTGTCTTGTTCCATCACTCATCCCTCCCGACCTTTGAAGGAGGAGGAAGGGTTTCCTTCATCTCGGTAATCGAGACACAAGGAAAGTTCTTTATAAAAATCAGGAATAGCAGGAAAAACCAGCTGAACGATCCGATGGTAACTCCCAACTCAACCATGCTTACGCGGTAGTCTCCCCAGGTGAAAGGAATGAATGAATGACCCAGAGAGGTAACGATTATAACGAACCTCTCTGACCACATGCCGATGTTGATAAGTATGGCAATCACCATCAAGGCGAGCAGGTTTCTCCTGACGCCCTTTATAAGAAATGCCAGCGGAGCGATCGCGTTGCATAAAAGCATGACCCACATGAATGAGGCGTAATCGCCAAAGAGTCTGTACATATAGATTCCCTGCTCGAACTTGTTGTTGCTGTACCAGGCTATACCGAATTCTGTTACGTAAGCATAGCCAACGATCAGGCCGGTTAAAATGATGAGCTTCGCTAAGTTCTCAAAGTGCTCAACCGTAATGAACTTGTGGAGTTTGAAGAAGTGTCTCAGTGGAATCAGGATGATGATCACCATTGAGAGCCCCGAGTGAATCGCGCCAGCAACGAAGTAAGGGGCGAATATCGTGCTGTGCCATCCGGGCAGTACCCCCATGGCGAAATCCCATGACACGATGCTGTGCACGGAAATGACTAAAGGTGTGGCAAGCGCGGCAAAAAATGCATATGCCCTGGTGTAGTGCTTCCACTGTTTATTTGTTCCCTTCCAGGAGAGAGAGAGGAAACTGTACATTTTTCTCCGCCAGCCCTTATGATGGTCTCGGTATACGGCAAGGTCCGGCATCAAGCCAAGAAACAGGAACATGCTGCTCACCGTGAGATACGTGAGAACCGCAAAGACATCCCAACACAACGGTGACCGAAAGTTTGGGTAGAGAATTCTCTCGTTCGGATACGGCATCAGCCAATAAAAGAGCCACACTCTGCCAAGGTGTATGACCGGAAATAGCCCGGCGGTCAAAACAGCGAAAACAGTCATCGCTTCAGCACTTCTATAGATCGCTGTTCTCCACCTGGCTCTGGCAAGAAATAAGATCGCCGAGATGAGCGTGCCTGAGTGGGCGATCCCGACCCAAAAGACGAAGTTCGTGATGTAGAGCCCCCATCCAATGGGATTATTTAGACCTGTGACACCCATCCCATAATAGATCTGCAGCCACCATGAATAACCACCGATAGCACAACCCACAACCGTCAGGATCAGCGCTATATAATATGCACGTCCCGGGGCATCAATGGTGCCCATCAACTCTTCATTGACCGACCGATAGGTCATTTGTTCCAATTCAGCCAATGCCCTCTCCTCTGGTGATCTTCTTGAGATAGGTAACTGCGGGTTTCGTGTTCAGGTGTTCGAGGACCCTGTACCCCCGGGCACTGCGCGCCTTCACGGAAACGTCGGCCTCAGGGTCCTTCAGGTCGCCAAAGGTAATTGCTCTGGTAGGGCAGGTCTGACCGCAAGCCGGGATGACTTCCCCATCTCTGAGTTCCCGATCCTCGTCCTTCGCTTTGTTTTTTGCCATGACGATTCTCTGAACGCAAAAAGTGCATTTTTCCATCACTCCCTTCGACCGAACAGTCACATTAGGGTTGAGCTGGAGGTTGAGGGGCTTCGAAAACTCATAGGTGAACCAATTGTATCGTCTGACATTATATGGGCAATTATTGGCACAATATCTGGTCCCTACGCAGCGATTGTATATCTGCGCGTTCAAACCCTCAGGAGTATGGTAAGTGGCATATACAGGGCACACCGGTTCACAGGGCGCGTTATCGCAGTGCTGACACGGTATCGGAATGAACCGGATATTGTCAGGTTGTCTCTTGTCATAATACCTTTCTATCCTGATCCATGTCATCTCCCTCCCCTTCAGGTACTGTTCTTCCCCAACCACCGATATATTATTTTCGGCATAGCATGCCACCACACACGCTCCACACCCTATACATGCGTTAAGATCGATCACCATCCCCCACCGATGTTTGGGATGATCATGCGGGTTTAACAACTCTTTAAATTCGTGGTCCTTGTGGGGAGATTCGTTCTGCTGTTCCCTCGTGAGATTTCTAAGAGATGTCAGGCTGATGGTTTGAACAATCCCACGGTCCTCATCGTAAGGATGACCTTCCGGTGTAGGGACCTCCACCTTTCTCTCAACCCTTTCCAGTCTGACCCGCACAGACAAATAAGCTCCCTGCCCGGACAATTCATCAAAAGAAAATGGAAGAAGCTCAACAGGATTTACTCCTTTTCCATTCGCGAATCTACCATAACCATTGTGTCCCTGACCCGTGGCTACGGCCACGACATCTTCATATGAATGATTGGATACGTAATGAGGAGATTCAAAGGAGCCGTATGGAGATGTAACTTTCAGGACATCTCCCCTTTCGAGAGCCATACTATCCGCTATTTGCCTGGAGACCTCGATGTAGCTTCCCCATACTCTCTGATGCAGGGGATCTTGTAGCTCCTGAAGCCAGGGCTTGTTGGCTCCTCTGCCATCGTAATGAATCATTGAGGGGTAGACAATAAGGGTTGCCTCCTGGACAGTGAGATCTTTATGTGAGTGGTCAATTTCGATTTTATCTGGTCCCTCGATCACGGGCTCTTTATAGCCAATGAAATAAGCCTTATCGGAGAGTCTCACGGGTGACGTCTCCTTATCCCTGAATAATCCGCCTCTCCTCAAAGAGTCTTCCCAGAAATCTTTGAAAGATCTCTCCGGCTGAAGAGTACGAGCAAGATTTTTCCAGGTATCTGCAATAAATCCATAATAACTCTCATGTTTGGACAGTTTCGACGATTCCCCTCCCATTAACCCGGACAACTCGAGCAAGACCTCGCCAAAGTGCTTCGAATCCCCCAAAGGTCTCACCATTGGTTGCATCAGGCCATAGATACCGTCAGTCGGGACATAATCCCCCCACGATTCCAGTGGCGAGTGTACCGGGAGTACGTAATCACTTATCTCCGTTGTCTCGTTATGTGAATCAGAACAGGAGACTACTGTCTCTACCTCCTCGAAGGCATCGAGCAGACCCGATGACGGAGGAACCGAATATACCGGATTGATGCCGTAGAAGACGATCACTTTAATCTCACCGCTCCCCATTTTTTCGATGAGACGGGAAAATCCTTCCGTTGTGTTTCGACTGGGATAGGGATTCTTATCGGGAATCTCGATAGTCTCACCGTAATTCCCCAGGTAATAATTCAGGATGTTGACCGAGATGACGTTCTCTGTCGCATTCGTTCCGTTCGATTCGAAACCTCCCGGGAGGATAACGCTGCGACGTGAATCGGCTATTAAATGGGCGAGGTGCCGCAGTCGATCTTCCGCCACACCCGTAAATTTAAAGACCGTTTTCGGATCATATCCCTTTGTAAGATTCCTCAGGGCATCAAGATCAATATCAGTTGAGACTGATCTGGAACTCTCTTCGAGCATGACCCGTATCATTCCCATCGCAAGTGTCCCGTATGAACCGGGTTTGATCATGACCACCTCATCGGCATTTGCGGCAGTCAAAGATTGTCTGGGGCCGAAATAGAGTAGTCTTCCTATCTTTCCTTCACGGTATGATCGCATTTCGGCGAAATCAGACGTGTACTTCACTGGAGAAATCCAGGTTTCCAGAAAATCGGCACCGAACGAAACCATCAGATCAACCTCCCTGAAATCATAAAGTGGCAGGGAGTTGCGACCAAAACAGATCTCATTGGCCATTTCAATCGATTCGTACGAAACTGGTTCGTATTCGTAAATTTCGACACCTGGATTCTCTTCGGTCCACTCGTCGAGGAGTATCGAAAGCGATCCTGAAATGTGGGGGGTCACCACGGCCACCTTATCGAGCGAATCGCCGTCTTTCAGCCTAATCAGCCTTTCACTCAGTTGATCGAGTGCTGAATTCCAACTCACCGACTCGAAATCTCCATTCGGACCTTTCCTGACAGGCTCTAGCACTCGATCAGGGTTGTAGAGCCCCTGGAGCGCTGCCTGTCCACGAGCGCAAAGTCCTCCATGATTCACAGGATGCAGGGGATTTCCTTCGATCTTGATCGGTCTGCCTTCCCTTGTGGCAACGACTATCCCGCATCCGGCAGGGCACTCCCTACAGACGGATGCGAACCAGGTCACGACTCCAGGTATCAGCTCCTGCTGCGGGGTGACGTGAGAGACAATCCGCTTGATCGGTTTACTGTCACAAGCAAAGAGGGTCGCAAGTCCAGCCCCCCCCATCACTTTTATAAAGGCCCTTCTATTTAGGTTGAACTCCATATAGTCTCCGTATAAGGAAATCAATGATGACAAACAATACAGTCCATATCAGCATCCATTTCATCGTGACATGTGAGACACCATCCCATCGACATATCAGAGTACCTCTTGATATTCACCATTTCCTGCACGGACCCGTGGCAATCTTCGCACCTCACCCCTGCGTTGACATGCCGATTGTGATTGAAGCGCACGAAATCGGGGAGGTCATAGATCTTTATCCACTCGATCGGGCGCTTGTCTTCCCAGAACCGGGCCAATTTTTCCACTTCAGGCCTGTCTGTTCCAATGAGTTCGTGACATCCCATACATGTTTTTACGGCAGGCACTCCGGCCACAGGGGTTTTATTCGCATACATGTGACAGTACAGGCAAGGAATCTGGTAATCACCAGCATGGACCTTGTGGCTGAACGCGATAGGTTGCTCGGGGAATGGTTCTCGATCTGTCCCGACACAGGAGATGAGCGAAATCATCAAGGAGAGATACAGGGATATTATCAAAAAAGCAACGGTTTTAAAATTTAGAGCATCAATCATGTTCGTACTTCAGAGGTAAATGCTCGTGAGTTCCTTGACTCTTTCGTTTTTCCCAATCGAAGGGCTGGTCCGCCTTGAAAAATGGGCTTTTTTCATTGTGACAGAGGTCAATACAGGTCGAGGCGTCGGGTATGACAAGGCCGGCTGAAATTACCTCAGACCTTTTGTACGTCTTATTTTTCATCGTCATATATCCCTCACGTAGATACCCCTCACCAGGACCATGACAGACCTCACAACCAACTCCAGCCAATTCAGGTGTTTCCTCCAGAGAGATAAAACCTCCTGATTTTCCGTAACCCGTCGTATGGCAGGGAATACATGTTTCATCCGTAGAGTAATCGGCATCGGGATCCAGACCGACGCTTTTTTTCCCTTCCGCCCTCACACCTGGTTTCAACAGTTCGAAAGCTTGTGCCATCTTGGTCTGGCTCCAGCTCTTGTACTGTTTAATGTGGCACTTTTTACACTTTTTGGTCCCCTGGTAGGACCATTCTTCAGAGCTGGAACCAACTGCCTGAGAACCAGTATCTGCTCCGAACATAGAGGGTCCAAAAGTGAGGAAAACCGTAAATAAGCCCAGACACACCGCAAACATAATTTTTCTGCCATAACAATCGAATCTGTCACTCTGTTTCATCATTCTCCTCCTTTTCAGCTTTGAAAATCGATAGAGCCGCACTGGTTACTTGATGAACTGGAGAGAAGTTCATTGAAAGATACCTGAAAGGAAATAAATAGTGAGAGGATGAGGGCGATCCTGGATTTGTTCATAATCGGTATACATCCCCTGACTCAACTTTCGGGATATCATACGGATCATTACCGGGGTAAACATAATCCGTAGAACACTCCAGTTTGCCCCTCTTTATTTTGAATCGAGGGGTTGTGACAAAGTAAAAGGGCGTGGAGAAAAAATCAAGGTCTTTCTTGACATAGAGAAAAAGAGGTGTATATTTCGACAGGTTTGTTTTTTCGCCACTACGAGGCAAGCCATCTTTGAGCGGTACAAAACATCAATTCCCGTTGTTACTTCTTACTTTTCCAGCAAGCAGTAACCTTCAGCTCGAAAGGGAGTGATTCCAGGATAAATTTCTGACACGTTAACAACAGGCTCTTTGACTGCCGCAATTAATTCCCCATCTCCCCTCTATTTTATTATCTGGAAAACGGAGTCATTAAAAAAATCAAGTAGAAATATTACACGTGTCAACTTCGTAGTTCTCAGTTTCTCAAGACTCTATTTGCCGAATGGGAATGTAGATCTGTGAATTTCCAAGAGTATTTCATCGTGGTTTTGGTGGGAATTTTTTCTGTTGTGTTCATTTTTTTTGTATCTTTCGCAGTGACACCTGCACGGCCAAACATCCAACCGATTAACTTCAACCATAGAAAGCACTACGACTACTTTCGAGATGAATATCACAAACAAACTTTCTTTAGAATGCACGAGGAATATCTTGGTGAAGTTCCAGAAGAACTCATGCGGGGCGATTGCCTGGAATGTCATGACGACTTCGATGAAGCGGCCGAAGACATCCCTCGAATCAAGTTCTGTGCCGGTTGTCACGAGATCTTCTTGAATTACAACCTCCTATCGCGCCCGGAAATCCGACCCTGCATTGGATGCCACCGGACTGCGCCATACGATGCTATCGCTTCGATACCCGATTTCCCTGTCTGCTTGTCCTGTCATCAGGAACCGCTCACATCCAGCATAGAAGAGCAGAAACTACTCGACCACATAGACAACTCAGAAGAAATCCTCTGGGTAAGCGTCTATGATTATCTACCCGGAGACATTGTATTCTCACATGAACGCCATGTCATGCAAGGAAAGATCGATTGCGCGTATTGTCATGGGAGGATCGATGAATTTTCGGAACCAGTTTCGCGCGCCGTCACGCTCAAAATGGAAGACTGCATGGACTGTCATGAGTCCACAAATGCAGAGAATGACTGTCTGGCATGTCATCGATAAAAAGAATGGCGCAGCGAACTCGAACTTCAGAACGGGTCAAGATGAGAAAGTTATCAATTAAATTCAGTCGTAGAGAATTTCTGAAAGGCGCCCTGACTGTCGGGTCACTGATCATACCAGCCGGATGTCGACCCACTTTTCTGACCCAAGCGTTAGGAAGCGCGGGTACAGATAAACGCCCATCGGGTCCCGTAATCTGGAAGAGAAGTACCTGTCTTCAATGTCCAGCGGGGTGCGGGATAGAGGTAAAGACAATACAAGGCAATGCCGTAAAAATCGAAGGCAATCCAGAACACCCGCTGAACAGGGGAAGGCTTTGTCCGAAGGGTCAAGCAGGATTACAGGTACTCTACGATCCTGATCGGATCAAAGGACCGATGAGACAGACAGGTAAGCGGGGTGAGGGAAGCTGGGAGTCCATCTCCTGGGAGGAAGCCATTGAATACGTAGCCACTCGGCTGTCGAAGATCCGGAGAGAAGAAGGTCCGCAATCACTAGTCGTCATGGGCGGGCGTTACCGAGGTCTGATGCGGGAACTCTTCCACCGGTTCGCCCAGAGCTACGGAACACCCAACGAGATCGACAGCAGTTCAATACGTTCTGACAACAGCAGGATGGCTCACTACCTTACTCAGGGTATCAATGACTATTTGGCATACGACTGGGAGAACACCAACTATATAATCTCCTTTGGCGCGAGTCTCATGGAGGCTTTCCGCCCGACCGTTATGGTTCAGAGAATGGTCTCTTATCTCCGGCGAGGAAGGTACGGTGGACGAGCCAAGATCGTCACTGTCGATCCTCGCTTCTCCGTAACCGCATCGAAATCGGACAAATGGATCCCCATTCGACCGGGTACAGATGGAGCCCTGGCGCTCTGCATGGCTCATGTCATCATCAAAGAGAACCTTTATGATAAGGTTTTTATAGGGGAACACACGTTCGGATTCGCCGAGTGGAAAAAAATGGTTCTCGATGAATACACCGTCGATACGGTCGCTGAGGAGACAGGCATCCCTGCCGAGGAGATCGTTCGCCTGGCCCACGAGTTCGCTCAGCGGAGACCTTCTATCGCGGTGGCAGGTTGCGGGGCGGGAATGCATAGTAACGGACTTTACAACCTCATGGCGATCCACTGTCTCAACGCCCTCATCGGCAACATCGGCTTACGCGGGGGGGTCATCACACAGGAAAATCCGACCTTCACAGCCTGGCCGGATGTGAATCTCGACGATGTGGCTCGACGTGGTCTCTCGATGCCGCGGCTCGACGGAGCCGGGACCTCGAAATTTCCACTGGCCAAGAGTGTATCCTCTGCCCTTCCCGAGGCTCTTTTGGATGAATACCCCTACAAAACCAGCGCAGTTTTTCTGTACTACACCAATCCTTTATTCTCCACCCCGAACCCGCAGAGGTTTCATGAGGCATTTCAAAGAATCCCAACAATTGTGAGTTTTTCCCCATTTATGGACGATACAACCGCCATGGCGGACCTGGTACTGCCGGACCATACCTATCTGGAACGGTGGCAGTTGGATGTTCCACCTCCGAGTGTGGGGTACCCAGTCCTTGGACTTCGCCAGCCGGTAGTCGAGCCGCTTTATGATACCATGGATTCAGCAGATGTCCTGATCAGGATTGGGAAGACAATGGGCGGGAGCATCGAGGGATCTTTGCCCTGGGAAAACCACCGACAGGCAATCCGATCGGCGCTCGATGGCACAGCGAGCTCGGTTCAGACCAATACAGACGAATTCTGGGAGCAGCTCCTCGAAAAAGGTATCTGGTCGGACGGTCCCTACCAATTCAATGACATTAATAAAGTTTTCAAAACACCCTCGGGGCGATTCGAATTCGTGTCGAGCCTGATGAAAGAGAGAATATCGGCTGTTGCTTCTTCAGAAGGAATAAGCACAGACAAACTTATTTCACGTCTGGAGATCGAAGGAAGAGGTGACAAGGTATACATGCCTCATTACGAGAGACCCAAATCGGTTGGAGGAGAGAAGGAATTCAACCTTCATCTAAACTCTTACAAGACCATGACTCACGCCGAGGGTCGAGGAGCGAACCAGCCCTGGCTTCAGGAATCATTTGGAGTGCAGCTCAGTGAATTCTGGGGACCATGGATCGAGATAAATCCAGAGACTGCGGCCGAGTACGGGATCTCAGAAGGTGATAGTGTCCAGTTGGAATCACCGCTTGGAATGATCGTTGCGAAGGCCAGGATTTTCGCAGGTGCTATGCCTGGTGTCGTTAACATCCCTTACGAATACGGGCATACTCAAGGTGGCCGCTGGGTTATGGGCTGTGGTACGAATACACACGATATGAATCCCAATACCATCACCAACGTAATTTACGATCGCTTGTCGGGGGCGATATCCCGCTCTGCCACCCAGGTGACGATTCGTAAATTGACCAGGTTAGCTTAAAGAGGAATTTTCTAAAGGTTCGAGAAGATGGCAAAATGGGGAATGGTGATCGACCTGGATAGATGTACCGCGTGTCAGGCTTGCACTGTAGCCTGCCGAGTGGAGAACAACATCCCCGTAGCAGGCCCCGAAGAGTCTTCCAAAGGCCGAGCTATCTTCTGGAACGAGCTCATTTCTTACACTGAGGGTGAGTATCCTCACATAACCATGCGCCTTCTCCCCCGCCCATGCATGCACTGCGATGACCCTGCCTGTATAAAAGTCTGCCCCGTCAAGGCCACATATAAGAACGACGAAGGAATCGTGGCACAGATCTGGAACCGCTGCATTGGTTGCAGACTTTGCATGTGCGCATGTCCTTATGGTGCAAGATCTTTCAACTGGTTTCACGCTGAATGGCCCGAGGAGAGATCCTGGACAAATGAAGGAGGACCAAAGCGTGTGATGGACCAGTACCTGAATCCGGATGTCTCGGTTCGGTGCAAGGGAATCGTAGAAAAGTGCCTCTTCTGCATCCATCGACTGCGCCGAGCCAAGGAAAAGGCACAAAAGGAAAACAGAGAGCTAAAGGATGAGGAACTCGTTAACCTGCCTGCATGCGCGCAAACATGTCCTTCGAGCGCAAGAACTTTCGGTGACTTCGACGATCCGGAGAGCACTGTGTCCCGGCTTGCAGAGAGCCCGAGGGCCTTTAGGCTTCTTGAAGAGTTGGGGACACATCCCAAGGTCATCTACCTGAGAGAAGCATACGATCGTGAATAGACAGGAAACAGCAAATCCCGAAAAAGAACTCGATTTGAAGTCGGCTTTCGAGCCGCTCCTCACAACCGGCACAACTTTCTACGTATATGTCAGCGGGCTGGTAGTCACCCTCTTCTTCTGGTTTCTAGCCGTGGTGTATCAGACCACGGTTGGCCACGGAGTACAGGGACTCAGTACGAAAGGAGCCATCTGGGGCATTATCGTGGCCAACATTATCCACCTGATCGGGATCAGTCACGTGGGAATAGCGATCTCGGCGACCGTGAGGATCCTCAAGCTCAAACGCTATGTTCCATTGGCCAGGATTGCCGAGTTGGTAACTCTGGTTTCGATGACGGCAGCCGTAATGAACATCATCCTGGACGTGGGAAGACCGGACCGCATTCTGGCAAACGTCATACTGCATGGTCGTATACACGCACCATTCGTCTGGTCCATGACGGTAATATCCTGGTATGTTATCGGGAGTTCGGTTTACCTTTACCTGGCCATGAGGCGGGACCTCGCCATCTGCTCGATGAAAATACCCGGCAGACGCTGGCTTTACAGTATACTCAGCATCGGATATACCGATACACCTCATATCAGAGAACTGCACAACCGTACCGTCTGGTGGTGCGCCGTCATCATTCTTCCAATTATGGTCTCCGTTCATTCCGTTTACGGATGGGTCTTCGGTCTGCAACCCGGAAGACCGGGCTGGTTCAACCCGATTATGGCCCCTTACTTCGTCCTGGGAGCAATCGTTTCCGGATTTTCCGCGATGATCATTATCATTGCGATCATCAGAAAGATCTACGGATGGCAGGAGGCAATTCCGGATCGTACCTTCAAAGGTCTTGGGATCTTCCTTGGATTCGTGACCTGGCTTTACATGTACTTTCTCTTCTCCGAGCTGCTAACCGGACAGTACGCTCCACCGGAAGCAGACAAATTATTCTGGAACGATGTCCTGTGGGGGAGGTTCGCCATCCTGACCTGGCCCACACTTATCGGTGGACTATTCTTCCCCTTCTGGCTCCTTTTCGTCCAGGGATGCAACCCGAAATTATGCAACGTACCATTAACCGTCGCCGCGGCGATCTTTATCAACTCGGGTCTCTGGATGATCCGATTTCTTATCGTGGTTCCAACGTTTTACAACCCGCATCTGCCATACCGTATAGCGGCGTACGTACCTACCCCAATTGAGATCTTTGTGGCCCTCGGGACATGGGTTTTTGCTATCCTGTTTTTTACCATATTGATGAAGATATGCCCTGTCCTGGAGTTTCCCGAGGAAATAGAAATCAGTGGGGAAGAGAACTTTGTCCTCTTCCCGAGGATCGAGATTTCTCCTGTTGTGAGGAGAGCGTTAATTTTCACCACTCTCACGGTCGGCTTGGGTATGATGATATTCGGATTCATCACCTGGTCCATGGATTATGCACCTGTCAAATGGCTTGTGGGGATATTTTCCCTTTGCTTGATTCCCCTCGAAATCTGCATATTGCAGCCCCGCTCGAGGAGATCAGAATTTTCCGATCTGCGTCCATACCTGGCTGAATTGAAACACGCCTCGGCCGATGAATTTCTTGTGAAGCCAAGTCCCACAATCGGACCATTTGGAGGGAGGGATAGTGAACGCTGAGCAAAAGTTCAGATTCTACCAACAACAACTCTTCAGGAGGTAGTAGCATGGAGAACAAATCTACGAGGTTTAACATAGTTGGTATAGTCATCTTCGTGTTGGGATTGGGCGTAACCTTGACCCTGGCGGGTATCGTCAGTCGGCAGACTGACAATACCCTACTCAGATTGGGAATTATCGTGGTTTGCCTGATTGTCAGCGGTTTCCTCTCGATAGCCCCCAGAGTGGCTGATCAATGGGAGAAGGCGGTAGTGCTTCGTCTGGGTCGATACACCGGCTTAAGGGGACCGGGTCTTTTCTGGATTATCCCCATGGTGGACAGAGTGACTTCCTGGATCGATATGCGGGTTCGTACGACCGGATTCGCCGCGGAGAAGACCTTGACGGAAGATACGGTCCCCATCAACGTCGACGCGGTTCTTTTCTGGATAGTAATGGATGCCGAAAAGGCGGCTCTCGAGGTCCAGAAATATGAGGACGCCGTGGCATGGGCCGCGCAGACCGCCCTTCGAGACATCATGGGTAAGACGATACTTGCCGATGTCCTGGTTGGCCGCGAATCTATCGATGAACAGCTCCGTCAGCTCATCGACGCCCGGACTCATGATTGGGGAATAACCGTCAAGTCTGTTGAAATCCGTGATGTAGTGATTCCACCGGCTCTCGAAGATGCGATGTCCCGTCAAGCCCAGGCCGAAAGAGAAAAACAGGCCCGTGTGATCCTCGGTGACGCCGAAGTCGAGATCGCCGATAAGTTTGAAATGGCGGCCCGACATTATGCCAGAAACTCCATTGCCTTTCAACTCAGATCGATGAATATCCTTTACGAGGGAATGAAGGAGAAAGGCTCGCTTCTGGTCATCCCGAGTTCGATGGTCCAATCAGTTGACATTTCTGCATACGCTGGACTTGCCGCCCTCGGAAAGACATCTTCAGATGAAAAGGAGGATCAGGAAAAATAGTCTGATGGCAGGACTCTTTCACGCCCAATGGGTTTGGGGAAACTCCAGTTAAATTGGCCATTTGACAAAATTCATATTCTTTGATAGGTTATAGAAAAATTATTTCTGGAGATATGAAGTTTTACAATTTCCATCGAGAACTTTTGCATGAAATCGCTGGGAATAGATCTCGGAAGGGAGACCCTGCTATGTTGAAGAGAATGTTGGTCCTCATTATACTCGCCGCTATCGTGTCGTTCAATGGCGGATGTACCGGGAAAGGCAAGGTAGAGAAGAGGGAGGAGACAACCCAGGGTGATTACACCGTTGCCGATGAAGGGGAACCAGTTGACGGAGGCTGGGTCTTCAGGAGATTGAGGGGTGAACCGAACACCCTCAACCCGATTTACGTGTCTTCAACCTATGACATGCAGGTCACCACCCTCCTGTTCGATGGTACAATCGACATCACCATTGACCTCCAGCCCGTCGTCAACGAGGCTGCCTGTGATTCCTTTACGATCTCGGATGACAAGCGGGTCTACACCTACTACCTGAATTCCCTGGCAAAATGGCACGATGGATATCCCGTCACCGCCGGGGACTACAAGTTTTACTACGACGTGGTCATGGACCCCAACAACAGGGCCATCACCCAGAGATCTTCCATGCTCGAGATCGAAAGTGTGGAGACCCCGGGAGACTACATACTGAAGGTCACCATGAAAAAAGCGATCGCGACGGGGATCTGGAAGTCTTCTATCGGGGCGCTTCCCAAGCATTACTTCGACGCTGAGAGGGAGGAAGTAGAGGCGCAGGGTGAGAAGTACGAGATCAGAAACTCTAAATTCAACCGCAACCCGATCGGCAACGGACCCTGCCGCTTCGTCTCGTGGGACAGCGGTGCCTCCCTCGTCCTCGAGAGATGGGAGGATTATCACGGAGAAAAACCGCACATCCAGAGATGGATCCACAAGATCATCACGGATGACAACGTGGCTCTGAACGCGCTCAAGGCTGGAGAAATAGACGAGATGGAGGGTCAGCCGGAACAATTCGTCAACATGACGGACGGGCCGGATTTCACCGAAAGGGCGATCAAGCGAAACGTCGATACGTGGAACTCCGGTCATGTCGGCTGGAATATGGACGGTTCCAACCCGTTCTTCACCGATATCCGTGTCAGAAAGGCGTTGACAATAGCCGTCGATATCGACGCCATCCTCGAAAACGTCTATTATGGCCTCAGGAAACCGGCCCTGGGGATCTTCCACTATAACCACTGGTGTTACAATCCCGATATCGAGAGACTTCCATATGACGCGCAGCTGGCCCGCGATATGTTGGAGGAAGCCGGCTGGACCGACACGAACAACGATGGCATTATAGATAAGGATGGTGTCGATTTCAGGTTCGAATTCGTCTGCCATCAGTCCGAGTCATCGGTCGAGATAGCCACGATACTTAGAAATTACTGGGAGAAGATCGGGGTAATTGCCGAGATCAGGCCACTCGAATGGGCAACTCTGCTGCAGAGGGTCCAGTCACATGATTTCGAGGCTGAACTCTCCGGCTGGGGAGCCGGCGTCGATCCGGATTTTTCTTACAACCTCTGGCACTCGAGCCAGTACGCAACCGGCAGGAACTACGGGGGGTATAACAATCCTGCTGTCGACAGCCTCTTCGAAGCCGGTCGAGTCGAGTTCGACAGGGAGAAGAGGGCTGATATCTATCGGGAGGTCTCACGGATCATCTACGAAGATCAGCCTTACATCTTCCTGACATTCAGGAGCTGGCTCTATTTTCAGAGCAAACGACTCAAAGGAGTTGAGATCTGCCCGAGGGGTCCTTATCTTTTCACACCGGGAATGAACAACTGGTGGATCCCCGAAGAGTACCAGACTCACGGAAAGCGTGTTTCCTGAATGACGTCCTACATTATCAGGCGAATTTTATATATCATCCCGACCCTGCTGGGTATCACCCTGGTCACCTTCGTGGTCATGCAGCTCGCACCGGGTGATCCGGCCAAGCTACAGATGAGTGGTGGTGTCCTCGACGAAAAGGCCTCGAAAGAGATATACGAATCGATGCGCAGGGCCTACGGATTGGATTTGCCCAAACTTGTAAACTTCAACGTTCTCTCGGTCGATAAAGATATCGAAGAGCTGAAGGCCATATTTGATATAGAGGGAGAAAACGGGGAGGACGTCGAGAAGGCCACGGCCGGCATCAAGAAGGCGAACGTAGCCTCACTCCAGGCACTCCAGGAAGAGACCCTGAATACCGGCAATTCACCGGAGCTAAGGGCTCACTTCGCGAATATATTCATCTACATCGCGAGCCTGAACGTAGGATACGATGAGCCCCTCGATGCGAAGATCAGTCAGATTTCACGATGGTGGAGCGTAAACAAAGAGGAAAACACCTTCAGCGCATTGGACAGGATGGGAATGATCCTCTCGAAGAGCCAGTATCCTATGTGGCTCTTCAATGCCCTGACACTCGATTTCGGGGAGTCGTACCACGATAAGCGTAACGTATTCGACAAGATAATGGAGCGTGTACCGGCAACACTCCAGCTCAACTTTTTTGCGATGTTTATCGGCATCTCCATAGCCATCCCTCTCGGACTCCTGTCAGCGGTCAAGCAGGGAAGCAACTTCGACAAGATCTCCGGCTTTATCCTTTACATCCTTTACTCCATGCCGAGTTTCTGGATCGCTCTTCTACTCATGCTCCTCTTTTCCGTCAAACTCGGCTGGCTGCCTCTGATGGGCATAAAGAGCTTTGCCTACCCGGAGTTCAGCCTCGCCGGGAAATTATGGGACCGGTCACTCCACCTGATGCTTCCGGTCTTCTGCATGACATACAGGACATTGGCATACGATTCCCGCTTTACCAGAGGCTCCCTCCTTGAGATTATCCGGCAGGACTATATACGAACAGCCAGGGCGAAGGGCTTGTCTGAGCGAGTCGTTATCGGAAAACATGCCCTCAGGAACGCTCTGATCCCCCTTATTACACTGTTCACATTCATCCTGCCATTTCTCATCGGCGGCTCTGTTATCATCGAATATATCTTTTCATGGCCGGGAACCGGCCTACTCCTCTACGAGGCTATTTTTACAAGGGATTACAATGTCGTGATGGGGATCAGTTTCCTTACCGCCATCCTCATCCTCTTCAGTATGTTGCTGGCGGATATCCTTTACGCAGTCGTCGATCCGAGGGTAACCTATGACTGACAAAGAGATCAAAAACCTGGGTTTCCCGAAATCCGACGAGGCGTTGACGCGCATGCAAAGCGGCAAGGACAGTCTCTTCGACGACGTCCAACTTCCAAGCACGAAGCCGAGGAGCTACTGGGATATATTCTGGAAGCAATTCAAAAAGGACAGGTTTGCCCTCTATGCCCTTTACATCATCGGCTCGCTCTGCCTGATCGCGCTTCTTTCCCCATATATCGCCAATAACAAGCCATACATTTACAAAACAGCGGACAAGACTTACTACCCCATCTTCAAAAGCGATTCCGACCTGCTCCACAAAGACTGGGACCACCTCAGAGATAATCCCGATTCCGAAGATGCCTATACAATTTTCCCGCCCATCCCCTACGATCCCCTCTCCCAATCGCTCACCGAGAGACTCAAACCTCCTACCGACAGGCACTGGTTCGGCACGGACAACCTGGGAAGAGATGTACTCTCGAGGATGATCCATGGCACAGGTATTTCGCTCAGGATAGGGTTCATTGCGGTCGCATTCGCCACGGTCATCGGGCTTATCCTGGGTTCTCTCGCGGGGTTTTACGGTGGTTGGGTCGACATTACGGTCTCGCGTCTGATAGAGATCTTCATGTGCTTCCCCTTTTTCTTCCTTATCCTTATCGTGATAGCTTTCCTTCCTCCGAGGATCGAAAACATCATGGTCGCGCTCGGCATAGCCTCCTGGCCCGGGATCGCCCGTTACGTCAGGGCGGAGTTCCTAAAAAACAGAGAGCAGGATTATGTCGCTGCCGCGAGCGCCCTGGGTTACAGCGACACCCGCATCATATTCCGGCATCTCCTTCCAAACTCCCTGACTCCCGTCCTCGTGTCGATCAGCTTCCGTATCGCCAATGCCGTCCTCTTCGAAGCAGCTCTCTCGTTCCTGGGTCTTGGCGTACAACCACCAACACCGAGCTGGGGAAACATCCTCTCACTCGCCAAGGTTTACATCGAGACGGCCTGGTGGCTGGCTCTCTTTCCGGGAATTGCAATCTTTATCACCGTTACTGTCTATAACCTGGTGGGTGAAGGGATACGAGATGCCGCCGATCCAAAGCTCATGGGGGCCTAAAAACCGTCCACACGCTGTTAATTTCTCACATCAAACTCGATAACCACCAGGGAATAGAATATGATCGGAATAGACGGTAGATGGGCCTGCTTAAATGGGAGTATCGATGACAAAAGACGAGAACCATACCAGCACTAAAATTTCAGCACTAAAGTCTCCAGAGAGAAACGAATCAAAAAACAGCTGCAATCTTCCACCCATTACGGTTGGCGTTATGGGTTCGGCCGGTGGGCACCCTTCGGAATATGTAGTCCGTAAAGTCTATCGATTGGGTCAGGAAATAGCGAAAAGAGGCTATGTCCTGATCACAGGCGCCTGCCCCGGTCTCCCCCACGAAGCGATAAAAGGTGCCAAATCAGAGGATGGCATGACAATTGGCGTCTCCCCGGCTCTGAATTTCGGGGAGCACCTGCTCAAGTATAAGTCTCCCTGTCGCTGTTACGACGCAATTATTTATACGGGAAGTGGCTTGATGGGTAGAGAAATCGAAAACATCCGCTCCTGCGATCTCGTGGTTTTCGCGGGGGGGAGGTCGGGAACACTCGGCGAATTCGCCATTGCTTACGATGAATCTAAGGTAATAGGTGTACTCCAGGGAACCGGAGGCATTACAGACAACCTCAAGACCATCATCGAATTCATAAACAAGGAGACGGGTGCCAAGGTCTTATATGACGAAGATCCCGTGAAGCTTGTCACCAAACTGGTTGATGTCTACAACCGAGATATTCTTCCCTACTATCTCAGTGTTCTGGCCAATCGAGACCCCGACGGCGTGCAGGAAAAGTAACATTCGCACCGACTACTTCTTTAAAACCTTTTGCTCCACCTCCTTCAGGGCATCATTTGCCTCCAGGAGGAACTGAGAAACCGCCTCCATGTCGAAAGAGTGCCACACGATCTTGGCACGGTCCACTTTGGACAATGCCAGAGCAAGATGTTCTTTCGTCTCCTCGTCTCCTCCTTTCCCTGTGAACCTGTTGAGGAGTTCATGGAGAGAAACAGACTGGTTTAATGCCAGAAGGAGAACCCGTGCCTCATCCGGGGCCTTTGTCATGATTCCCTTCCGCTCGTTGTGGCAGTTGGTACAGACGACCTTGAGGTTCTGGGGGGTGACTATCCACGTTGCCCTCGAACCGTGACAGGTACCACACGTGGGACCACTCCCCGTCTTCTCAAGTTTCCTGAAATGGTTACTCTGGATGAACTCGAGGTAGACCTCTTCGTGGCAGCCCCCGCAGGTGCCGGGTACATTCTGGAAATAGACGGTACTCTTCGGGTCACCGGATTTATATACCCCTTTGTGGGCCAATCTTTTCTCTTGAGCCCTGGGTGAGCCCCCATGACATAGCTCACAAGTGACATCATACTCCTGGTGTATGGAGTTTTTCCAGTCAAGATATTCCGAGCCGACAAAGGTATCCGTCGGGAGTTTACTGTGACATGACACGCATGAGTTGTCATTCCCCTTGAGGCTGGAAGACTTCGTAACAGAAAACAGGATCAGCAGTGTTGCCGTGAAGAGAAATACCCTCATTTTACCAACCTTTCGACCATTAATTGTAATCTTTTACGTGATGGTGGAGTAAAACAGGGACTCTATTTGTTCTTACCCCCTAAAATCAAATAAGGAGCCACAAAAGCGGTCACCGTTACGATGACTACATAGATCGACATTTTCATGGGGGAAACACCCAGGACATCTATGTATCCGGCGATCGTTAACATGGCTGCCAGAAACAGCACCATGACTCCAGCTGAAGTCCTGAACGGGTGCTCGAGGGGATTCTCCATATAATGCTGTGGAGCGGATTTTCTGTCGAAGAATGGTAAAGCCAGGAGAAGAAAGCCTGCTATTCCGGGAAAGAATACTCCTCCCACGGTCTCAGATGTTATCCTTGCCCCGAGAATCTCCAGGTGCAGTGTTCCGGGAATCAGTTTGAGAAGTCCGTATATGGCGAGAAAGTACCAGTCGGGGCGCATGACCGGCGTCCCTGGTCCCGGAGGACCGTATTTTTCCACCGGGTTTGCGGGAAATTGAACAGCTACAAAGAAAATCACGAACGCCATAAAGAAGAAGAAGGTGAGGCTGATCAGAACCTGATTGGGCCATAAGGGTATACCGATCAGGTATTTCCCTCCTCGAGATTCCGGCCTCAAGAGGTTACCACTCGGTTCGGAATGCTTCTGTTTGACAAGGATCACCATATGGAGGGTAACAAGCACAATGAGTGTTATAGGCAAAAGCATTACGTGCATGAAAAAGAAGCGCGGGATCGTCTCGTTCGCCGGGAAAGAGCCGCCGAAGAGGAGACGAGACAACCCATCCCCGAGCCACGGCACGGATTTAGCAATGTAGTAGCCGACCGAGGTGGCCGTCACAGAGAACTCGCTGTACGGGAGTAAATACCCTGTGAATGAGGCGAAAAAGGTCACACCGAACAGAGCGAGACCTATATACCAGTTGATCTCTCTCGGATTCTTGTAACAGCCTGTGAAATAAACCCTCGATAGATGGATCAACACAGATGCAATCATCAGCATCGCAGACCAGTGATGGACCCTTCTGGTTATCAAACCGAAGGAACTCAGGTCTATCTTTACTACACTGGCGTACGCCGCTGGAACTAACCTGCCGAAGAGACTGACTTCCCTGACGCTGGGTTCATATGAGAAACCAAGGAAGATCCCTGTGATGACAAGCATCACAAAACTGAAAAGGGCCATCTCCCCGAACAGAAAAGTTGGATGTGTAGGAAACGCCTTTTTCAGGTATCGTGTTGAGAATTTTCCCAGTTCCAGTCGTTCTTCAACCCAATCTCCGATGTGACTCACCTTGTCTCCTTCTGACCCACTCTATATCCTCGGTCCTACCTGCCCACTGAAACTCCCCTGGAGTATGATATCACCGTTCGAAGCAATCTTGATCGGGATCTGTGGAATGGCCTCCGGAGCGGGACCGGCTAACACAATTGCTCCTCTGAGGGGATCGAACACGCTATCGTGACAGTTGCAGTGTATATGCGAAGCCTTCAGTTCCGGCCTCTTTTTCCAGGTAAGCGTGCACGAAAGATGCGTGCATATCGCGCTGTAGGCAACGTATCCCCTGTCTGTCCAATCGATAATCGTAGGTTCTCCGAACGAACCATCCTCTTCTCTGACGACCTGGAGAATATTGGCGTAATTATCTTCTTTATCCTTCGGATAGGCAAGGATCGCATCACCCACCTTGATATCACCCGCATTTATAGGCCTGTTCTTTTTGTCCCCTTCCGCATAAACCAGGATATCGCCCTTAGATGTCGTTGGGACATAGTCCCCGGCCGATTCCCTCCCCGGAATTACGCTCCTGAAGGTGGATAAAATGGAGGCGAAAAAGCCCAGAAACGATAGACCGAGAAGTCCCTGCAAGAACTTCCTCTTACCCGGGCTCATCGGTACCTCAACCTGCGACCCATCCGTTATATGAGGACTATCCTCCCGTTCGTTCACCATAAGTATTCTTCCTCCCGATCCTCGGAAATTTCTCTGAAAGTTATAAAAGTCTTATAATAAGCGATGATGATTAAGCAGACAACGAGGAGTTGTAACGCCATGAGTCCACCGAGGAGATATTCGTTGGTCTCTCCTCTCAGGAACAGGAAGATAAACGATCCAGAAAGGAAGATCTCCAGCAAGGAGAAAAACGTCAATAAAATCAAGACTTACTTCTCCATCGTCCTGTAAAGAACAACCGACATGATGACGAGAAAAAGGATCATCCCCCAGGTGACAAAACCGATTTCAAACGAGTCGAGTTCCTCGGGGAAGATATCTTTCCCCACCGCAACGATCTTCTTCGATGCCTCTTCCAGTCTGATTTCATAGAGCCGGTCAATCGTTGAGAGGGTCACATTCATCGATTCAATCCGGTCAAAACCGACAATGTCCTTGTGACAGTCTTTACATATCTCCGGTACATCCGGCATGTAGTTGCGATGAGCGCCATGACATCGCGTACACGATGGACCGCCTTTTCTCTCCAGGTAGGTCTTACCCATGATACTCTCACGATATACCGAAACGGCTTCATCATGGCACTGCTCACATATCTCGAACATTGCAACCGGATCCGGATTGGCAACAAAATCCTCCTGAGAGTACATCGCCTTCCTAGCCAGACTTCGAATCTCCTTGGGAGACAGCTTCTCGAGACTACCAAGCCTTATTGATTTGTCTCCACCATGGCAATAAACACAGAATATTTCCATCGATTGATGCGTCGAACCCATCCACTCCAGAACCGGTCTGGCGACTTCTCCACCCATAAACTCATGGCAGACAATACAGGCGCTATACTCCTCCTCCGCCGGTTCGGCGCAATTTGGAGCCGGGAACATCACGAGCACCAGCAGGCATATCGGTAAAAATTCAGCTCGATAACTGGACATCTTCACTTCAACTGGTTTTATTGAGGGGTACTGTGATCAACACTTCCTATAAAAAAATCCCGGTTGACAATGGAGGGGTCATCGAGGGGATCACCAGGACACGCAGAAAAATAACGTCATCGTAAATAATTGTCAAGAAAACTTTGAAAGGGATACTTGACAAACGACACCTTTTTCTGGTATGATGGAGTAGTCTTTCAAATCTTCACGTAGTTTATCGAGCAGAAAGACATTGCAAGATAAATGCACTGGTCTTCCAGACAGGGAAAAAGGAGGCATAATAATAAAGGAGAGGTAGAAGAGATAAGGTGCTAACCGGCAGCTCTCACGGGGGATTGTCCCGTTCTTCAACCTCTTGATTATCGTTCAGCTCCCCTCCTTTTTCCCTGCCATTCCATAAGTGCAGATCCCAACCCCACTCCTATCTCCAGTCTGCAATCCTATTTTTCAGGACAGCTTTCCCATGTTGTAACCTTGGATCTGACCTAAGTTGAGCGATTCTCTCACTCGAACCGCAAAATTACTTTAGTGTCGATCATGATCTCGATAGAAGGATGGCACTTAGCGGTCTTGCTCAGGAAGGTTGACTCCATAGAGGGAAAGCGTTATTTTAACGTATGAACATTTGTGCAGTTGTTAAATTAATCTTGTGATGCCCAGGCTGAAATACAGAGGTCAAAGATCATGAAAGTAGAATCGTGTGACGTCATCTCGATAGACGAAAGAAAGGTCCAGGGGGTCAAGGAAGTTATTCAGCCGGAATCTACTATTCAGCACCTCGGAGAATTTTTCAAAGTCATAGGCGATTCAACGAGGCTCAAGATCATCCTTGCCCTTTCGAAAGAAGAGCTCTGTGTGTGCGATCTGGCCGCGATCATCATGGTGAGCCCGTCTGCCATCTCACACCAGTTGAGAATCCTTCGAGGGGCAAGACTCGTCAAATATCGAAGAGAGGGAAAAATCGTCTATTATTCTCTCGATGACAAGCACATAGAACACCTCCTCGATGACGCCCTGAACCATCTGAAGGAAAAACGATGACCCGGACCCAAGCCGAAGACAGATACTCATGCTACATCGATGGCCTCGACTGTCCCGATTGCGCCTCTAAGATAGAAAATCAAATTTCCCGGCTACCTGGCGTAAAGGAAGCCCGTATCAGTGTCATCGACTCTCGACTGGACGTCAAGTTCGAGGATGACAGCGGAGGACCCGGTGAAATCGAAGAGGCAATCAAATCACTGGGGTACGGTTTAAACAGAAAAGGGGACCATGCTGGAGATGTCGCACCAAGATTCCATCTTTCAACACGTACAAGATGGATATTGACAAGCCTTTCCGGTCTCTTCATACTCACCGGATTGGCCTGTAAGTTACTGGCTTTCCCGGACCAATTTGAAAAGCTCTCATATCTCATTGCTATTGTTTTATCAGGCCCTCCCATCTTTAAAAAAGGTCTGCTCGCTACATGGAACCGCAATCTGGACATGAATTTTCTGATGTCCGTGGCGGTGATCGGTGCTATTTCGATCGGTGAATGGATCGAGGGTACAGCGGTCATTTTTCTCTTTTCTCTTGCCAACCTCCTCGAGTCGCACACGATCAGTAAGGCCAGGAAGGCTATCGAGGCCCTGATGGATCTCACTCCCAAGGTGGCGAATTTGAGGCGAAACGGTACTGAAGTAGCGGTCCCGGTGGAGGAGGTGGAAGTCGGGGAGCTGGTGCTCGTCAGACCGGGAGAAAAGATCCCGGTGGACGGCCGAATAGTCACCGGTACCTCTAACGTGGACCAGTCAACGATCACTGGGGAATCTGTTCCGGTCATGAAATCCGAGGGGAGCCAGGTCTTCGCCGGAACCATCAATGGTAGAGGTTTCCTGGAAATCGAAGCGGAAAAGAAATCTGAAGATACTACCCTATCAAGGATACTCCACATGGTGGAAGAGGCCCAGGTCCAGAAGGCTCCCGCGCAAAGATCTGTCGATCGCTTTTCCCTGGTATACACACCGATAGTCGTTATCGCAGCGATAGCAGTAGCAGTTGTTCCGCCACTCGTATTCAACCTCCAACTCGATGTCTGGTTATATCGTGCACTTGTCCTCCTCGTTGTAGCCTGTCCATGCGCCCTCGTCATTTCCACACCTGTAACCATCATCAGTGGTCTCACATCTGCGGCAAGACAGGGAATATTGATCAAAGGAGGTGCATTCCTTGAACTTACCAGCCAGTTGAAAGTAATCGCATTCGACAAGACAGGGACAGTCACCTATGGACGACCGGAGGTCGTGGGAGTACAATGTTATAATGCGGCCACAACGGAGCTCGACATCCTCCGGCTCGCAGCGAGTCTCGAATTGCGTTCAGAACATCCACTCGCGGAAGCGATCCTGAAAAGGGCAGCAAATGAGGGAATCCAGGTCGAGGAACCGGAAAAGTTTCTTTCCATTCCCGGTGAGGGAGTCAAAATAGTCATAAGAGGTAAGACGTTCCTGGCCGGTAATCATCGACTCTTCGAGGAGATGGACCTATGCCCGGACCACCTCCACGATGATCTATTGAAACTCGAGGAAGAAGGAAAAACCGTCATCTTTGTCGGATCTGATCAGGAATTGCTTGGGGCTATCACCCTGGAAGACCAGGTCCGCTCAGGGTTCGCGGAGACCCTGAAAGAACTCAGGGAAAACGGTATTAGCAGACTTATTCTGCTGACCGGAGACAACTCGGAGACGGCGAAGTGTATCGCTAAGCGCGCAGGGATCGATGATTGCAGGGCTGAACAGTTACCCCAGGACAAGGCCGCCGCCGTAAAGGAATTGAAAAAAGAACATGGTCATGTCGCGATGGTTGGTGACGGTGTCAACGACGCTCCAGCCCTGGCTGAAGCGTCTGTCGGGATCGTCATGGGTGTCGCAGGATCTGATGCCGCCCTCGAAACAGCCGATATAGCTCTGATGTCAGACGATCTCTCAAATCTCCCTGTCGTGATAAAATTAAGTAAAAAAGCGCTAAAAATCATCAGGGAAAATATCGGGTTCGCCCTCCTCTCGAAGGCCGTCTTCTTGATACTCGCTCCCCTTGGTTTCGTCAACCTGTGGATGGCTGTCGCCGCTGATATGGGAGCTTCTCTTCTCGTTATCTTCAATGGCCTCAGGCTTCTTGCCCCCCTCAAAAGATCTGAATCTCCATGAACAGACGATTCCCACCTGACCTGCTGATATCATGGTACAATTGTTGCTGAAAGTTTGATATAGTAGAAATACTCAACTGGATGCACCACCTCTTTACATCCACCCTCACTACCATGGAGGCTTCAGATTAACCATGATTATGACCAAACAAGGCGTAGAGACAAGAGAAAAGAAGAAAGTGCTGGTTGTTGATGATGAACTTGATTTCCTTTCCATCATGCACTTTTTTCTGACACTGGAAGGATATTCTGTAGAGACGGTTTGTGACGGAGCGCAAGCCATCAAATCGGTCAAAAAGGATAGACCAGATCTGATAC
The DNA here is from genome assembly GCA_964442125.1 of uncultured Gemmatimonadota bacterium. GTDB lineage: Bacteria > Gemmatimonadota > CAZMKB01 > CAZMKB01 > CAZNLH01 > CAYTWO01. Next base: position 77,728 of record CAYTWO010000003.1, read on the forward strand.
TCCTCGATGTCATCATGCCGATAATGGACGGTTACAGCGCTTTGAGACAACTCCGTCAAAACAGAAAGACAAAAGACATCCCCGTTATCATGCTCTCCATCATAGATCAGACGCTTGATCAGAGGGAGTCTCTTAATATTACAGATTATCTGGTCAAGCCGTTCTCTTCGGATATCCTCATTCGGAAGATTCGGCAGACATTAGCGGCTTGATTGACCCGGAGTCCGCCACGATCGTA
>CAYTWO010000004.1:0-57117 GCA_964442125.1 uncultured Gemmatimonadota bacterium
ATCGCATCAAGATATCCGCACATTTCTTCCCGACATAATCGCTCAAATTAGGTAAAAGGAAACATTGAGAGGGATCCGGTCGTTTATAGGTGTGAAATCATGGATACTTGACACATTTTATGATTCCACCTCCGAGAACTTGCTCCCCGGTATAGAAAACAGCGGATTGACCGGGAGTTATCGCCTCCTGTGGATTCTCGAACCTGACACGAAGAACATCACTATCTTCAGGAAGGACGGTCGCCCTGCAACCAATGTGACGGTATCTAATCTTGACCTCGCAACGGAGCGGGAAATCCGGCGGCTTCCCGAAAATCCAATTGTAAGACTCGACCTCGAAGTTGCTCGACAAGAGCTCCTCCTTACTCCCCACGACCAGGGTCCTGGATTCCGGGTGAATATTGATTACGTATAGGGGATCACGACCGGAGATTCCTAACCCCCGTCTCTGACCGATGGTATAGAACGCCACACCGTTGTGACTCCCGAGTTCGTTCCCATCCCGCGTGACTATTCGGCCCGGCTGAAGGGCCGGATTCGAGTCCCCAGGGTGGTAAAGGAATTCGCGGTAATCGCCTTCCGGTATGAAGCAGATTTCCTGACTGTCGGGTTTGTCCGCGACATCGATTCCGAACTTCCTTGCCAGTTCTCTGACCTCCGGCTTTGTTTTTTCACCGAGAGGAAATATCGTCCGGGATAGGATCGGCTGGTCCAGGGTCCAGAGAAAATAACTCTGGTCCTTTTCCCTGTCGCAACCACGCAGTAAGGAAAGGTATTCGCCTTCATACCGTCGATTATCAACCCGGGCATAGTGACCGGTGGCGATCCGTTCTGTCCCCAGTTGATCACTTATCTTGATCATCCACGGAAAACGGATATGCTGGTTGCAGCGGATACATGGATTCGGAGTTCGCCCACTGAGGTATTCCCCGGCAAAGTCGTCTACAACGTACTGCCGGAATTCTTTCTCAACATCTATGGTATAGTGGGAGATGCCAAGGTGATCACAGACCTTCCTGGCGTCTTCCAGGGATTCGAGAGAGCAGCAGTTTTTTTCGCCTTCCGGACTTTCTCCCTTTCGAAAACAGAAGTGTCTCATGGTCACACCGGTGACATCGTGACCTTCTCTGAGGAGTAGCGCAGCAGCGACAGAACTGTCCACACCGCCACTCATCGCAAGGAGTACCTTTTCCACCTTATTAGATGAAGTTTTCTTAGTCTCTCTTTTCATCGGTTTAATCTCATTATCGACGGGTGTAAGATTTCTCTGGGATGGTTGTTATTCGAGAGCGTAAAGCCGTTTCATGGGTATAACCTAAGTTGAGCGATTTTCTCACTCGATCTGCACAGATCTCTTGCGCGCTAACTCTTTTCAAAAAGCCTCGACATACCCGCTGGGTATGCCTGCGTTTTTTTCAAAGCTTATCGCATCAAGATATCCGCACATCTCTTCGCGACAAAACCGCTCAAATTAGGTGTGAATTGAAATCTGGTGAACTTGCCTCAAAAGTCAAGGCCTGACACCTTTGTATCATCGAACGAGATTGAAACAAAGGGGTGATTGGTCGGCTATCCCTACTCATGCCTGAGGGCATCTATCGGGTGAAGTCGAGCCGCCTTCATTGCGGGGTATATACCGAAGAAAAGTCCGACGGAAAGCGATACCGAGAATGAGATGACGATCCATGGTAGAGAAGTGCTTGAAGGCAGCGGGGACAGGCTGTTGACAACGACACTGATCGCGATTCCGAACAGGATCCCGAAGATTCCTCCCGTTCCGGTCAGGGTCATTGCCTCGACCAGGAACTGTATCAATATATCCTTCCTCCGCGCACCGATCGCCTTACGGATCCCTATTTCACGGGTCCGCTCCTTCACGGAGACTATCAGTACGTTCATGACCCCTATTCCGCCTACAAGGAGACCGATCGAGGAGATGATGGTCATTGCGAGATAGATACCCTGTGTCAGTTGCTGATAGATTTCATTGAGTGTGTCCTGGGTGGAGAGGTAGAAGTTATCCGGTTCATCGTAAGTAACGCCACGGTGTCTTCTCAAGATAGATGTAGCTTCATCGATTGCCTGGACCATCGAATCTGAATTTGCGGGCCTGAGTGCCAGGCCCAGCTCCTTTTCCTCTGGATGAAGCCTCTGATATGTCTTGTATGGAACAATGACCAGGTTATCCGGGTTGAATCCCAGAATTTCCCCTTTCTTCTCCAGTACCCCGACTACTAACAATTTGTAACCGTCAACCGTTATCGTCTTTCCCAAGGGGTCCAAATCAGGAAACAGTGCTTCGGCTGGATCGGCAGCGAGGACCGTAATATCGGTTCCATGCAGGATGTCCCCGTCCGTTATGAAACGCCCCGTCCTGAGTTCGACGTTCCTCACGTCGGCGTAGTCCGGGTATACACCCAGCAAAGGAGGAAGATTTGCCTCCCTGTCGCGGTATTTCACGGATGGGCTGAAGTAATAGTTCTCAGGGGAGACATATGCGATTTTCCGCGAGTTTTGTTTGATAGCAATTGCCTCTTCGATTGTTATTGGAGGTCTCTGGCGTTCTTCAGCTGAACGTCTGCCTATATGCATACCCGGTCTGAGCCTGCTGACATAAATGACGTTTGACCCAAGCGATTGGATCTGTTGCGACATGCTGGTATTGAGTCCTTCGATAAGAGAGACCATTCCGACGACTGAAGTGATCCCTATGACGACTCCGAGGACAGTCAGAAATGAACGTAATTTGTGGCTCCATATCACTTCGATAGCGATTCGGGTTCCTTCCCTGACCTCATCGATGTTCATTTTTACTCCATGTGTAGCGCCAGAATCGGGTCCATTTTAGCTGCTCTGATTGCTGGAAATAGACCAAAGGATATCCCTACTCCACCAGAGACCAGGATCCCTGCAATCACAGCCCATGGCTCGATACTCGAGGGGAGGGGAGAGTAATGGGAGACAATTTCAGCGATCCCCACCCCGGTAAGAATTCCGACTATACCGCCTACGATTGCTATAGTAGCGGACTCTGCAAGAAACTGCCCTATGATGTCTGATCTTTTTGCCCCCACAGCTTTTCGAATACCGATCTCTTTGATTCGTTCCGTAACGGAGACAAGCATGATGTTCATGATCACGATTCCGCCTATGAGAAGCGAAATTGAAGCTACCCCGATCATGACGAGATAAGCCATTCCAGTGAAATCCTGATATGTTTCAATCAGGGCATTTGTAGTGACGATACCGAAGTCATCTTTTTCGTCTATCTTCAGATCCCTTACCGCACGGAATATAAACCGCACCTGGTCCTTGGTCGTCGCGAGTTCCTCACGCCCTTTCGCCTTTATGTGTATATCGATCGACTGGTTGGATCCGTAGAGTTTCTGGTAAAGGCTGATCGGTATGATGATAAAATTATCGAGGTTTTCACCCAGGAATGATCCACGCTTCTCGTTCATGCCAATCACCGTGAAACGGTTCTTCCCGACCCTGATCTCCTTGTTGATTGGATCCTGGTAGGGAAATAAGACCTCCCTGACCTCATTACCTATCACACAGACGGGTCTCTTGTGAGCCTCATCGCTCTCTGAAAACATTCTCCCCTCTGCCAGTTTATAATCCCCGATCTCGATGAGGTTACTTGTTCCCCCGATGAGTTCAACATCATCGATGTAATCTCTCCCATACTTGACTTTTATGGGACGGTTGATCGTGGCTCCAACTTCCCTGCAAAGTGAGCAGGTGTCCCTGAGCGGGTCCATCTGATCTATGGTGATCTGTTTCCGCTTTCTTGCCTCCATGAATTCTTCACGGCTCATGATGATACCGAATTTTGTGATGGTAAAGGAGTCATATCCGAAACTCGACAGTGTGCCGACTACATACCTGTTCATCCCCTCGATAATCGATACAACCGTGATCACCGTTGCCACACCTATGATTACGCCGAGGAGTGTCAAGAATGACCTCAACCGTCTCGACCAGAGGGACGATAGTGCGATAGAGATGCTTTCGATCGTGTTAATAAAGACAAAGCGGATTGCCGATATCGTACTTGCAACGAGGGGTTGCTTGTTGGTCATCAACCTTGTGCTGGGGGGCGGATGTTTATCCGGTGTGTTCATCACTCTCGACCTGCCCGTCAAGGAGGTGGATGACACGCTGAGCGAATCCGGCAATTACGTTTTCGTGTGTGACGATGATGATCGTGTTGCCATCCTGGTGGAGTTTTTTGAAGAGCTCCATGATCTCATTACTTGTCTTCGAGTCTAAATTGCCGGTGGGTTCATCGGCGAGTATTATGGAGGGATTGTTGATCAACGCCCGGGCAATCGCCACCCGTTGTCTTTCACCTCCAGACAGTTCGCTTGGTCTGTGATCTGTCCGATCCTGCAGGTCGACTATTTCGAGGGCTCCTCTCGCCCTTCTTTGTCTCTCCTTCACGGGGATGTGGCTGTAAATCAGCGGCATTTCCACGTTGTGGAGGGCGGTGGCTCGAGGCAGCAGGTTGAAAACCTGAAAAACGAAACCGACTTCCTGATTCCTGATGTGAGCGAGAGCGTCATCGTCCATAGCACTGACCGGCTTCCCATTGAGGTGGTAATCGCCTTTTGTTGGGCTGTCAAGGCAGCCAAGTATGTTCATGAGAGTCGACTTACCGGAACCGGAGGGTCCCATCACCGCCATGAATTCACCCCTCTCGATTTCGAGCGTGACCGACTGGAGGGCGTGGATAGTCTCGCTCCCCATCGTGTAGGTTTTCCATAGATCGTGCGTCTGGATGATGAAACCGTTCTTTTTCCCGCCGGTAGACGATTCTCCGTCTGTTCCGTTCATATTATTACCCATCAAGGTCCCCTTTATCCTTCGGATTGGAGGTGCTCGACCGTCTTAACACTGGAACTATCCTTGAGTGTCCGGATCGTCTTGAAGCTCCCCGTGATGACTCTATTATCCTCCTCGAGTCCGGATACCACCTCGATATTCATTCCGTCACTGATCCCCGTAATTACGGGGGTAAAGATGGCTTTTCCATCCGTGACCACGAAAACGCCTTCTTTCTCGATTTTCTCTTTAGTCTCTGATTGCTTGTCCTCGTTCCCATCAGTTTTCGGGATGGCTCTCATCGTCAATGCCTGGATGGGTATAAAGAGGGCGTTATCGCGGGTATCCGTTATGATATCTGCTGTAGTAGAAAGACCGGGCTTGAGGTTGTCCGGAGGGTCATGGAGATCTATCACGACCTTGAAATCAACCGCTTCATCTCCACCTGCTCCCAGACTCGATATGATGGGGCTGTTACCGATCTCGGATACTACTCCCTGAAAAATCGTGTCTGGATAGGCGTCTATTGTGACTTCAGCTTCCTGTCCGATTTCCACCTCAACGATATCGGTTTCATCGACTTTTATCTCGGCCTGCATCCGGGTCAGGTCGGAGATGGTCATAAGTACCGTCCCCGGGTTGTTCATAGTGCCTGTTACGGCGACCTCACCCTCCTCGACGTTCAGGCTTGTCACGATTCCATCGATAGATGAGTAGATCGATGTTTTCTCCAGGTTGGCGCTTGCGCTCTCGACCTGCGCCTTTGCTCGATTACAACTGCTTTGAGCGACCCTGTATTCAGCGAGTAGCCGTTCGTACTCCTCCTGACTGATCAGAGTTTCTCCGGATTCTGAGGGCTCCTCCTGGTAAATCCTGCGAGCCCGCTGGTAGTTTGCCTCAGCGAGGGCAAGCTCTGCATCCGCCGAAGTTAGAGCTGCTTCTTCACGCTTGAGTGCCGCCTGGTATAGTTCGGGATCGATCACGATGAGGAGATCTCCCATCTCAACCCTGTCTCCTTCTTCCACGGGGATTTTTTTTATCTCCCCCATGATGTTGGAGCTGATATTAATGGCCTTGTGCGGGAGAATGTTCCCTGAAGCGGAAACGATTGACCTCAGCGGACCATGCTTCACGTTCTCAGCGGTTACTTCGATTTCATCAGAAGATCGCGTAAGGAAGATAACAGCGGTGACGGCAACGATAGTCACTATAGAAACAATAAATATGACCTTCGATTTCTTCTTCATCCCATTCTCCCTTACATGGCTGGTTGGGTTACAAATAGACAAGACGGTATTATCGTACCAAAAGGTACCACTTACTAATCACTATTCACTACTAACTTCCGTCATTCCCGCGAGTGAAACGAGTCGGGAATCAATGATGTACCGATTCCGGACAAGCCGGAATGACCTCCCTCATAGCGAGCGTTCCCGATACGGGATTAGTTCCTTAATTTGAGTCCAGTCGCATTTTCGAGTGCTGCGAAGGAGGTGTTAAATTCAAGTATCTTGTTGATATGTTCTGTCTCTGCCTCTATGTGAGTCACCTGTGCGATCCTGAGGTCGAGAAGCGAAGATGAACCGAGCCGGTATCTTTCCTGCTCGAGGCGAAGGTTTTCACTCGACAGATGCCGGTTTTTCTCGGTGGTCAGGCTCTGCTGGTAGACGCTCTCCAGGTTAAGGATCGCCTCTTTCACCTCCTTTTCGATGAGTAGTTTCTTTTCCCGGATGTCATGGCGGTAGTTTTCGAGATCCACACGTGCTATCTTGCTGCTGCTGTGTCGGGAGAAACCGGAGAAGAACTGCCAATCAATGTTTAAGGCGTAACGTGTGTCCTCGTTTTCGGGTGAAAAGGTGAACGGGTCTACGCCCGAGCCCTGCTCACTCCGGAAGAAATATAGATCGAAAGTGAGATTGGGGAGATAGTTGGCGCGTTGAACCCAGATCTCCTTTTCTGCGGCTTCTTCCTTGGCGAGCAATCCCAGGAGGTCGGGGCGCCTGTTCATTGCTCCTGAAACAAGCTTCTGCTCCTCGAAAGAAGGCTCGATCGTATTGAATTCATCGATCATGTCGAATTCCACCTCCAGGGGGATGCCCATAAGGCGGTTCAGTTCCATCCTGGAGATATTGAGGTCGTTTTCTGCGGACATAAGGGCGTTTTCCTGATTTCCCTTGTCTATCTCGGCTTGCATAACATCAAGCCTTGTCACCGAACCAACCTCGTGCCTTGCCCTTGCCAGTCGCAGCTGTTCGTTTCGTTGTTCGAGGACTTCCCTGGCGAGCTCGACCAGTCTCTTGTTCGCTAGTACCTCGTAATATTGCCGGTGGATCTGGTAAACGAGCTCGAGTTCTGAGGAGGTGATGTCTTGTCTGGCAGCTTCTTTTTCGTTCCTCGCTTTCATCAGGTTGAATATGTTTCTACCTCCCTGGAAGAGTGATTCGCTTATCACTAACTGTCCTCCGGAAAACCGGCGCCTTCCCTCTGGGACTGGAATGACTCCAGGGGGAGTGATCAACGCACGGTGTCCTATTTCGCCCGTATCCTCGAGGAAGTGAGAGAAAGAAGTGTCTGCAGGGAAGGAGAGGGGGAATCTCGAGACCGATCCCTCTGGATTGACAAAGGTAGGGTTGAAGTAACGATCCTCAGATATACCGTATCCAAAATTAACCGATGGAAGGAACTGGCCATACGAGGAGAGAAGATTGGCGGAACTAACTTCCAGTCCTCCCTGGACCTTCTGATGACCCGGATTGTGCCCGAGTGCGATCGCCACACAGTCGTCGAGGGAGAGTGTCTTGCCGATCTCATCGACGTCAAAGGCGATGAGCTCTATGCTTATGAAGCACAAGCCCAGAGATAGGATGATACCTCGAGCGATTATCTTCAGTGAAATTGTTTGTAGGGTCATAGGTTCCTCTCCGTCTTAGATGAAAACAGGTTCATTAATCAGGCATGTTTATCTTACGGTTCATCTGCAGAAATGTTTCTGATGATTTCATGCTCTGTTTGTATGTTACCTTCGCTTCTTCTGGCCCTGACGAGTCTCGATCCAACGAAAAAGGTGACGGCGGCCATGACAAGAATCCCCATGGGCAGATGGGCTTGCTCGTTCAACCAGCGAATATCATTGAGTGGAGTGAGGTTCATGACCAGAAGGATCAAAAGGTTGTTGGTCAGGTGAAAGATCGTAGATGCCAGGAGGCTGCATGCCTTTATGGCAATATAACCCATGATGAAACCGAGGACCATTGTGCCAAGCAACCGGTAAGGGTCGAGATGGAAAATTCCGAAGAGAGCCCCGGATAGAACAACAGCACCCGGTCGAGATACTTTTCCAATTGCCCCCTGGAGGATAATCCCCCGGAACAGAAATTCCTCACAGATTGCCGGGCTTACAGCAAATATGAAAGCAGCCTGGTGAATAGCCATCCTGTCCGAGATTGTAAAGAGTGCTCGAAGCATCTCAATATATTCCAGTGGAATGGGTATAAAATCGTTCTGGAATACCACAAGTTCACCGGTAAGGAGGATTCCGGAGATCGATATGAGGATCACCCCCAACGTGGTTTTCGGGGAAATCATAGTGATTTTCAGGTCTGCGATCGGTCTTATGCGGTAAAGTCGGATAAAGATCAAGCTGGGGATGAGGATGAAGATCCACTCTGAGATAAGGATCCCTTTCTCCACGGTATATCGGCTCAAGACAGGAGAAGACAGGATCAGAAGCGTCATTATGACGCTGAACAGAACGAGTGCAGGATAGAGTGACACCCTCTTCCGAGACCCCGGCATATTCAAGTCATTGGTCATGTTGCCGCTTGTTCGTCTCTTCAATGTCCCTTGTTGTCTTGCTTCGATTTCTCTCTTTACGTAGATTAATCTCATCTGGACCATGACATTGAGAATTTCGTACAACTAAAACCGAGTTGAGCTGAAGGCCGAGCGCAGAGAGGACCTGCCAGCTCTAACTATGTTGTCGAAGGCGGCATAAAGCGTCCGCTTTCGAAATGTAATATATTTATTTCTATCCAATCCAATTTATTGTTGCGGTCTATTGATCATGAATGGATGGACGGTTTGTGCCGCTTTTCTATCTGTTCGGAAAGACATTTCAGATCTTTTATCTCGGGAATCAGGTCTCACATAAGGACCTGAGAGCTTTCAGATCCAGGAGGACCAAATTCCTTTTCTCTGATTGAATCCATCCTTTTCGGCGAAACTTGTTCAGGGTAACGCATGTGGTTTCTCTTGTCGATCCAATAAAGCTGGCGATCTCAAGGTGAGTGAGAGGTAGCCCGATAATCACTCCTTTCCTGGTCGGTTTGCCAAACTCCTCGGCCAGATAGAGGAGCGCACATGCGATCCTCGAAGAAATGTCACGCGTTACGGTGATCTGGAATTTTTCTTCCAGTTTCATCAAGCGATGACCGACCATCGCAGAGACTTCAATCGCCAGGGATGGATAGCTCTTCAGGATCTGGAGGAAATCACTCCGGTTTATTTGAAAGAGGGCGCAGCCGGTAACTGCTACGGCGGCGGTATCGTGAGGTGTTCCGTTGAGTATGGCCACTTCACCGAACATATCGTGTGTCTTGAAGATTGAAAACGTCAGTTCCCGCCCATCTGGTGTTATTCGAGACAGCTTTACGAGACCTTTTTCGACCAGGTAAACGGATTCTGGCTTGTCTCCCTGGAAATAGATTATATTACCTTTTTTAGCGTCGACTAAACTGATCTGCGCTGCAATGTCTTTGAGACCACTTTTATTGACATCACGAAATAAAGTGTTTTTCTTTAAATAGCTGACAAAGTATTCTGAGGTCATTTCTTGTCGCTCCTGGAATCACTCACAGTCCGGGTGGCATGTCAAGAAACCGCCGGTAGACAGATCAAAGGTGTAAGTGAGATTACAAGTTTAATTTCATAATTGTGAGGTATAAAATCAAGGGAAAAGTATTCATAAGAACGATAATAACGGCTAAGAGCTCTAATTTCCTCCTTATCTCGACGGCTTTCGCGACCCTCTCGCTTTTGGTTACATCGCATCCGTTCCTGCTTGTCCTGTGGACATTATTCCTTCTGTCAGGTGTTGTCAGCATCCTGGTGGAAGGGACGATAAGGAAAAACCTGTCTCGTTTGATCTCCTTTGTACTCCTGGGTGCTGGTCTTTTTTACATGGTGGAGAACAGGTGGAGATCGTCGATTGCAAGTGATGATTGGAGCTCTCTCTACCCTGAGATCGTTGAGGACCTGAGAGGAGATATCAACCATCTTATGCGGAACCATCTCGATGAGAGGTCTCGGCTTGTTGGAGATCTCGGAGAGGAAATAGTGGAGTTCTACACCCATAATAACGAAGGGGTTGATCCGAGAGGAACACTCTTTGAGCTCCTTGAAAGCAGACGTATCGAACAGCCGGATAGTGATGATTTTCTGCTTGTTCTGACGGGGCTTGACGGGATGGATATTGCCTGGTCCGGCGACAGCTACTTTCCGAGTGAGGTCGCGATATCGACCGGTATTCCCTCGGAACCTCTGACGATAGAACTCTTTCGTGGAAATATCTTTACGGCAGCTGTAATTACCCTTCGACTTCCAGGGATCGGTGTGTTGACCCTTTATGATCACCTGGAAATAAGGCACCATTTGAGCAAACGATACGCGGGGAGTGGCCGATTCATCGACAGACTGAACCGTCGCTTCGGAACCGAAATCTCCCTCTATCCCGTGAAATATCAGGGATCTTTTGAGGGTAGAGCGGGAAGCGTGTTATTCCCCTTCATCTTTCGGGGGAATCACCTCGGCAACTGGTCAGTAGATCCTGTGGATCGCGAAGGTTACATCGCGAAATTAGGGTCTCTGGAGGTTCGCTACCTGCCGCTGTTGTTGTTTTTTCCCTGGCTCATATCTCTATTCGAGATCAAGAATCGGCTGAAACATTTTTTCCTGAGGGATGAAAGACCCACATGGAGAAGTCTTCTACTATACATAGTACTTCTTGGAGGCGCTCTCTTAGGTCTTCGAGCCATTCTGCTTGAGACATCATTTCCTTCCTCGTGGATTGGAGGCGCGCCATTTTCTTCCAGGTTCTTTGCAACCGGCTTACTCGAAACGGGATCCGTTTCGATCGGTGAGTTCTTCATCAGTGGTCTTTTCATATCGCTTTTCCTTATCCATGTATTTCCTCAGCTGAGAGGGCGCATGAGCCTGGTAGGAATGTCGCGGAAAGAAAGGGCAATCTGGGTCTATGGAGGGCTGGCTGTCGGTTTGATACTCTCCTTGTCGTCCCCGTTCGTTCTCGAGAGATTGTTCAGGGACAGCCTTTCCTCCATGGTCATAGACCAGGCGTTTATCGGATCTGCTGTTACAATCTTCTGGGAGCTCAGCATCTTCCTGTTATTGTTTCCCCTTTTCCTCGTTGTTGCTTTCTGTCTGAGTCCGATGATCTCTTTGACAGGTAGCAAACATCGTCCCGGGTTTATATGTGCTCTCCTCTCCATAATATTTTTCCTGGCAGGAATATACCTCGCTTTATATGTATACGGTGACGGGTGGTTCTCGGTCTTTGCCGTAGTGGAAGGTGGGATCATATTGTTTGGCGGGGGCTGGCTATCCACCACTGTGCTCAGGAACGAGGAGGATAGAAACAGACAGCCTCATGGGTGGTTATGCCTGGGAGTGATTATTCTCCTGTCGTTCCTTTCGGCTTGTGTGATATATCCAGGGCATCTCCGTTATCGTCACCTGACCCTTGAGGAGACCGGCGAGGATTTGATCGAACAGCTCGGTGCGCCCTTCGACAACTGGGCGACTTTTGTCCTGGAAGAGGTGGCCGATGAGCTCCTCGACAGAAAGGGTGAGATCTTCTCGGAGACAAGAGACAGGCGTGGATTGGGGTTTTACACCTGGGCAAATTCACGTTTGAGCACCCTTGGGCAGAGGACATCGCTTGTCATATACGACGTTACTGGTCAGGAGATCAGTAGATTTTCTCTTACCGATATCGAACCTGACCAGGCTCTTTCGGATTTCTTTTTCAGCAGGGCTCAGGAAATCGATGACCCGTTCATTTATCGTGGCTTTTCGAGCGGTAACGAATTTTACGTAGCAGTTGTACCATATTGGGATGAGGGGAAGCTCAAGAGCTTTCTGACCGTGACGCTTCCCACCGATCTGGAAGAAAGGCTGGGAGGTGGACCGATCAAGCTATTTACCGATGAATCGGAGGAGGTTCAGTGGAATGTTCCGGAACCGATGGAATTGCGAGTCTATACCGCGGAAGAAGAAGAGGTGGATAATGAGGGTGTGTGGTTATCGAGTCAAGACGCAGGTGAACGGTTTCGCTATTTTCGGAAACAGGTGCAGGTAGGGGGGGAGGATAAGGTAGTCGAGGTCAGGTTCGGGGTGCAGGGAATCCTCGAGTCCGTATCCCGTGTCAATTTTCTATTCATACTCCATTTCCTTCTGATGTGCATTCTGTGGGGAGTGTCGAGCAGGGGGTATCGAGGCGTATCGTTCAGTAAGGGATTTTCATCAGAAACCTACCAGCGTAAATTGAGGATGTCCCTGATAGCTTTTTCGGTTATTCCCACTTTGTTGTTCGGTTTTATTGGTGGACGAGAGATATGGTACCGCATTGATCAGGAGACAAAGTCGAGGGCAAGGGATGGTCTCGAGGCAATGATTCAGTTGGTAAAACGAGACCTGGGGAAAGCTCAAGGTTCGGGTGGTTCCGGGGAGATCCGGTTCTATTCGACCCCTGAGGGAATTTTCGCAAGACAGGAGAGAGGACTCATTGAGGGTGATGTGGACCTGTTGATCGATAACCGGTACCTGAAAGAAATCGCCCGCATGATCGGCCGTGATTTCCTTCTCTTCTCCGCTAACAGACTCGAATCAACAAGCCAGGAAGGCCTTGTCCAGGCCGGAATGGTTCCGCAGCTGCTTGGAAAGGAACCATACGAGGAGCTCATCCTTGATGGAAAAGAGTATGCTTTTCACAGAGAATCACTGGGTAATTACCAGTATCTCGTTGCGAATAAGAGGCTGTCACCCGTTAGAGCCGAGTATCCGATCATACTTGCCACACCGCTGTTGTGGCGTCAGGCGGAGATCGACCTGGAAGTAGCGGATCTGACGTATTTCGTCTTGATGATCATAAACGTGATATTGATCCTGTCAACAGGGATAGGGGAGGTTGTAGGTACTCACCTCTCTCGCCCTATATCCCAGCTGAGAAGAGCGTTCGAAAGGGTCGGGTCCGGTGATTTTCAGGTTGAGCTCGAAAAGGGGAGACTGGATGAGTTTGGTATCCTGTTCTCATCGTTCGAGGTGATGTCACAACAGCTCGAGACCTCTCAAAAAAAGTTGTCTGAAGAAAAAGCTCGGATCGATGGTGTTCTCCAGTCCGTAGGGGCCGGGATTCTGGCGTTTGATAGTGATGGGATCCTCAAGGTCGTTAATGCCAGGGCTGTTTCACTTATCGGTGACTACCTCGAAGATCAGGTTGGAAAGGTTTTCGGAGAGATCACATTTGAGGAGGAGGGGTGGAATGAATTGATCCGCGGCGTTCAGGGCGTACTCCAATCGGGGGAAGAGGAAGTTCACCCGGATTTTGTAGTTGTCAGAGGAGAGGAGTTGCTGACGATCAGGATGGCGGCAAATCGCCTGGTAGACGAACGTGGAGAAAAACAGGGTGTTGTCGTTGCCTTTGAGGATATCTCGGAGACCATTCGCTCACAAAAAATCATGGCATGGGGGGAAATGGCCCGCCAGGTAGCCCATGAAATTAAAAATCCGCTTACACCGATACGGTTATCGATCCAGCATCTACATAAAACCTTCCAGGATGGAGTACCGGATTTCCCGCGAATCATGGATGATGAGGTGAGGGTTATCCTCCGCGAGATCGATCGTCTCCAGAGGATAGCCGGGGATTTTTCAAGGTATTCGAAACCTGTGGTAGAGGAGGTCAGACGGATCGAGATTTCTTCCATTGTCAGAGAGGTCATGGAACTTTACGAGAAGGAACATGGAGATATCTCCTATTCATTTGTCCTGCAGGAAGGTGAGGTCTGGGCGCTGGCGAGCGAGGAAGGCCTTAAAAAAGTGCTGGTTAACCTGATTGAAAACGGTAGAAGAGCTATCAGTGGTCATGGAGAATTGACGGTGGAGGTAGAGAAAGAGGGGGATCCGGGAGTTGAGATGGTAAAGATAAAGATCTCGGATACAGGGAGGGGGATACCGAAGACCGATATGGGCAAGATATTCGATCCAAATTTCTCCACCCGCTCCGGAGGCACAGGGCTGGGGCTTGCCATAACGAAACGGATCATAAAAGAGTGGGGAGGAGATATAAAAATTTGGAGTCGTGAGGGGGAGGGAACACGTGTCGAGGTGCTGATAAAGGGGCATGGTGGGTAATCCTTGACAACTCATAGAGGGGGTATTAAACTCACTTCAAACCGCTCGAATCACACCATTTTTCCCTTGACTGAGTAGGAATACAGGACCGGATCTATGGCCTATCAGGTACTGGCGAGGAAATATCGACCGAAGGTTTTCGAGGAGATTGTCGGTCAACCCCATGCATCCGTCAGCCTGAAGAATGCCGTTACACGAGATAAAGTCTCTCACGCCTATCTCTTTTCGGGGCCGAGAGGTGTCGGTAAGACTTCCACGGCGCGGATCCTGGCAAAAGCCCTGAACTGTCCAAAACCATCCAACGGAAATCCGTGTAACAAGTGTGAGGTGTGCGGAGCTGTAGATCGCGGGCTTTTCATGGACGTTTTTGAGATCGACGCGGCCTCTAACAGGGGGATCGACGAGGTCAGAGATCTCAGGGAGAAGGTCAAGTACCCACCCCAGCTTGGTCGGTACAAGGTCTATATTGTCGACGAGGTCCACATGTTGACCGACTACGCGTTTAATGCCTTTTTGAAGACTCTCGAAGAACCCCCGTCACACGTTGTCTTTATATTCGCGACCACCGAGGCTCACAGGATTCCACAGACAATTTTATCGAGATGTCAGCGGTACGATTTCCGGCGGATACACGTGAAAGACATAGTTCTGAAAATGGAGGATGTCCTGAAAAAGGAGGGATATCCAGGAGACGATCTATCCGAGGAGGTGGTCGGTGTGCTGCATATCATCGCGCGAAGAGTAGATGGCAGTCTCCGTGACGCCCTCAGCCTTCTTGATCAGGTCCTTTCCTTTGGAGACGGCACTATCGTTCACCAGGCACTGGAGGGAGTACTGGGAAGGGTGGACGAGGAGCTCTATCTCGAGCTGGCTCGAATCCTTCAGAAGCGAGAGGCAGCCGAAGTCTTTCCCTATGTCCAGGGATTGCTGGACAATGGAGCGGATCTGGACGAATTTTATTACGGTCTTGTCGATCATATCAGGAGCATGATCCTCTTTCGTATAGGTGGGGATGCCTGGAAGGATCTGGAGTATCCTTCCCACGTGGTCAAGGAGTATGAGAATCTAGCGAAAGGGCATTCACTCGAAGATCTGATGAGGATGGCGAGGATCGTCGAGAGAGAGGAATATGCCTTCAAGACATCCCATCAGAGGAGGTTCGCCCTGGAGACCCTCTTATTGAGACTTGTTCTGCTGGACAGAACTGTTCAGCTTAGCGAGTTGATGGAGAAGCTGAATCAAGGATCTGGCAAGATGGTTGGCAGTCGCGGAGGAGTAGAGAAGAAGACACGAGCGAGGCTATCGAAAGGTAAAATAGAGAATAAAGAGAAAAACAGAAACGGAGATATCGAAGTAAATAAAGAAGAGGGCAAGGTGAGGGCTGAAAGGGTAATAATTGAGGATAAAGAGATAAAATCTCAGGATCAGGTCAGACCTCAGGATGCAGGAGATCTTTTTGGAGTGATAAAGGATTCCTGGGGGCAAATCACCACCGAGATCAAGGCCAGAAAAGTCAGCCTCGGCAATTTCCTGTCATCAGCTCAACCGATGGGATTAGATGGTGGCTCGCTCGTTCTGGGAGTTGGCGATGGTATGAGAGACTTTATCTCGGACCAGTTGAAAATAGCAAGCAACTTACGTCTTATCTTCGAAGTGATAGCCGATTTGGTCGGCAAAAAAGTATCATTGAGTCTGGAAGTCAGGGAAATGGAAGAGGGGGAAGGTGCGGGAGTGGGAAACGGAAACGAAACCTTCAATGAGGAACAGATCGAGTCAAACGGTACAGTACTCCTGGAGAAGGTAAAAAACCTTTTCGATGCTGAAATTGTGAGAGAGGAATAACAGAACCACTTAGAAAGCGGATAGAGGAGTTCGATGAAGAAATTTTACGACATGATGAAACAAGCCCAACAAATCCAGGAAAAACTGAAGAAAACTCGGGAAAGCCTTGCCGATGTGGAAGTGGAAGCCACCAGTGGAGGAGGAGTCGTTCGCGTCGTGGTCAATGGACACAAGAGACTTCTAAGCCTCGAGATCAAAAAAGAGGTCGTCGACCCTGAAGAAGTGGGAATGTTGCAAGATCTGATAATCAGCGCCGTCAACAGTTCGATGGAGAAGGCTGGAGAGATGATCAACGAAGAGATCGGAAAGGTCACGGGTGGAATGCCCATTCCCAATCTCTTTTGACGCGGCAACGGCCGTTCCGACCCCTTCCGCGTTCAAAGGGGAGCTTACAGAGGATCACCGTTGTGATCCGGGAACTATCCGGAACGATACGATTGGACTGGAAAAGGTAATGTCGTCAGCGATCGAGAGACTGATAGAAGAATTCAATAAACTACCTGGCATTGGAAAGAAGACAGCCCAGAGATTGACCTTTCATCTCCTCAAGACATCGAAGGAGGAGGCTGATTCCCTGGCTGAAGCGATCAGGGAGATCAAGGAAAAGATATCTTTCTGCTCGGAATGTTCGAATCTGACCGAAATAGATCCATGTGCTATTTGTAAAGACCCGAGGAGGGATTCGAGGTTTTTATGCGTGATCGAGGAACCGAGTGATGTGGAGCCGTTGGAAAGAACTGGGAAGTACAGGGGTCTTTACCACGTCCTGATGGGGGTGATCTCTCCCCTTGATGGAAAAGGACCCGATGACTTGACAACGGATCACTTGATAAACAGGGTGAAGGAAGGTGGTTTCAAGGAAGTAATAGTTGCTACAAACCCGACGCGAGAAGGGGAAGCGACTGCGGCTTATATCGCAAAGGTCTTGAAACCGTTTGGGGTAACGATCACCAGGATTGCGAGAGGCCTGCCAATGGGGGGGGATATCGAGTATGCGGATGAAGCAACCTTATCCGAAGCGATGGATGGCAGGAGAGAGCTGAATTGATCCTTAGACTGGTCGAACAGGAGAAGAATAAACCACTGAAAATAGTATATGCCGGGATCAGGGGATCTGGTAAATGCACCAATCTCAAGGCGATACTCGAATCGGTCGAAAAGCCCGGGATAATTGGTTTGGCGAACGTTATCGATCATTCTCTCGGCAATTCCTTGATGGATTATCTCTTGTTTGATATTACACCAAAGTACTCCACCACAATTCGTGTGTTCCTAATTACGTTGAGCCCGACCCTGCACAGGGAGTTGAGCCGTGATATTATCCTGAGCGGTATCGATGGAGTCGTCATGGTCATAGATTCAAATGTCGGGTTGTTTCATACCAACATGAAAGCATACAGGGAAATATCGGAGACGCTCTCGGTAGTCAATACCAGGGAGAAGATAGAGGCGCCGGTTATCATTCAGTACAACAAGCGAGATATCAAAAATAGGCTGCCTGTCCCGTATCTTCAATCACGACTGAATCCCAGGGAATTACCCAGTGTATCATCGGTCGCGAATCAGGGAAAGGGAGTCCTTTCAACCTTCAGGACGGTATTGTCGGCGGCAATGGAAACTCGTGAATCCCGAATAAGAAATCTTATAGGACACCACTCATGAGGATGACATTACCGAACAAGATGACTATTGGCAGGCTCCTTGCCAGTCCCGTTCTATTCCTGTTGATCCTTCTTTACGAAGATCCGGTTTCGAGGATTCTGGCGTTCATTGTTTTTCTGGGGGCCGCACTGACCGATCTGTATGACGGGTATCTTGCACGGAAGTATGGTGATGTTACTAATTTTGGGAAGGTGATCGATCCTCTTGCGGACAAGTTCCTCCTTTCAGCTGCATTCATAGCTTTTTACCTGAAAAGTGACGATGTAACCAGAGAAATAAGTCTATGGGTCCTTCTTGTCATATTGGGGAGGGAGATCATTATTATGATCTTCCGGTATTACTCACTTCAGCGGGGGAGGGTCATATCGACATCCCGTCTGGCAAAAGCCAAGACATTGACACAAAACTTCTTTATTGGTTCTGTCCTGGTCCGATTGGTTCACCGCTCACTCGGAGAACAATATCCTCTGTTCCATTTCTCTGGATTTGATGGATTCCATAGGGATCTTAACACCTTCTCTCTATGGGTGGTCCTCTTGCTGACGGTAGTCTCGGGATTGTTCTATGTCTGGCGAAACAGGCATATGGTGTGAGGAGCCCTTATGCGTGAAATAGTTCGTCTGACGACCTCCATGCTGGGAGTGGGTTATTTCCCCGTAGCTCCAGCGACAGCAGCTTCTGCCGTTATGGCACTCCTGATCTTCCTTATCGGACTGCCTTCCACGGTGGATTACCTGGTTATTCTTCCGGTCCTCTTTTTTGCCGGTGTTTATCTGTCGGGAGTAGCCGAACGGGAATGGGGTAAAGATTCGGGGAAAATAGTCATAGACGAAATAGTTGGATTCCTCGTCTCGATCGCCTTTATCCGGTTCGACGGCAATGTTGGTCTGGGGGGCGGTCTTCTTCTCGCCTTTTTTCTCTTTCGATTTTACGATATAGTGAAGCCTTTCCCAGCTAACTGGGGTCAATCTTTATCTGGTGGATGGGGAGTCATGATAGACGACGTCTTTGCCGGTATATACGCGAACCTGACGCTCAGATTATTTCAATGGCTCTTCTGGTCTTCCTGATCGACAAGGTGAAGAGATTTCCGAATTACCTGATCACCTTAACCGGGGGAAAAGATATCGATGCCAGGCGCTCTTTACCGGGAGCTCCAGAGTGAGATGAAGGCCTCGGGTCTGACACTGACTGTCGCGGAGTCGTGCACGGGTGGTCTCATTTCACACCGGATAACCGAGATTCCCGGTGCTTCTAATTATTTCAAGCTGGGTGTGATCGCCTATTCGAATGAAGCTAAGATGGCATTACTCGGTGTTCGGAAGTCCACACTCGAACGGTTCGGTGCGGTCAGCGAGCATGTGGCAGGGGAAATGGCAAAAGGAGCGGTCGAAGTGGGAAGATCAAATTGTGCGATCAGCGTCACAGGTATTGCCGGACCTGAAGGTGGGAGCCTTGATAAACCAGTGGGGACCGTTTATGTAGGTCTTTACTGCTCTGATAAGCTGGTCTCTAAGATCGAGTGTTTCAGTTTCAAAGGGACCCGAACCGAGATCAAGGAATTGACTGCATCATCGGCGGTCAGGTCTTTTATCGACTTTTTGTCTGCCGCGGAATGAGACTCTTCATCGCGATCAATCTCCCTGAGGGGATAAGAACGACGATTCACGAGCTCGTGGAGGAACTCCGGATTAGAAACGATCCCGTCCGCTGGATCACTCCATCTCACATACACCTGACATTGAAGTTCCTCGGAGAGGTTAATCCATCGCTCCTCGACCATGTGATCGGTGTCATCGAGGAAACGATCCCCAGCTATCCAACCTTTGAGCTGACACTCAGTGATTTTGGTGCTTTTCCCAATCTCCGACGACCACGAATCATCTGGTTAGGAACGAAAGCCCGAAATGCACCGACTGTCCTGGATTCTATCTATAGCGATCTTGAAGACGGGTTCGATCCCCTCGGTTTTGAGAGAGAGGGGAGACGGTTCAAACCACACCTGACTATTGGAAGGGTGAAAGGCGGACGGGGACGAGGCAGGTCAAGGTATTACTCAATGGAAGATCGATTTGTAGGTATCGAGGTCCAGGAGGATACTTTCAGGGTCAAATCCGTTGAGTTAATGGAGAGTATTCTCAGACCCTCCGGTGCCGAGTATCACATCAAATCATCTGTCTCTCTTCAAAGAACAGACCTTCCTGGAACTCACAGATAAAAGCGAGTTGAACCGCAGGACCACTTGGAACAGGCCGACCGGCGAATCTACCCGATCAGCTGCAAAGAGGGAATTGTTTCTCACCTAGGAGCCTGTCCGAGTAATACTCTTGCATGATGTTACGATGAATTGCAATCTGCCTTTGACAAGATCGAAATGGAATATTAAATTGTAAAATTTCGAGGCTTGTTATCTCTTTATCAAATGTCGCCGATTCAGGTGATCGACTATGGCAAATGAGAACATCCTTGTCATCGATGACGAGCCCGGTATCCTGGAGAGCTTGAAGAAAATTCTCGAGTACGAAGGATATGGGGTCTTTCTGGCGGAGGATGGGGAGCAGGGGATTGAACTTTACCGACGGGTATCACCTGACCTGGTATTGCTGGATATCAAGATGCCGGGTATGAACGGAATGGAGGTCCTCAAGGAGATTCGATCGATCGATTCCAATGCATATGTGATAATGATATCGGGGCATGGTACCATTCAAACCGCCCTGGAAGCCATCAAAATCGGCGCGTATTATTTCCTGGAAAAACCTCTGGACCAGGAACAGATACTCATCATGATCGGGAAAGCGCTTAACGAACGAGGTATATACCTGGAAAATATTGAGTTCAGGGAAAGCCAGGAGAGACGATATAAAATAATCGGAGAGAGTAAATCTCTTGAGGAGGTGCTTCAATCTGCAGGTAAGGTGGCTCCCTCCAATGCCAGAGTCCTGATCCGTGGAGAGAATGGAACCGGAAAGGAACTTCTCGCAAGATATATTCACAGGTACAGCAAACGGAGCCGGAAAAAATTCATCGAAGTCAACTGCGCAGCGATCCCGAGAGAACTCGTGGAGAGTGAGCTTTTTGGCCATGAAAAGGGATCCTTCACGGGAGCCTATTCGAAGAAGATAGGTAAGTTTCAGCGGGCCCATGGTGGGACTCTATTTTTAGATGAGATAGGTGATATGAGCATGGACACTCAGGCCAAGGTTCTCAAAGCCCTCGAAGACGGAAAGATCCAGAGGGTTGGGGGGCAGGAGGATATCCAGGTGGATGTCAGGGTGATTTCCGCAACCAATAAGGACCTGGAACACGAGATCGAGGAGGATAACTTTCGGGAAGACCTTTATTACAGGCTGAACGTGGTGACGCTCAGGATCCCCCCGCTGAGGGAGAGAAAAGAGGACATTCTTCTGCTCGCCGAGCGGTTTCTGAGTGATTTTTTGATAGAGAACGGGATGAAACCCAAACGGTTTAACGAGGACGCCATCGATTATTTCAAGGGGCTCACCTGGCCCGGGAACATCAGGGAGCTGAAAAATACCGTTGAGCGTCTTGCAATTTTCTCTGCTTCGAACGAGATCGGATTGAAAGATGTAAAAGTCTATACAGAAGAAGCGAGGAGTGCAGGCGCAACCACGCTGTCCGGAGATATCAAGACATACAGTGATTTCAAGGAAAAGACTGAGAGTTCTTTCTTGAGGGAAAAGCTCGAGGAAAACGGCTGGAATGTCAGTGAAACCGCCAGAAAGCTGGGGATGCAGCGGAGCAATCTCTACAAAAAGATCGAGAAATATGGTCTCAGCAAGGAGGATTGAGGGTTAAGGTTAAACGGATTAAATCCTGTGGTTAATCGACCGAACCCTTCACGAGTCATCAACATTGAACGGAGGTAGCATGACTGAGTATCAAGGAGAGAAAGACTATCATGGAACCGGGATCGATGAGGCTCAGGCGCCTCAAATCAACATGCAATTGCCGGGACCGAAGGCTAGAGCGCTTGTGGATCTTGACGTCCAGTACACCTCCCCCTCATATACCAGGATGTACCCGCTTGTCGCGAAGAGGGGAAAAGGATCGGTGATAGAGGACATCGATGGGAACCTCTTCCTCGATTTCAACGCAGGAATAGCCTGCTGCTCAACGGGTCACTGTCATCCGAGGGTAGTGGATGCTATCTGTAAACAAGCATCTACTCTGATACATTATGCAGGGACAGACTTTTATTATGAGCCTCAGGCACATCTTGCAAGGAAGCTGAGTGAAATTGCTCCGAGTGATGAAGCACGAAAGGTCTTTTTTGGCAATACAGGGACAGAGGCGGTTGAAGGATCTCTCAAACTGGCAAGGTATCATACCGGTCGAAAGCGTTTCATTGCATTTCAGAGAGCCTTTCACGGAAGAACCATGGGTTCTCTCGCCCTGACCTGCAGCAAGACCACACAGAGAAAAAATTTCTTTCCAATGATGCCCGGGGTCACGCATGTGCCGTATGGCTACTGTTACAGGTGCGTGTATAAACTGACCTACCCTGAGTGTGATCTCTACTGTGTTTCTTATATCGAGGAGCAGGTTTTCCAGAGTATCACGGATCCGGAGGAAGTAGCCGCGATCGTCGTGGAACCAATTCAGGGTGAGGGGGGCTACGTCGCGCCACCGGATGACTATCACAAGGCGCTTAAAGCGCTGGCAGAGAAATATGGGATTCTTTTCATCGCAGATGAGGTCCAGTCCGGGATGGGGAGGACGGGCAGGATGTTCGCGATGGAACATTACGATGTCTCGGCCGATATAATTACTCTCGCCAAGGGAATCGGGTCAGGAATGGTTATCGGACCTATTCTGGCCAGGGAATCGATTATGACCTGGAAGCCTGGTTCTCACGGCAACACATTTGGTGGGAATCCTGTCTCCTGCGCTGCTGTCCTGGAGACGATAAGGTTGCTGGAGGAAGAGTTAATAGAGCGAGCGGCAACGGAAGGGGACTATTTCCTTTCGCAACTGAAGAAGCTGCAGGAAGAACACCAGCTTATTGGAGATGTTCGGGGGAAAGGGTTGATGATTGGTGTCGAATTGGTTCGTGATCGTGAGACCCGGGAAATGGCGACAAAGGAAACTGATGATGTGGTTCAGAGGTGTTTTCACAAGGGTATGCTCACTCTCCCTTGTGGTCCAAACGTTATCCGCTTTTCACCTCCGCTGGTTATCAGGAGGGAGCAGATTGACAGGGGTCTTTCAATCCTTGACGAGGCACTCTCAGAAGTGGAAAGCACTCTTGGAAGGAGGAGTTGAAAAACCGAAATGAGTACAGATAAGACAGGAGGCAGAGGTACGACAGGGGAAAAAGGAATTCGGGGGTGGCTGAGGAAAGAAGGCAAAGAGTGGTTGAAATCAGGGATTTATGCCTTTATCCTGTTCCTCATCATTCGATCCTTTTTTATCCAGGCCTTCAAGATTCCCTCTGCTTCGATGGAGAAGACACTTCTTGTCGGGGATTTTCTCCTGGTCAACAAACTCGTCTATGGACCTGTAATTCCCCTCACTGATATTCGTTTCCCATCGATAAGGGAACCCGAGAGAGGGGATATCGTGGTGTTTAAGTATCCACGCGACGAGAGCCTCGATTTCGTAAAGAGGTGTGTAGCAGTTGGCGGGGACACCGTTGAAATGAGAGATAAGGCGCTTTTTGTAAATGGTGTCAGGCAGGAAGAGGATTACATCCAGCATATCGACAGTCGAATCGAATCGAACTTCCACAGGAATCCCGCATCGGGTGGGGAGCGTATTCGTTTCCCGCTTCCCAGAGACAACTTTGGTCCTATTGTCGTTCCCGAGAACAAATTTTTTGTTCTCGGGGACAATCGGGATAACAGCAGGGACAGTCGATTTTGGGGCTTCGTCGACCGGGAACTGATAAAAGGGACCCCGTTGATCATCTATTTTTCCTGGAACAAGGAATCGTTTGCACCACGCTTCAGCAGAATCGGGGACCTTATACAATGATCCCGGGCGATTACTGGCAACGGAATAAAGGCTTTGGAGGAGGTGTTAGCAAAGTTATAGACGAACCGGTATAAGAAGGATATGATTTTCAATCTGACCACTTGGCACGCAAGAGATGCGTGCAGTTCGAGTGAGAGAATCGCTCAACTTAGGTCTGAATCGAGGTGATCTGTCTTATGAGCTTAGAACGGAGAAATGATAGCGTATACAAAGATGGTTCTCTTGACCTTTATTTGAAAGAGATCAGCAGCTATCCTCTCCTGGAGAGAAACGAAGAAGCTGATCTGGCGGTACGGATCAGGCAGGGTGATCAACAGGCGCTGGAGAAACTTGCTCGTTCCAATCTTCGGTTTGTCGTCAGTGTGGCAAAAAAGTATATGAATCAAGGGGTTTCCCTCCTGGACCTGATCAATGAGGGGAATCTCGGGCTCCTGAGAGCCGCCTATAAGTTTGATGAAACGAAGGGTACAAAATTTATCTCTTATGCTGTCTGGTGGATTCGTCAAGCCATTCTGCAGACTCTCGCAGAACAATCCAGGGTAGTCAGGGTCCCACTCAACAGAGCCGGGATCCTTTACAAAATCGGGAGGAAATCGAATTTTCTCATTCAGGAACTCGGAAGGGAGCCGACCGAAGAAGAGATAGCGGACGGCATGGATATAACCGTGAATGAAGTCAGAAGCACGATGCAGATATCTCGCGCCCACAGGTCATTGGACGCTCCAATTGTTCCGGGGGAAGATGGAAAGTTAATGGACTATCTTCCTGATACCTATCAGCCGTCGCCTGCCGAACTGGCATTTAAAAGAGCTCTGTCAGAAACCATCGAGGAATCGTTATCAACTCTCAAAGAACGAGAGGCCAGAATACTCCGGATGTATTATGGTCTGACCGATAAATCACCGATGACCCTCGAGGAGATAGGGAAGATCATGGGGATCACCCGAGAGAGGGTAAGGCAAATCAAAGAGAAAGCTATCGAGCGCTTGCGGCATATCTCGCGTGCCAGGGCCTTGAAATCCTTTGTGAACTGATCTCCCACTCACCTGACCACTAAGTTGAGCGATTCTGTCGCAAAGAGATGTGCAGATGTCTCGATGCGATAAGCTTCGTTTGCCAAAATACCTCCCAACGATTATTATTAGTAGTCGTGATATCATGTTTTGCTTCAATTTCATCCCTTTACGAGGTGAGAGAATTGACCAGGCGAAAGATTCTCACGCTGTTTTTCTTTTCCTTTTTCCTCTTCCTATGCCTTTATCATCAGAACGCCGCTGGGCAGGAAACCAGTCAGACTGAGGAAAGCAGGTTCAAGATCCTCGAGGTGAAAAAAAGTTACTATAAGTTAGAAGAAGAGAAGGCCAGGTACACACGGGCAAGAGATTTGCTGGAGAAGGATCTGATCTCTCGAGAGGAATTCAACAAGATCGAAGCAGATTATAAGACCGCGGAAATCAATTACTCCAGTGCTCTCCTCGATCTTCTTTATGATCAGCCCCATGTTATGGTTGAAAAAGCAATAAAGTATCAAAGTCCTGATGGGACGAGGAGAATAAAACTGACCCTGAAAAACACCTCTGGCGAAGCGTTTGATTTAGCCATGCTTCCGTTCCCGGAGGAAGATGACTTCTTCAAGGAATTGCAGTGGAGAAATCTCAACAATGTATTCGTATCTTTGAAACTCGGGGAGACGATCATCAGTCAGCCCTATGAAGCCCTGATTCCTGTTTTGCGTTACAATAGTCCAGAGACCCTCGATTTTGGGTTGTTGAGGGATGTCGATGAGGTCATAGTCTCTGTAAGTTTTGCTGATAGGATAGTAGAAAAGAAAGTATATCTTCAAAAAGACTCGAGTGCCAATATTGTTTCTGTCGTCTCCTCGAAATTTTCCCAGGAAGCAGACCTCGGTAAAACCGCCACCTATGACCTCAATCTCGAGAGGTTCACCGCCGAAGACAACATCTTCAGGTTATGGATTGCGAACCTTCCACGTCAAATTAACTACGAGTTTATCGATCCTAAAACCAACGCAAAATTGACCCAGGTCAAGTTCACAGAGGGGGTTACGACCCAGGATCTTCTCCTGAAGTTGTACCTTTCGGAGAGGGCCGATAATGATGTGCAGATAGATACCCCGCTAAAATTTTATGTCCTGGTTGGTAATGAAGAGTATGGTGAAAACCTGGTCGAATCTGATAA
Source organism: uncultured Gemmatimonadota bacterium (assembly GCA_964442125.1). Lineage (GTDB taxonomy): Bacteria > Gemmatimonadota > CAZMKB01 > CAZMKB01 > CAZNLH01 > CAYTWO01. Next base: position 25,954 of record CAYTWO010000004.1, read on the forward strand.
CGGGTTTGTCATCCAACCAGACCTCATCCAGGAAATGCAGATAGGATGGGTACAGCTTGAATTGATCCCAAGAGGTGTCGGTGAGATTGAGGTCAAGGCTCTCAATCTTTACCACGAGATCGATTCGGGAGAGGTCGTGACGATGCGTATAGTCGTTCGAAATATTGGAACAAGGAGGCTCGATAATATTACTATCGACACCGATCTTCCTTACGACTGGAAATCATCGGTCTCACCGGACCTGATCGAGGCCCTCAATCCTGATAAAGAGAAAGAAATAGAAATTGTCTTCTATCCTCCAGATGAGCTCGGTATGGGTGATTACGAAGCCAAAATAAAAACCAACGCAATGGCTAACAACAGACCGGTGGAGACAGAAGACAAACGGGTGAGAATCCATATCAGATCGGAAACCAGTCTATTCGGGAACATTATTCTCGGTTTGTCGATAATAGGGATCCTTATCGCCATCGTTATCTTTGGCGTTAAGCTCAGCAGGAGGTGATGATGGTGGGAGAAAAAGCAAAGGTGATGATCGAAGCATCGGGATTGACTAAAAGGTACGAAGATGGCCTGCTGGCGCTGGATCATCTCGATCTCGAAGTAAGGGAAGGGGAGATTTTCTGTCTCCTCGGGGCCAATGGGGCAGGAAAAACGACAGCCATCAATCTCTTACTGAATCTGATCGATCCAACTGAGGGAATTGCGCGGGTAAACGGCATAGATGTTGCTAAAAAACCACTGGAGGCAAAATGCTTTGTCTCCTTTGTCTCAGAGAGGGTTTCTCTCTATGAAAATTTTACTGCCATGCAAAACCTTCGCTATTTTGCGATGTTGGGCGGTGTAGACAACTTGTCATGGGAAGATGGTAAGCAAATCTTTTCAAGGGTTGCCCTGGAGGAGACTGCTCTGGATCAGAGGGTAAGGAACTTTTCCAAGGGTATGGTTCAGAAACTTGGAATAGCTGTAGCGATGGTTAAAGATGCCCCTGTGATCCTCCTCGATGAACCTACGACTGGTCTGGACCCGAAGGCAGTCGCTGAATTGCTCAATCTGCTCAGAGAATTCAGAGAAAAGGGAAAAGCGGTATTTATGTCGACCCATGACATATTTCGAGCACGGGAAATAGCGGACCGTGTGGGAATCATGAAAGAGGGGAAGCTGATAACGGTGATGGACATTGAAGATCTGGCCAGGGTGGACCTGGAAAAGATTTATCTCGAATATATGAAAGAAGGAGATCGGATTTCTCATGCGGAAGTGAAGGAGAGTTAAGATGGCGGAGTGGCTATTCCTGTGGACGGGATATGTCATAACACGTGAAACCTACCTTGATCTGGGGATCATTCTTCTTGCAACAACGTCTATTGTCTTCCTCATTCGGTACCTCTTCAACAGGAAGTTTGGGAATCGGATGGGCGAATTTGAGATCCTGAAAGAAAAATACAGTTGTCTCTTGAACGGCTGTAGTGACGCGGTCTTGATCTTTTCCCGCGGTGATGGAAAGGTTATCAAGTGGAATCAGAGCCTGTCGAACCTTACCGGTTACAGCAAGCGGGATCTCCAGCAGGGGACCATACAATCCTTGATGGTTTCCACGGGCACACAGGAATCTCGGGAGGCACTCAGCAGGATTCAGGCGGGGGAAACGGTTGATACCGATCTCCTCCACCTTATGAAAAAGGATGGAACACTGGTCCCTGTGACCACCAGTTCTGCGTTGATTCCCAGGACTCCTGATGGATCAGGATTTGTTCAGATTATTATCAATGATTTGAGCCTCAGAAACTCCCTCCATGACAAACTTTCCAGGAGAAACAAAATGCTTGCCGCTATCGGTATCATCACCAAGTTGCTGAATACCGGTGATGACACTCCAGGGAAGTTTAAAGGGCTCGTTCGCGTTATCGGTGAGGTAATGGAGAGTGACATCACATCTCTCCTGTTCCTTGATCAGGGTGGCGAGGTTGATTTGAGCTTTCAGTTCGATTCAAAAAATTCAGAGCAGATTAAGCGTTCATCCATGGAACTCGATGATGATTCGATCTACAGATGGGTTTTCTCCAACAAGAAGCCACTGTTGCAGGAGGAACTTGTTGGAGAAAAAGGATTTTCTGAAGATGTTGAGTTATACGGCCAGGGTGTGCGTTCATACCTCATCCTCCCCCTTGTGTTGCGAGACAAAGTGATGGGAGCCCTCGGCGTCTTCAACAGGGATCCAGGTGGGATACAGGAGGAAGATGCGGAGATACTGGGACACATTGCCTCGCATCTGACACTTGGAGTCAACAATATTCAGCTCCAGCGAGAGGCTGAGAAAAAAGCCCAGCGTTTGAAGCAGATACTTGTAACGAGCAATAGTTTCAGGCTTCAGGTGTTTCTCGATGATCTCCTGAGAGAGATCGTATGGTCCATTCGTTTTTCGACCGGCTTCAACTTTGTCCTGTTGAGTATGCTCAACAATGAAACAAAGAGGGTGGAGATCAAGGCGCTCGCGGACAACGAGAAGGGTGCAATGAAGAGGTTGATCGGAACGACGTACTCGTGGGAATCATTCCATAAACTAATGAAAGATGAACAGAAGGTCAGCCATTCCTATCTTATCGACCGTGATGGTGAAGTATTAGTAAAGATTAAGGAACTGATTTCCGGGAATGGTGAGGCGGGTGAAAAGAAAGAAAGGAAGAAGAAGGGTTATGCCCTCTTCGTTCCGATAGAGACAAGGCTCGGCAAGATTGTCGGTTTTCTCCTGGTAGATGATTCTCGAGAATTGGACAGTCGGTCTATCGAAGCGATTCAGACGATGGAGATCTTTGCAAACGAAGTAGCTGTTGTTATAGACAACCAGAGACTTTTTGAAGAGGCGAAGAAGAAAAGCGAAGAGCTGGAAGAATTGAACATGGAACTTCAGGTTTCAAAGGTGAATCTTGAAGACGCAAAAAAGATGCTGGAGGAATCGAACAAGGAACTCGAAAAGGTCAATGCAGAATTGCGGGAAGTTGACAAACTCAAGGCTGAATTCTTACAAAACGTAACTCACGAGTTGAGAACTCCTCTCGCCCCCATTATGGTAAACTCCGAAGTCCTCCTCCTAAAGAAAATAGGAGACCTGACTCCTGTTCAGGAAGAGATAGTTCAGTCAATATTTCAGAGTACCAAACGACTCAATTCCCTTATCGATGACCTGCTCGATCTCACGAAGATGGAATCCGGCAAGCTGAAATATCAATTTACCCTGGTGAACCCTGAAAGCCTGGTCAACAGCAGCCTGGTGGAGACCTATCCGTTCGGCCAGGAGAAGAATATCACGATGAACAAATATCTCGATTATGGAGATCTGCATATCCATGGTGATGCCGGTCGTCTCATCCAACTCCTCACCAATCTCTTGAGGAATGCCGTCAAGTTTACACCTGAAGGGGGGAGGATAGATCTGACCGTAAGAGGAATTGATACGGACAAGATCGAGCTGAAGGTTTCCGATACCGGTGTAGGGATCCCGGCTTCCAAGCTTGGTAAGATATTCGACCGTTTTTATCAGGTCGATGGATCCGCCACGAGAAAATACAAGGGAGCTGGACTGGGTCTCGCGATCGTCAAAAGGATTGTGGAAGCCCATCATGGCGAGATCCATGTCGAGAGCAAAGAGGGGGAGGGAACAACGGTATCGGTTCTCCTTCCGGCAAGAAGAGGAAAGATCAAAGAAGAGGAGAAGCTGATCCCGTCGTTGGGTTAGTATAACCTAAGCTGAGTGATTCTCTCACTCGAACTGCACGCATCTCTTGCGCGCTAAGTGGTCAGATTCATAAATACGATGCCACCGATGCATCCCGCTCCACTGCGTTGATCGTCGGTTAAATACCACAGCGGGTATTCGCCCTCCTCACGCCTTGTGGATCGGTTGCCTCGACTGCCTCGGTGCGTCACCGTATTTATAAACCGGACCACAGAGCTTTTCAAAAAGCCTCGACAGACCTCACGGGTATGCCTGCGTTTTTTTCAACCGAGTTGAGCTGCAGGCCGAGAGAATGGAGGACTGTCAGTTCCAACTCGGTTATCAAAGGCTGCGCTCTGAGTCTGCCTTTGATGAACTTATCACATCAAGATATCCGCACATTTCTTCCCGACAGAATCGCTCAGATTAGGCATATGGCAGTTTCTGTCATTTGACTGAGAAAGAGTCTGGAATGTAGTCCATGCTCTTTTTCTGTGATTTTGCATCCACCTCTGTCGACTTTGGAACCCGCGGGTGTGCCGGGACATTCGTCTATACCGTCATATACACCATCACCATCGGTATCCTTCGGGCAGCCGTTGCTGTCGACCCGGGCTCCTGGAGGAGTGTCCGCGCAATTATCCAGTCCGTCGAACGCACCGTCTTTATCCGAATCCAGGGGACACCCCCTCCGATCGACAATGGCACCTGTCGGCGTATTTGTGCATGTGTCCAACCCATCATAAACACCATCGCCATCGCTGTCGATAGGACATCCCCTCTCGTTGACCAGCGCTCCAGGGGGTGTATCCGGACAGTCGTCTTTTTTGTCGAACACGCCATCTCCATCGGTATCTGTCTGTGGAACACCCCCGAATTGAAAGACCGCTGAGGCTGTCGCACCTAAGTTGTGCAGGGTCTGATCGCTGCCGTCTCCCGGGTCGACACTGAATACGATATCCCGCAGATCGAGACGGAATCCTCCTTCCTCCGATACCAGGATTTTAATCCCTCCACCGAACGTGTAGAATGCCTCACTCGGTCCCTCATTGGATACCTCGGAAAAGTTCTTTATTAATCCTACACCTCCCCTTGCGTAAGGGGTGAATCGAGATTTTGTGAGGTGGAAAACAGCGGCACCATCCAGGAGTCCGAGGTTGTACTCTCTTGATGCAAATGGGTCCTGGTTGCGAGTCGGGGACCAGTGAAAGGATCCCTCCGCGGCGAACCTGTCGGTGAGGTTATAGGAGACGTTCATCCCCAGCAGGGCGGACCTTGCGTCGAGGTCGAATCTCTGATCGCTGACGTCTGTGTAAAGGATCCCGAAAGAAGGTGAGAACTGAAAGCTCTTTGCACGAACCTGACACTCTCCATTGGAGATGGGTGCTAAAAGCACAAACGAGAGGAGAAAGCCAGTAAATACAATATTCATGCTTCTACTCCTTTGTATATATTGGTGAAAAATCTGGATATAAGGTCTTGCTTAGTATCTCTCTAACATATATGAGGTACCTGGTGAATAAGTCAACAGAAACGTGAACTGCCTGGACTCGACTATAACCTAAGTTGAGCGATTCTCTCACTCGAACTGCACGCCTCTCTTGCGCGCTAACTCTTTTCAAAAAGCCTCGACATACCCTCTGGGTATGGCTGCGTTTTTTTCAAAGCTTATCGCATCAAGATATCCGCACATTTCTTCCCGACATAATCGCTCAAATTAGGTGTCACGTGATCATCAGAAGTGGACCTTATCCTACTATAGGGCATCGAAATCAATGGTTGCTTTTTACCTTGGTATAAATATATTTCGACGTGTCTGGCCGATTCATCCGCTCGAGATCAAGTTAGGTTATAGAAAGGAGATAACTGAAATCAGTGTTATAGAGTCATGCTTGCTCGGTCTGGTCCAGGGATTGACCGAATTCCTGCCGATCAGCAGTTCGGGACACCTGGTCATCTTTCAAACTATTCTCGGTATCGAAGGAGCGACCTTCTTCTTCGACCTTCTGCTTCATTTCGGGACTCTGGGGGCAGTAGTGGTCGTCTACCGGCAAGACTTTATCCACTTGGTAAAGCGTTTATACAGTTGGAGAGCCCTGCCCGATAAGGGTATAGAAGAGAGAAGAGATTCGTGGTTTCGGGACGAAGACCTGAGACTCTGGGCAATGATCCTAACGGGATCCGTGCCCACATTTATTCTGGCTTTTCTTTTCCATGCCCCCGTTGAGAAGGCTTTTCATACATCGGGAGTTGTTGGGATTTCACTGTTGTTGACCGGATTGCTACTGGTGATAACCCGATGGATAAAAGGGGAAGGTAGGGGGATCCAGCGGATGAGAATAGTCGATGCGCTTGTCATTGGAATTGCCCAGGGTATAGCCGTGGTTCCAGGGATATCGCGGTCTGGGATTACGATTGTAACCGGTTTGGCAAGGGGACTGAAAGGAGATGTCGCGGCAAGGTTTTCCTTCCTTTTATCCGTCCCTGCAATTGTAGGTGCAATCGCCTTCAATGTATGGCATCAGGGTGGAGTTAATGGGAGTTTCGGCCTAACTGTAGAGCTGATCGGGTGCGTAACTGCCTTTTTCACCGGTATCCTTGCCATGAAGGTGGTTATTGGTCTTGTGAACTCAGGGAGACTGTACGTCTTTTCTTTCTATTGCATAACGCTTGGCATCCTCGTAGTCTTATATGGTTGGGGACAATAACCCCCGTATTTTTCCTTAATTGCCGCTCTAATGGTGATATATGCCTCGTTTTCGTTGACAATTCGATTTATCTCCTTTATATTCATATAAAGAAGACTGAACGGAGTCCATAACCCACCAAGTAACACCGATAAATTTCTTTTTAGTCCAAGCGTGTAATTCCTGCGGGTTTTAATGAAGATTTCTGGTTTGCAGTTTTCGATCAGTGATCGTTCCATTTCTTACAACTCAAGGTAGTGTGATGTCTGAATCCCACGATTCAAGCCGCAATATTAACGACAAAGACCCTTTCTGCCAATCCTCCTTAAACATCGGTAAACTCCGACAACTGGTTGTAAAGGACGAACTCACCAGGCTTTACAATCGAAGATACTTTCGGCATCGACTGGCTGAAGAGTACAAACGGTGGAAGAGACAGAGACGTCCTTTCTCGTTGGTAATGGCAGACGTTGATGATTTCAAGGAAATAAATGACTGTTTCGGCCACCCTCTGGGTGATCGTGTCTTGATCGAAATCGCAGGCGTTCTTACAGCGTCTGTCAGGGACATCGACATCGTGTGTAGATATGCAGGAGATGAGTTTGTCCTCATTCTTCCCGATGTCGGTGAAGAGGGAAGTGTGGCAGTTGTGGAGAGAGTCGAAGAGAACATGGCGCGCTTTTCCTGGAGAGATCGACTGGAGGTCCCAATTCAAAAGGTATCTCTCAGTATGGGGTATGCGGTTTTACCTGATCACACCGATCGAGTGGATGAACTCATAGAAAAGGCCGATAAAGCCCTTTATTACTCGAAGAAAGTGAACAAACCATTCTGTTCTTACAGTGATGACGTCGAGGCAGATTTATCTGTGCGGGAAAGCGACCAAAGCAGCATGGCCTACCCAATGATAGGGCGCACAAGGGAGAAAAAAGACCTCTTCAAAATCCTCGAGCAGGTTTTGGGTGGGAACGGTAAACTTATTCTAATCCGTGGGGAATTGGGTATGGGGAAGACAGTGCTTCTCAATGAACTCGAGGATAGGGCCAAAATGCTGGGTTTTGTTCTATTTAAGGGGAATTGCTTTCCGGAGACACGGGATATTCCATTCCACCCGTTGTTTAACGTGGTTGAGAGTGCTATAAAGAGCAAGGATAACGCTGGATTGACCAATGGACTTCCGGAGGCATGGAGGGAAGAGGCGAAAAAGATCCTCTATACCGAAAACAGAGAGTCGAAAATATCTAACGAGTTAGAGAGTGGACTGAGGGAGGAACTGTATCAGGACGAGTTCAGGATTTTTGAGGTTTACTCATCCTTTTTAAACACCATCTCATCATCGAGCCCAGTGATGATATCACTGGAAAACTTACAGTGGGTGGATCCGTCCAGCATCAAACTCCTGAAATATATAGGCAGGCAAATTCGGAGCAAGAGGGTCATGATCTGCGGAACGGTGAGGGAAAAGGGTTTCGGTGGTGTGGATGGAATGGAAATGTCCCTGCAGAATGAACTCCAATCTTTGAAGGAGGAGAATAATCTCAAGGAAATCGATCTGTATGGCCTCAAAGAAATGGAGATCTATGCTCTGATAGACAAAAAGGTGGAAGATAAAAAGATCAACCGTGCGTTCAAAGATAAAATTTTTCACCTGAGTGAGGGGAATCCGCTCTTTGCCAAAGAAATCCTCAATTACCTTCTGAGGGAAAAACGGGACCTCCTCGAGGAGACAAAATCGTGGGATCTTGTGCCACTTGACGAAATTGTCCCTCCAAATATCTGGGATCTTTTCGAGAGGAGTTTCGTCAATCTGGATGAGGAAGTGAATTCTGTCCTTTCATACGCCTCTGTGATAGGTAATGAGTTTGACTTCAGTATATTAATGGCGATATCCGGTAAAAACGAGGGACACCTCCTCGACATAATAGATATGGCCGTGAGTGAAGGGTTGATTAAGGAGATCGACCGGGAAGAAGGAGATCATTATGTCTTTACGCCCTTCCTTGTTGGTCGCCTCCTCTATCGTGGGCTCAGTGCTGGAAAACGTCGGGTTCTTCACAAAAAAGTCGGGGAGGTCCTGGAAATTATTCATGCTAAATCTCTGATCAATTACTACGGCATCATTTCCTTTCACTTTCAAAGGGCCGGTGAGTATAAAAAAGCTATTCGATACGCGACGTTGGCTGGAGAGCGTGCTCAAGAAGTCTATGCACAGAAAGAAGCGGTGGCGTTTTACACCTCTGCCATCGAGATGCTCGAGGAGGCATTCGTTCCTTATCCCCATGACAAGGCGGCCACTCTGTTCGGGAAACGCGGAAGGAGACTATTTGTACTTGGAGAATATCAACGGTATATGGATGACTTTCATTCCATGTTGACATGCAGCCGTGAGGCAGATAGAAAGGACCTCGAGGGGAAGGCTATGGTCTATCTCTCCGGTTCTCTGTTGACAAGGGGAAATCTTGAGGAGGCGAGAGAATGGGCCGAACAGGCGGTGAAAATCGGTCGAGATCTCGATGACAAATCGATTATGATGCGGGCGCTCTCTGATCTTGGAGGTGTTGTTCTTCATATGAACCGGTTCGAGGATGCGCTTAACTATTACAACGAATCACTTCAATTGAGCCGGGATCTGAAAGACGAGCGGGCAATTACACGTAATCTCAGCAACATCGGTGTATACTACTGGTTCGTAGGGGAATATAATGAAGCGATTGAGTATTATAATCAGGCAATGAAACGTCTCGAGGAAAACGGAGACAAACATCTTCTCGCATTGAACCTGAATAACCTTGGTGCTGTCTACTACATTCTTGGAAAAATCAGAGGATCTATAAAGGCTTATCAGGAGTCGATCGTCCTGTCGCGTGAGACGAAAAACAAAGGGCTGTTGGCTTACAACTACAATAACCTGGGTGAGATTTATCAGGTACTCGGAGATTTAGAACAAGCGAGTAAATACCACAAAGACGCCTTCAAGTTAGTCAGGGAGATCGGTGAGCGATACGTGGAGTGTGATATCCTGCGGAATATAGGCATCGATCTTCATCTCGAGGGAAAGACGGCCGAAGGGTTGAGGTACTTGAAAAATGCCCTGAGACTTTCGAGGAAAGTGGGTAAAAACAATTTCGTGCTTGTCTCCCTTTTTGACATAGGGCGTATCTGGCTGGAGAGTGGCGAGGTGAACAAGGCTGAGATGATCTGTGAGGAGCTGATGCAGCGACTCGAGGAGACCGACAGCAGGGAATTGATGGTGAAGGCTGCTTATCTCAAGACGAAATTGCTCATAGCCAGGGGGGAGCTCGAAGGGGCTGAGGTGGAAATTGCAAAATTGTTCGAACTTCTCCGGGAGGTTCAAAATATTTTCCTGTCATTACAGGTCCAGACGCTCAGATGGGAAATTTCCAGGGATAGTGACGAGGGAAGAGAGGCCCTGGCAAACGCGGTTTCAATCGTTCGTGATATCGAGGTGGAACTGGACAGTAAGGAGCTCAAGGACAGTTTCTTGAACAAGGAAGAGATCGTCGATCTTCTCAGTTCGGCAGGGCCGGGTCGATCCGAGGACAGGGAATCAGTCGAGCTGAAGCGACATCCTAAGCAAGCTCACTAAGAAATGGTTTTATCTGAAAGCGCCACTGAGATGAGGGAAGCAAGCATTTCGAGGAGCTCCTTATCCTTATCGGAAAAGGCTTCAGGCCGATCACTGTCGATATCGATCTCTCCGATGACCTTATCACCGTCTTTGATTGGAACGACGATCTCTGACCGGGTCGACGGAAAACAGGCTATGTAGCGCTGGTCCTCAGATACATTACCGACTATTTCGGTCCGGCCGGTTTCAGCTGCCAGACCGCAGATACCATCACCGATCCTGATCCTTGTGTGCTCCGTCTCAAAAGGACCGTCATAGGTCTTCAGTACGAGCATCTCGCCTTCAACGAGATATATTCCGATCCAATCGTACCTGGAGTTTAGTTTCCTCAATGCCTGACAGGTGTTTTTCAATTTTTCCATGATAGTACCCGCGTGTGAGAGGATGTCCTGTATCGTCTCGAGTAAGATCTTGTTTTCCTCAGTCCTCATTGAGCGTCACCTTCCTTCCGAGTATTCATCATCGATTGTCCTGGAAATGTATTGACTCATTGTCCGGAAATAGAAGCATATGATTTGGGTCGTCATCATCCGGTTCTGAGATATGATCCGAACAATGGATCCTTATCTCCTTGAGACCTTTAATAATAGAGCCTTTGAACGTGAAAAATCCAGTAACTTGATCTTTTCCATTCTTTCCACTATACTCCGGGGAGTGTTATGGCCTGGCTGTTTATTTCTTTCTCCTGGAGTCTCTCTTCCAGGCGGCGATTCTTATAAGTTTCTTGCGGGCAACCGCGCAAGGGCTTAAACTTTATATCTTCCTTTGTGTAATTGATGGGGCTACAAGAGGAATAGATGACTGAATATTTTGAAAAGAGGCGGTTTCTTGTCACAGGCGGGGCCGGTTTCCTTGGGGGGGAGGTTGTCAAGAAGTTGGAGGAATCGGGGGCGAATGAAATTGTTGTTCCTAGAAGTATTGATTACGACCTGATAAAACTGGAAGATATTAACCGGCTCATGGACGATGCGAAACCTGACGTCATCATTCACCTTGCCGCTGTCGTTGGTGGTATTGGGGCGAATCGCGAGCATCCTGGAGAGTACTTCTACAAAAACCTGCTCATGGGTGTTCAGCTGATAGAGCAGGCGAGGCTGAATAACATCGAGAAGTTCGTGGCTATCGGTACGATCTGTTCGTATCCAAAGCATACCCCCGTGCCCTTCAAGGAGGAAGATATCTGGAAGGGCTACCCCGAGGAGACCAATGCCCCTTATGGCCTCGCGAAGAAAATGATGCAGGTTCAGTCAATGGCCTACCGCGATCAGTATGGATTCAATTCTATCAATCTGCTCCCCGTGAACCTTTACGGCCCTGGTGACAATTTTGATCCAGAATCGTCCCACGTTATACCGGCGCTTATCAAGAAGTGTATTGACGCAAAGGAGAACTCAGAAGACGAAATCGTCGTCTGGGGAACCGGAAAAGCAACCAGGGAATTCCTTTATGTGGAGGACGCGGCACGAGGAATACTCCTTGCGACCGAAAAGTACAATAACAGTGAACCGATCAACCTGGGCGCGGGTTTTGAGATATCGATAAAGAACCTCCTGGGTTTGATTGTCTCACTGACAGGATTCGAAGGCGGGATCGTCTGGGACAGTGATAAACCCGATGGTCAACCCCGTCGCAAGCTGGATACGACTCGGGCAAAGGAGCACTTCGGTTTCGAGGCCAGGGTCGATTTCAAGGAAGGACTGAGGAAAACGATCGAGTGGTACGAAACCCATAGAGGCGAAATCAAATGAGTATTCTGGACCATTACGACAAGCTCGCTGAACAAAGGGATAAATGGAAAGCCAAAAACAGCTACTTCTACCGGGAGCTAGAGAATTTCTACAGATTCCAGATCCCTGAGGGATCGAAGGTCCTCGAGGTCGGGTGTGGAACGGGTGACCTCCTTGCCGCCGTCAGACCATCACGAGGTGTTGGTGTCGACATCAGCCCTGAAATGGTAAGGATTGCCGGAGAAAAGTACCCTGATCTTGACTTCCGTGAAATGGACGCTTCGAGCGAACCATTCGGCGAGACCTTTGATTTTATTATTCTTTCCTCCCTGCTCGGTGAACTGGATGACATCCAGACTTTTCTGGAGAACCTCAAGAGCGCTACGCATCCCGGGACTCGTATCATCCTCGATTTCTACAACTACGTCTGGGAACCGGTCCTGAAGTTCGGCGAACTGGTTGGCCTGAAAATGCCGCAGAGGCTCCAGAACTGGCTTCCACTCGAACATATCGAGAATCTCTTTCATCTGGCGAGTTATGATATCGTCAAGAAAGGATACAGACTCCTCTTCCCGAAGTATGTACCTGTCCTCTCATATTTTTTCAATAACATCGTGGCACGCCTGCCGTTCATAAGGCGTTTCTCTCTTCTCGAGGTCATGGTGACCCGCGTAAAGAGAACCCCCGAGGAGATCCTGTCCTCAGAATATACCTGCACGATTGTTATCCCTTGCAAGGACGAAGAAGGGAATATAGAAGATGCAATATTGCGTATCCCTCAGATGGGGCTCCACGACGAGATTATCTTTGTCGACGGGAATTCGGTCGATGGAACCGTTCCAGAGATCGAGAGGGTGATCCGGGAATACCCCGACCATGATATCAAATTGATCCATCAGGGTGATGGTATCGGAAAAGGAGACGCGGTCAGAAAGGGTTTTGCGGCCGCGGAAGGAGATATCCTGATGATCCTCGACGCCGATCTCACCGTCCCACCGGAGGACCTCCCCAAATTTTACGATGCAATCGTTTCCGATAAGGGGGAGTTCATCAATGGTTCAAGACTTGTTTATCCGATGAGAAAAGGGGCAATGCGGTTTCTCAATCTCCTGGGAAACAGGATATTCAGTCACCTCTTTACCGGAATTCTGAAGCAGAGATTCAGTGACACGCTTTGTGGGACCAAGGTCATGTTCCGGAAGGATTACGATCGGATCTGTGAGGGGAGGGCATTTTTTGGCGACTTTGATCCGTTTGGCGACTTCGATCTCATTTTTGGCGCGGTGAAGTTGAATTTGAAGATTGCCGAGATTCCGATCCGATACCGGGAAAGGAGTTATGGAGGGACCAAGATCAGCCGTTTCTATCATGGTTGGTTGCTCTGGAAAATGACCTGGAAGGGATTCAAAAGTTTCAAGCTGGGTTGAACAGAAGGAGGAATTCAAAAGGATGAAATCGGATAAAGAAAAGAAGGTCATGTCAGACCTCCTGATAGAGAAACGACAATTCCCGCCGCCGGATGAATTCAGGCGAGATGCCGTAATAAATGATGAGGGGATCTATGAAGAGGCATTGAGAGACAGGGAGGCTTTCTGGGCATCTTTTGCAAGTGAGCTTCACTGGTTCAGACCATGGGATAAAGTGCTGGATTGGGATCCTCCACATGCCAGGTGGTTTGTTGGGGGGAAGCTCAACGTCAGTTACAATTGCCTGGACAGACAGATTGAAAAGGGGAATAAGGATAAAGCAGCTTTTTTCTGGGAGGGTGAACCAGGCGACACGCGTACCATGACGTACGGGGAACTCCACACAGAGGTCAGTAAGTTCGCTAATGTTCTGAAAGAACTCGGCGTGGAAAAGGGTGACAGGATCGCTATCTACATGCCGATGATCCTCGAGCTCCCGGTGGCCATGCTGGCATGCGCTCGAATCGGCGCTATACACTCGATTGTCTTCGGTGGGTTCAGCCCCGAGTCACTGAAAGGCCGGATTCTCGATGCGGAAGCCAGGGTCTTGATTACCGCGGATGGAGGGTACCGAAGGGGTCATTTTCTTCCTCTAAAGGAGAACGCCGATGCCGCCATTGTGGAGACACCCACAATAGAGCATGTCGTCGTGGTGAAGAGGGGAGATGTCCCCGTTGAGATCGTCGATGGACGGGACCACTGGTATCACGACCTGATGCAAGAGGCGGATCCTGTATGCCAGGCTGAGGAGATGGATTCCGAGGATATGCTCTATATTCTCTATACCTCAGGGACAACGGGTAAACCGAAGGGGATCATCCATACTACAGGTGGCTACTTGACCGGTGTATATGCCACGACACGCTGGGTCTTCGACCTGAAAGACGACGATATCTACTGGTGCACAGCAGATATCGGCTGGGTAACAGGCCACAGCTACATCGTGTACGGACCGCTTGCCGCCGGCGCCACTGGGGTCATGTACGAGGGTGCCCCCGATTGGCCTGAGAAAGATCGGTTCTGGGAGATCGTGGAGAAGTACCGGGTCACTATTTATTACACGGCTCCGACGGCGATCCGGGCGTTCATCAAATGGGGGACCGAATGGGTTGAGAGGCATGATCTATCCTCGCTCAGGCTCCTTGGCACGGTAGGTGAACCGATCAATCCCGAGGCGTGGATGTGGTATTACGAAAACATAGGGAAGAAGAGATGCCCTGTCGTTGACACGTGGTGGCAAACCGAAACGGGTATGATACTGATTACACCGCTGCCCGGGATCACCTCTCTCAAGCCTGGTTCTGCCACCAGGGCATTCCCCGGGATCGAGGCCGATATCCTCGACGAAGCTGGAGATCCGGTGACGGACGGTGGGGGCTATCTTGCCATAAAGTCGCCGTGGCCCGCCATGTTGAGGGGTATCTATGGTGATCCCGAGAGATACATCCAGCAGTACTGGACGAAGTGGGACAGGTCAACCTATTTCCCGGGTGATGGCGCAAAGCATGACGAGGAAGGATATTACTTTCTCCTCGGACGAGTCGATGATGTTATGAACGTGGCGGGTCACAGGATCAGCACGATGGAGGTCGAAAGTGCCCTCGTGGATCACGATGCCGTGGCTGAGGCTGCGGTTGTCGGTATATATCATGAGATCAAGGGACAGGCGATAGCTGCATTCGTAACCCTGAGGGAAGGAGAGGGTGGAGAGGGGTTAGGGGAGTCTGAACTGAAGGAACATGTCAAGAGGAAGATAGGAGCTGTCGCCAGGCCGGAGAAAGTGATCTTTACAGCGGACCTGCCCAAGACACGAAGTGGAAAGATAATGCGCCGGTTGTTACGGGATATCGCAGAAGGGAAAGTAATGGGGGATACGACGACTCTTGCCGATCCAACCGTTGTGGAAGACCTGAAGCAACAATATGAGGGTAAAGAGGGGTAAACGGTTTTACGTGAGATCAGCTTGACTTTACCTTTTGATCTTCTATTATTCTTCTGGATATCAGTGAAATAGAGAGCGATACAGCGGGCATTGTCTTGCCCGGTTTTAGTAACTCTGGGAGCAATAACGTGACAGGGAAAGTCAGGAATGGCACAAAACGGAAAATCACCTGAAACCGAACTCTTCAGGATACTGGATCCGGAAGGGCACCTGGTTTGTGAGGAGGTCCCCGAACTCGACGAGACGGACCTCCTTTCTATATATCGATGGATGCTCCTTTCGAGGAGATGTGACGAGCGTTGTCTGAGGCTCCAGCGTCAGGGTCGCATGGGAACGTATGCCCCGTTAAGCGGTCAGGAGGCTGCTCAGGTTGGAAGTGCATTTGCTCTGAGATCCCAGGACTGGCTTTTCCCCAGCTACAGGGAGCATGCCGCGTCGATGGTTCATGGGCTGCCGTTGCACCTCATGCTTATGCTGTGGCAGGGGAACGAAGAGGGGAGTCGGATACCCGACGATGTCAACATCTTCACCTATTCGGTGCCAATAGCTACTCAGATACCTCACGCCGTCGGCTTTTCGATGGCGGCGAAATTGAGAGGTGCCGACCTTGTCAGTATCGTCTACTTCGGAGACGGAGGCACATCGGAAGGGGACTTTCACGAGGGACTCAACTTCGCCGGTGTGTTCAATGCGGCAACGATATTTTTCTGCAGCAATAATCATTATGCTATTTCTTTTCCCTGGTACAAACAGACGGCCTCTGATACGATTTCCCAAAAGGCTTCTGCTTACGGTTTCGAGGGAATCCGGGTCGACGGGATGGATGTGCTGGCCGTCTACGCGGTGACGAAGAAAGCGATCGAAAAGGCCGCATCGGGAGGTGGCCCGACACTTATTGAGGCCGTGACGTACCGATTTGGCCCACACACCACGGCCGATGATCCGGCGCGGTATCGTAAGGAAGAGGAACTGGAGCAGTGGAAGGCAAAAGATCCGTTGATAAGGATGCGAGCGTTTCTGGAGGAAAAAGGAATCTGGGAGGAGGATGTGGAGGAAAGGCTCGAGGCGGATATCAAGGGAGAGATCGCTCAGGCTGTGGAGCTCGCTGAGAATTCTCATGACAGGGATCCAGATGAGATTTTTAAACATCTGTACGCGGAGATGACCCCCCGCCTCAAGGAGCAGCTCCATCAATTGAAGGGGGAAGGGGGGAAGGGTGGCAATGGCTAAACTCAATATGGTTCAGGCGATCAACAGGGCTCTGCTGGAAGAGATGGGGAACGATGACTTGATAGTCGTCATGGGTGAAGATGTGGGAGTCAACGGCGGGGTATTCAGGGTGACAGAGGGGCTCTACGACAAATTTGGAGTCGACAGGGTGATCGACACGCCGCTTGCGGAATCAGGGATCGTTGGTACGGCTATCGGCATGGCGGCATACGGTATGAAACCTGTTGCCGAAATCCAGTTTATGGGCTTCCTTCCACCCGCACTCGATCAGATCATCAGCCATGCTTCTCGTCTCCGGAACAGGAGCAGGGGTAGATTTCAGGTCCCGATGGTCATCAGGATTCCTTTCGGTGGAGGCATTCACGCGCCAGAACATCATTCTGAAAGCCTGGAAACCCTTCTGGTCCACATCCCGGGGATCAAGGTTATCGTCCCATCCAGCCCTCATGATGCCAAGGGGCTCATAGTCTCCGCTATCCGAGACCCTGATCCGGTTGTTTTCCTCGAACCGAAGAAAATTTACAGGGCATTCAGGGAGGAAGTCCCCGAGGAGAGTTATACGGTTCCAATCGGTAAAGCCAGAGTCTGGCGGGATGGAAAGGACCTGACGATAATATCGTGGGGTACCATGGTCCGACTCGCATTAGAGGCCGCGGAGGCCGCGGCGGAATCAGGGTACGATTGTGGTGTTATCGACTTGAGGACTTTGTCTCCATTCGATGAAGAGACTATCGTTGATAAGATAGGTAAAACAGGCAGGGCTGTCATCCTTCACGAAGCACCGAGGACCTGTTCCCTTGGTGCGGAAATTGTATCCCTGATCCAGGAAAGGGTGTTTTATTATCTTGAAGCACCGGTCGAGAGAGTGGCGGGATTCGATATACCAATGCCGCTCTTCAAGATGGAGGGGCTGTATATGCCTCATGTCGATCGGGTGTTGGCGGCGATCAATAAAGTTATGACATCGTGATGAAAACGAGAGGAAATATTTCAATTGGCTTATGAGTTTAAATTCCCCGATGTGGGAGAAGGGATTACAGAGGGTGAGGTAGTGAAGTGGCATGTCGAGGAAGGGCAGCTGGTAGAGGAAGATCAGGTTCTTCTCGAAGTCGAAACCGATAAGGCAGTCGTTGAGATACCCTCTCCAGTCAGTGGTGTTATTCAGAAAAGGCTGGTGAAAGAGGGAGAAGTGATAAACGTGGGAGATGTCATGGTGGTCATAGGGGATACCGGGGAAGAGCCAGGCCGGGTCTCATCGAAGCCTGAAAAGAAGCCTGAACCGGAATCAAGGGAATTCAAAGTACCTGGACCAGCACTTGCTATTGCGGCTGCTCCCGCAACCCGTCGCCTTGCAAGGGAGATGGGAGTTGATCTGGGAGCTGTGAGAGGAACTGGACCGGGAGGAAGGATCACGCCAGAGGACGTCAAGCTGGCTTCTCAGGGTGGAGAGCCTGGTGTGAAAAAGGCGGCTGTCGATCTGGAGGAAGTTGGTGCAGATGGTCTCGAGGAGAGGGTAAAGATGCGGGGAGTCAGGAAGCGGGTCTCGGAAGCGATGGTCACCTCCGTCCGGAAGATCCCCCACGTGACCCATGTCGATGAGGTGGAAGTGACCCATCTGATTCGCCTCCGTCGAGACATCATGAAACGATGGGAGGAGGAACGATCGAAACTTTCGTTTCTACCCTTCATAGTCAAGGCAGTAGCCCTGACTCTCAAGGATTTTCCAGCAATGAACGCATCTGTGGACGATGCGACAGAGGAAATCGTATACAAGAAGTATTACAATATTGGAATGGCGACAGCAACGCCGGATGGTCTGATCGTCCCGGTCATCAAAAACGCCGACAGGTTGAGTATTCTCGAGCTCTCTGATGAGATCGATCGCCTTGCCGAGGCGACTCGAGCGCGAAAGGTTCCACTGGATGACCTTCATGGTGCTACGTTTTCCATTACGAATTACGGTTCCATAGGCGGTCTCTTCGGAACACCGATCATACATTATCCTGAAACCGCAATTCTCGGGATCGGCAGCTTTTTCAAGAAGGTTATCCTTGTCGATGGCCAAGCGGTGGAGAGAGACTTTGCCTACTTTTCGCTCTCCTTTGACCACAGGGTTGCAGATGGGGCTGATTCAGCAGAATTTGTGAACGTTCTGAAAAAATATTTTGAGACACCGGAAACTTATTTCATGGAGCTGATTTAAAATGGTCGTTGGAGAAATCGCAACGGGCGTTGAGGTAATCGTAGTCGGATCGGGTCCGGGCGGATACGTTGCGGCTATCCGGGCTGCCCAGCTCGGGAAGGATGTAATCCTTGTGGAACGTTCAGACACCCTGGGCGGGATCTGCCTTAACCACGGATGTATTCCGTCCAAGGCACTCATCCATGCTGCCGAGCTCTACCATACCTTGAAGAGTGGTAAGGGAATGGGGATCATCGCAGAAGATCTTTCCGTCGATTTGAAAGAGATGATGCGTTGGAAGGATGGTGTGGTTGCCAGATTGACGGATGGTATTTCGAAGTTATGCAAGGGAAACGGCGTTAATGTGGTCCACGGAGAGCTGATGTTTACCTCGGAGAATACGGCACGGGTTGATCATGGTGATGGGGTCGAAAATATCGAATTCGAAAATGCAATCATTGCAACGGGATCCAGTCCCATACAGTTACCGGATCTGGAGACAGACGGGGAAGTTATCCTGACCTCCAGAGAAGCGCTGGCGCTGCGGGATATCCCCTCTCGAGTCCTGGTCGTGGGTGGGGGATACATAGGGCTCGAGCTGGGAACGTTTTACGCCAAGCTTGGGGCGATGGTCGTTATAGTGGAGATGCTGGACAGCCTGTTGCCCGGCGTTGACAAAGACCTGGTGAGGATGGTGAGCCGTCAGCTCAAGGTGCTCGGAGTAGACAGTCGGCTGTCTACACAGGTCAAATCCATTGAAAAAGGAGAGGGGGGTGTTGAAGTAGTGGTGGTGAAAGGGGAAGAGATCGAACGGATCCAGACGGATAAAGTCCTCGTTGCGGTAGGGAGGCGACCGAACACCGAGGGATGCGGCCTGGAGAAAGCGGGTATCAAACTGGATGAACAGGGATATATCAAAATCGATGAACGCTGCAGGACCAATATTCCGCATATTTTCGCGATCGGTGATGTAGCAGGAGAACCAATGCTTGCCCATAAAGCCTCGCGCGAGGGGATAGTAGCCGCAGAGGTTATTGGTGGGCTCAATAGCGCCAGGGATTGGCAGTCAATGCCGGCCGTTATCTTTTCAGATCCCGAGATAGCCACTGTCGGTCTCTCAGAGGAGGAGGCCGAGGCACAAGGATATGAGGTAACGGTGGGCAGGTTCCCCTTTTCTGCCTCGGGCAGGGCGTTGGCCATGGACAGGGCAGAGGGCTTTGTAAAGGTAGTAGCCGATCGATCGACAGGACGTATTCTCGGAGTCAGAATAGTGGGACCGGAATCTTCGACCATGATCAGTGAAGGAGCCCTTGCGGTGGAGCTGGCGGCTACACTCGAAGATCTTGCGTTGACCATTCATCCTCACCCGACCCTCCCGGAATCTCTGATGGAAGCGGCCGAGGCGGCTGAAAAGAAGGCTATCCATATCCTCAACAGGTAAAATCGGAAGAGCTTTCTAGTGTCCCGTCCCGGAACACCAGATCTGTGTGCTTTGTTATCCAACGGCGATCTCCAGTTCGCTGCGGGGGAGATTGATACGGTTGCTCATTACGGTTGAAAGGAACATCTGATGGAAGAAGACAGAGAAGATATCAGGGGGATTATCCTGAAATCAGAAGAATTGGTCTCATACCAGGAAGGAGCCATAGTAAGCAGGACTATCGTTCAGAAAAAGACTGGGACGATAACACTGTTTGCATTCGGAGAGGGCCAAAGCCTGAGTGAGCATACGGCGCCTTTTGACGCGCTTATTTCCATTCTCGATGGCGAAGCCGCGATAACCATCGGTGAGAAGGAACATCACCTTTCAAGTGGAGATATGATAATCCTTCCGGCGGATGTCCCTCATGCTGTCCTGGCGAAAAGGCAGTTTCGCATGCTCCTTGCGATGATACGATCGGAGTAAGCTGGTGCCGAAGGGGGGATTCGAACCCCCACGGGCTGCTGCCCACTGCGCCCTGAACGCAGCGCGTCTACCAATTCCACCACTTCGGCACCTGTAGAATGGCAGTTATCAACGACTATTTCCTGTCAAACACTAAAGAGAGATTCGGGTTGTGTCAAGAGGGATGGATTCTGGAGTTTCCCCAATTTCTCTGCTTGACCCACACCGAGTTATGACCTTGAGTGAGTGTAAAGCCTTTCCGTGGCACGCCAGCAAGTATGACCTCCCTCTCCGTCATTCCCGCAAAAAGAAACCACTGCCTTGGCCATATCAACTGTCGATGCTTCTACTGCCTTGTTGTATGTCCTGATTGCGCTTGCCTTTTTACAGTAGGCCCCTTAAGTTTATTGGCAGCCCGTTGAGGTTCGATCGGCGCCTGGCGAGATCTTGTGAAATGGCTGTTAAACTTGTGTGTCAGAACAAAAAAGCTCGATACCAGTACCATATCGAGGAGAAGTTGGAGGCCGGCATAGTTCTCAAAGGAAGCGAAGTCAAGGCTCTCCGAGAAGGGAAAGCTAACCTGGTCGATAGCTATGCCCGTGTTGAAAATGGTGAGGTATTCCTCCACCACATGCACATCGGACAATATCGTGCGGCTCACCAGTTCAACCATGACTCACGTAGAGTCAGGAAACTCCTCCTTCACAAACAAGAGATCAGGCGTCTCATTGGAAAAGTTGAAGAGAAAGGCCTGACATTGGTTCCTCTGAAGGTCTATTTCGACAGCGGTCTGGTGAAGGTCGAGCTGGCCCTTGCGCGCGGTAAGAGGCTTCATGACAAACGGGAGGACTTGAGAAAGAAAGCTGCAAATAGAGAGATAGAGCGCGCTCTCAAAAATAGGCGATAGGGTTGCTCACACGGGGGACGAATTGGATTCGATGTCCAGAAAGATCATAATTGTTCTTTTCTCTTTCATTATCTGGGCGAATTTCTCGGTTCCCCTGATTTCTGCAGGTGAAGTTACATCAGATACGCTTTCTTTCCTTTCAGCCGGGCGAACGTGGACCACTCAGTTGATTCGGCTCGGGTCGAGCAACTATGTGCCGATCGATGAAATTCAGCGTGCCCTGGGTGGAAGCATCGAATGGGGAGAATCTGGATTTTCGGTCACCTACAGGTTCGAAGGAGGGACTCTTCAATTCGAGGACCGGATCCCGTTCTTTTCATTTGATCAGCGTCCGTATCAACTGATCGACCCCCCGCTTCTCTGGCGGGACAAGTTCCTTATCCCACTCCAGTTAATCACCGAGTACATTCCCTATTTTTATCCGGATGTTTTTTCTTACGACCCGGAAACGAGCAACCTTCGGGATCGTCGGTCCTATAACTTTATCAAGGGTATGAAACGGTCAGTGGGTGATAACGAAACGGAAATCTTCTTTCATTCTTCATCTCCTCCACGTTTCGACATCGATACTTCGAGACCCGGCACGTTTCTTCTGAATCTTTTTGAGACTCAAAACAGTCACCCTATCACTGATTCGCTCCAGGCACTCGGTTATATAGATTCGACACTCGTAACCGAATTGGGTGGATCAACTCAGTTCCTCTTCTTTCTCAATCCTTATGTGCGCCGGTACAGAGCCGCAGAGGTGAAAGATCCACCGGGGATAAGTATCGTATTCTCGGGTGAGGGGCTTGGTGGTAAAAAGGAAGAGATCGAGGGAGGAAGATTTGACCTGATTTCGGGAAATACCGACCGAAAGGAGTTCCTGATCAGGACCGTAATCATCGATCCCGGACATGGAGGGAAGGATCCAGGTGCTATAGGCAGGGGTGGTTTGATGGAGAAAGAGATCAATTTGAAGGTAGCGATGAAATTGGAGTCGATCCTGAAGAAGAAGATGGACCTCAAGGTGATCATGACCCGGCGAAAAGATACGTACATATCCTTGAAAAAACGGGCGGAGTTGGCAAACAGCAACAAGGGAGATGAAGGTGCCCTGTTCATCAGTATTCACTGTAATTCTTCTAAAAAGAAGGATTTGCGAGGATTCGAGGCTTATTTTCTATCGGTCGCGAAGACAGACGAGGAAAGGGCTGTCGCTCACAGGGAAAACCTCAGTGACCAATTATATGAACAAACGGACGATTCGAGAGAAATGGCCGACCTCCCCTTCATAATGGTTGACCTGATGCAGAGTGCATATCTTGAAGATAGTAGTGAGTATGCGGAAATTATGAGCAGGGAGTTCAATGACGGATCGAGGATCATCAGCCGTGGATTACGCCAGGCTGGATTTTTCGTCCTGAATGGAGCTCATATGCCTTCGATCCTGCTCGAGCTTGGATACCTATCGAACTCTGTCGAGGAGGAGCTGCTGGGAGACAATCATTACCAGGATGAACTGGCCAGGCGGATTCACAGGGGGATAGAAAGTTGTATTGAACGAAATCGTCGGAAATTTGATCAATGACCATGGCGTCATGAGAAGGAACACACACTTTTAGATGGAGGTATACATTGTTTGAGAAGACTGGGAAGCCGTAAAATGGATAGACATGTACTGAAAATAATCATTATCAGCATCCTCTTCCCCGGTGTTTGTCTAAAGGTGGGTTGTGTCTACTACAACACCTTCTATCACGCCGAGAAATTTTTCGAGGATGGACTCAAGGAGGTCGAAAAGTCGGATGGGAAGGTTACACAAAAAGCCAGGGATGATTTTCAGAAGTCGATCAAGAAGTGTGTCAAGGTGTTAACGACCTATCCGAAAAGTTCTTACGTCGACGAGGCACTTCTGTTGATGGGGAAGGCTTTTTATCAAAAGTCTGAATACGAGGAAGCGATCAAGGCCTTCGATAAGTTATTGACGGAAAATCCTGAGAGTGATAAAAGGGAGGTCGTACTTTACTGGAAAGCGAAGGCTGAATTTAACAGTGAACTCTATCCTGAGTGTCTGATGACAATGGATCAGATCGATGATGGTTCAATCCCACCAGGGTGGGAGGATGAGTTGGGATTCCTGCGTGGAGAAACCTATTTCTCGGTGGAAAGTTATATGGAGAGCTACAACGAGTTCAATAAGTTACTGGAGGAGGAATCGTCATCAAGGTGGCGAGATGAAGGACTACTGAGGATGGCTCAGTGCCAGTTCTATCTGGAGGACTATGATGAGGCACTGAGGAGTTTCCAGGATCTCGTCGAGTCTGCAAGCACCCTTTCCCTGAAACGAGAGGGATATTTCTGGATTGCGAGTTCTTTTTCAGAGATCGGAAGGTATCAGGAGGCGGTAGACGCCTATCGGGAACTTCTTTCCGGAGATCTTTCCGAAGAAGAGAGCATTCGTGCGAGGATAGGACTCGGACGTCAGCTCATTCTTCTCGGCAATATGGATGATGCACTCGAAGTCTTCCAGTTGATTACGTTTGATTATTCAAAAACTCCGGAAGCTGCAGAGGCAAACTACTTGCGGGGTAAGCTCTACTTGGAAGGTTTTCGTGATAGCGATAAGGCCAGAGAAGAATTCAAGAAGGGTTATCGTCAGGCCCCCGGCTCTGAATATGGGAAAATGTGCAAGGAGAGGTGGATAGAAGTAGAGCGCTTGAGGAAGTTAAAGGAGTATATAGATGATGAGGATATAGCCCTGTCTGATGGCCTGCCCCAGGCGTATTATCTGATCGCTGAGTTTTATCTTTACCAGATCAAGGACACTGAGAAAGCACTCGAGGGTTTTCAGGTAGTGATCGACTCGTTCCCTGACTCTCCGTGGGCACCGAAGGCGTTGTATGCGAGGGCCTGGGTCCTTGAGACAGACATCGGAGATTCGGTCGCTTCAGAACAGGAGTTTCATCATATTATCGATGGCTTTCCGGATACCAGGTATGCTGACTACGCCAGGCTGAAGCTGGACATGGATCTCCCGGAGCGCCCGATGGGGTTCTATGAAGACGAACTCGAAGGGGAGTTGCTCAGCGCAGTTGCGGTCGATACCGATATCCCGTTGAGTGACGAAGTACTGCCTGTGGAGAGTGTATCCGATTCGATCTCCGAGGTACTTCCTGACTCTGTACCCTCTGAAGAACCGGCAGAGGGTGATACACTTTCTGGTGGCTAATTCATTAGTTTGCAGTAGACAGACAACTCATAAAATCTTATCAGTGATGATAGCTGGAGAGAGAACAAGGATCAAGCTCTCGATCGGGACGATAGAGGACTCGATCAAGCTGACTGAAGACACGTACAACCTGGTAGTAACATCACACGGCATGAGTGAGGATATATCACCAGGTCAGTTTTTCATGGTCAAGGGATGGGAAGGATCATCCCCGCTTCTGCGAAGACCCTTCAGTGTAAGCGACATTACAGGGGGTTGCCTTTATTTCATCATCAAGAGCATGGGTACGGCTACCCAACTGATTACGAGGCTGGTCAAAGGGGACAAGTTATCTCTCCTGGGTCCTTTGGGTAGAGGTTTTGTCCTCGATCGAGAGGTCAAGAGACATATTATGGTCGCCGGCGGAGTGGGGATCGCACCCTTCCCTTTGCTTGTCAAGGCGTTGAAAGGAAATAACCGCTCAGTAGATGTCGAACTCCTTTACGGAGACAGGGATATCGGCCGGTTGATCGACACGGATTGCCTGAGCTTTACGAACATCCAGGTCTCACTGGCAACGGAAGACGGGTCAGCCGGGCAACGGGGCCTGGTTACCGATTTGCTTTCCCGGAGACTGAACAAGGAAAAAAGCGGGGAGACCGCCATATATGCGTGTGGTCCAGGTGCTATGTTGAAAGAGGTACAATCTCAGCTTCTTGATTACCACGGTTCGCTGCAGTTCTCACTGGAGAGTTACATGGGGTGTGGGTTAGGGAGTTGCATGGGGTGCGTTATCTGCACGAGCAAGGACGGCAACTTGATTTACAACAGAGTGTGCCGTGAAGGTCCGGTCTTCGACGGAAAAGAGGTGGTCTTTTGAGCGGTATTGAAGTCGTTCTCTTCGGCATCAAGTTCCAGAATCCGGTAATGGTTGCATCAGGGACCTTCGGTTACGGTGAGGAGTATTCAGATCTGGTTGCGATCTCTGAACTTGGCGCCTTGGTGACAAAAACGATAACACCTGAACCGCGAGCAGGAAATTCGCCGCCGAGGATTGTAGAAACTCCGAGCGGTATGTTGAATTCGATCGGGCTGGCAAACGTAGGTATAGAGGAGTTTATCGGCTCGAAATGGCCCTGGATCGAGTCAAATAGAGGAAGTGCCTGTGTCATCGTTAATATCGGCGGTAAGGATACCAGGGAGTTTGCTTATATGGCAAGAAAGGTGACCGAACTCGACGGTGTAGACGCGATTGAAATTAACCTTTCTTGTCCAAACGTAGAGGAAGGAGGGGTTAAGAATCTCTCTCGATCGGGACAGATCCAGAAGGTTGTGAGCGCAGTTTGCGAGAATACAGACCTGCCGGTAATATCAAAATTGAGTCCCAACATGCTCCTCGAAATCGAGGAAATGGCCATCGAAGCGGTGAATGCCGGCAGTCGTGGAATATCGCTGATAAATACACTGATGGCGATGGAGGTTGATGTGGAGCGCCGCAAGCCCGTTCTGGGAAATATCACTGGAGGACTTTCTGGACCAGCGATCCTTCCAGTCGGTCTCTATGCCGTCAACAAAGTCGCAAACGTGGTAGATATACCCGTTATTGGAATCGGAGGAATTTCGAGTCATATGGATGCACTGAAATATATAGTTGCCGGCGCCTCAGCTGTCCAGATCGGTACAGCCAATTTTGTTAATCCTCATGTCAGTTTCGAGATCATCGAAGGGCTCCGGACCTACATCGATAGTCAGGGAATTGGTGACATAACATCACTGATCGGTAGCATGGAACCGAGTGGTTGAGATGAGAGATATCGTCCTCATCATGTCGATGGTCACATTCCTTTCGTGCGCGTCAGCACCGAAGTACAGGTCCGGTGACCAGGGGAGTACAGGTGGTACACTCTACAGTTCAGATTTTTACCAGAGGGGGATCGCGTCCTATTACGGACGAGATTTTCACGGGAAGCGGACCGCCAGTGGAGAAATCTATGATATGAACGGTATATCGGCTGCCCATCGTACCTTACCCTTCAGGACGTTACTGGAAGTCACGAACCTGGATAACGGGCGTAAGGTTACCGTAAGGGTAAACGACAGGGGTCCATTCGTGGCCGGTCGGATCATCGACCTTTCCGTCGGAGCCGCGAGAGAATTGAGGATGCTGAAGGCAGGAACGGCCATGGTGGAGATTCGAGTGCGCCAATGGGGGAATTCCGGAGAATGAAGATAGAGAGTGAAAAAAGGTTGATCGTCGCCCTCGACTTTCCATCGGAGGATCAGATCTATGATATGATCGAGACCTTGTTTCCGACGGTGAAATTTTTTAAAATAGGACTCGAGGCATATTCTGCCTGTGGACCCTCTCTTGTGCAGTTTATCAAAAAATCAGGGGGTTCGGTCTTTCTCGATCTGAAGTTCCATGATATACCAAGGACAGTTCAAAGGGCATGCCTCGCCGCACTGGAGTTAGGTGCTGATATCATAAATGTTCACGCCAGCGGTGGAGCTTTGATGATGAAGGAGGCCGCCGGGGCAAGGGTGATCTGGAGAGAAAAGGCAGGAGGTCGCGGAAGAGAAGAGCTGTTCCCTGCTATCATAGCTGTGACGCTTTTGACACATATCGGAGAAGGTGAATATTACAAGATATATGGGGCAACCCCACTAAGCCCTGGGGGCTTTGTTGAAAAGCTATCTATCTCGGTCAAGGAATCCGGGCTTCAGGGGGTAGTTGCATCCGGACGGGAAACCAGGATGATCAGAGATAAGCTGGGTGAAGATTTTCTGATCGTTACACCGGGCGTGAGACCCGCCGGGGCTGAAGATGGAGGTCATGTGAGAAAGGTCACGCCCGTTGAAGCGATAAATAATGGTTCGGACCTTATAGTCGTTGGGCGACCTATTACCGGGGCTGAAGAGCCGTTGAGTGCGGCTAAGGTAATCCTCGATGAGATGACATCGGGGTAGTTGTACCTAATTTGAGCGATTATGTCGCTCAACTTAGGTTGTACTCTTTTTTGGACGGCTCGAAGAAAATCGAGGACTCCTGTGCTCAGAATGAGAAGCTGTCCCGAGTATGGCTTGATTTTTATAATGTAGTGATCATTATAGAGTTAAGGCCGTGAAACGCTGTTGCTTTATCCGGATACTTATCAGATATCTTCATTATAGGAGTTATATTACACGTGGTACGGGATTTGCTTTTTCTCTCTAACCGTGTGGGCGTAGCATTTTTCCCAGCGGTGGGTCGTACAGAACGGGAGCACTTTGAAATGTCGCAAATGCTTAGAAAACAAGGAGTATCAAAGGGTTATCTTTCCACGCTACTTCCCCGTGGTCTCTCCATGTCCCTCGGTCTTTTTCTCCTTTTTGTGATTTTGACCGTCCTGTTTTCTAGTCATCCTTTGCAGGCTCAGCGCGTGAAGGAGACCAAAAGGGTCGATGGTTCACTGCGAGCAAACCGGGATAAGAGGGTGCAAACAGTTGAGCCGCGGAAAAAGACGGTCAGGGAGACAAATCAGACGAGAGAGAAGGTCAGGAAAGAAGCTGAAACGAAACCGAGGATGAATCGGAATTCCAGAAAGGCTCTTCCCATCATCGAGGGTCGAAGGCGAGATCAAGAGGTGAAAAGGGTGCCTGAAAGAGCAATCATGGAAAGATCTCGTGATGAATCTATCCAGCCCAGAAAAGTCCCCGAGGATACGAACCGCAGGGTGCAGGATACACTGGAGAAATTCAGGAGAGATTGGGTCAATGGAGACTCGAGATCTCTTACAGGACTTATGTCCGGTAAATCAAGAGTTAAGATAACCATCGAGTCTAAAGATATCAACGATTCGTTTGGCAGGGGGCAGGCCCAATATGTTTTGAAGGAATATCTGTCTTCGGTTGATATAAGGGAGATGTCCTTTTCCAGGTTCAGGGTTTCATCTTCGGATGAGAGGTCTGCCTACGGTGTCGGCAAGTTGCAGATGCGTGATCGAAAGACAGGCAGGATTATGGATCACACCGTATTTGTCTCCATGGAAAAGGAGGGGGAAGGTTGGGCCGTCAGGGAGATCCGCATTACAGAATAGTCCCCTTACCGCTTTTGAAGCGGTTCTTACCGTATACAGTCCCTTTTAAAACCATGTCTCCCCCGATCTACCGGTGAAATTGTCCTTACGTACAGCGAACCGTTTGTGATATTTCTTCCCTCTTATGACCGTTCCGGATCGGCGCTGGTAATAGATTGTTTTTTTATCGTGAGAAACAGTTGACTTCCATCCATTTAAAATTATATTATTCTTGATTTATTATCCTTAATGGAAGAATCCCCCGCACGGCAGTTCAGGGGCTCTTCGCACCACAAGGAGAAGAATTGATTATTTTGATTCGGTGACCTGTTTCTGTCGATAATCGCGGGAAAAACCCTCGCTGTCTATTATTGGTCATTGCTAACCTGTTAACCCTTTAAGAATCCGGTAGTCCTGCTGGATTCAACTTGTATAAGAGGAAAAAGACGGGTTTTTTTTATTTTGGAGAGTGACGGATGGATTTTGAGATGATCGTACTGGATGAATTGACGGAGGTTCTGCTCGTACATGTCTTCGAGATCCTCCTGATCTTGATCATATCCTTTGCGGTCCTCCGATTCATAAGATATCTGACGACACGAATACAGGAGAGTGTGGATGACGGTGATCCTCATATATGGGTCCTGGAGGGAAAAGGAGTGCCGGACAATACCGGTAAAGGGCTCTATAAGTGTGATATAGCATGAAATTGTTCAACACGATCAAACGAAAAAAAGAGGAATTTACTACGATTCGGGATGGTGAAGTATGGATGTACACCTGCGGACCGACCGTTTATGATCTGGCTCATATCGGTAACTTCAGGACTTTTATCTTTGAAGATGTACTCAGGAGGTATTTGAAGCTTAGGGGTTACAGAGTCAGGCAGGTCATGAACATCACCGATATTGATGACAAGACGATTGCTGGTGCTCGGGAAGAAAATGTCAGCATCGATGAGTATACATCCAGTTACATCGAAGCCTTCTTTGAAGACCTCGAGACCCTCAGGATCGAAAAAGCGGAATATTACCCTCGAGCAACCGAGCACATCGAGGAAATGGTCGAAATTATCAATGGTCTACTGGAAAAAAAATTTGCTTACGAGAAAAATGGATCGGTCTATTTCGATATATCGAAGTACGGTTCATACGGAAAATTGTCCGGACGAAAGGCTTCGGATGAGGGTGGGGTTGTAGACTCTGATGAATATGGGGAAGACGCGCGTGATTTTGCCCTTTGGAAGGCGTTCAAAGAGGGAGAGCCTTTTTGGGAGGCGCCTTTCGGAAAAGGGAGACCCGGGTGGCACATCGAGTGTTCGGCGATGAGCATGAAGTATCTCGGACAGAGTTTTGATGTCCACACCGGGGGTGTCGACAACATCTTCCCGCACCATGAGAACGAGATTGCCCAGTCGGAGGCATACACCGATGAGCCCTTCGTGAGGTACTGGCTGCACAGTGAGCATCTCTTCGTCGATGGTGAAAAGATGTCAAAGTCGAAAGGAAACTGCTATACGATCAGAGATCTGATCGATATGGGACACGATCCAAGAGCTATCAGGTTCTCTCTTGCGTCCTCATATTATCGGCATCCACTGAATTTTACTCTCGATGGGCTCGAGGGTGTCGGGTCAACGCTAAAGCGGATAGAAGACTTTCATAGCAGGATCGTCGAGATGGATACAGGGAAAAGTGCAGGAGGCATCCGTGACTTAGTGGAAAAGGCCAGGGATCAATTCTATTCCGGGATGGATGATGACCTTAACTGCCCCAAAGCGCTTGGCAGTATCTTTGAGATGATTCGCCAGGTTAACAAGCAACTTGATCTTGGAGAATCGATAGATGAAGAGGAGAGAAGTGGAGTAATTGACTTGATTGCCTCAGCAGGCCGTGTTTTCGAGTTCCTTCCTGAGGATGAGGATGTTCTTCCTGAGAAAGTTGCGGTTATGATAGAGGAGAGAGAAGAGGCAAGGGAGAAAAAAGACTACGTGAAAGCCGACAGGTTGAGAGATGACATCGCGCGGGAAGGTTTTCTCCTGGAGGATACTCCCAAAGGAATTAAGTGGAGCAGGTTATTCGGGGTGAAAAAGGACCATGCAGATTAGAGATAATAAATCTTGACAATATCATTTAGAAATATTAATCTTAAGGTCTTTGCAAGAAATACAATTGAATCATTTTCTTGTCGCTGGCGTAGCTCAACGGTAGAGCAGCTGATTTGTAATCAGCAGGTTGCGGGTTCGACTCCCATCGCCAGCTCCAGGATCAACAAAAAACCCTACAGTTAATCACCGCTATTTATTAAGGTAGAGGTGTTTTTATTGGTTTTTTTCTGGAGGGGTTCCCGAGTGGCCAAAGGGGGCAGACTGTAAATCTGTTGGCTCAGCCTTCGGAGGTTCGAATCCTCCCCCCTCCACCACTCAGGATTATGTTATTGAAATTAGGACGAGTACCACGCGGGAATAGCTCAGATGGCTAGAGCATCAGCCTTCCAAGCTGAGGGTCGCGGGTTCGAATCCCGTTTCCC